>JADZCS010000232.1 GCA_020851435.1 Gammaproteobacteria bacterium | reverse complement strand
TGGTGGGCGCGACAGGGATCGAACCTGTGACCCCTTCCATGTCAAGGAAGTGCTCTACCGCTGAGCTACGCGCCCGAAAGGGGGCGCAAAGATAACGGAATGCCCGGCCTTCTTCAAGGCGCAGCTTCGCTGCCTGCTCAAACTCCAGGTTGCGTGCCAGGCGCATCATCTCGGCTCCGAGTTTTTTGATCTGCTTGACCGCCTGCGCCAGCGTCACCCGGCCCCTGCGCGACGGCACGGCGATGCGCTCACCGCCGTTCCAGCCCCAGCGCGACGCCCTAGTGCACATGGTTGTCGATCATCGCCTCCAACAGGTTGTGCGCCGCGGTGATCGCGTGAAAAACGCCGGTAAAGTGCAGGTTGATCTGCTCCATCAGCACCACCCGCGAATGGACCCCGCCCTCTAGCACGCGGCAGCAAGACTCACACGTCCGCAGTATGGAGACTTAAGGTGAATAATATATCGTAACAACCTGTTTAATAATGATTAATTAACAACCTTCTGACGTGTCACATCGTCCAACGGCAGGACGCGCCAACGGTCGAAGCCCGCGATCGCCGCGCGAGGCAGACGGCTCGTACAATGCGGAACACGTCGCGCACACAGCAAGGAAACATACGCATGTCCGTCCAACACAAGCGTCTCGGTGCCCACGGCGCCCTGGTGAGCAACCTCTGCCTGGGCACCATGAACTTCGGCTGGGTCACCAGCGAAGCGGACAGCTTCAAGATCATGGATCGTGCCCTCGAGCTGGGCATCAACTTCTTCGACACCGCCGATGTCTACGGCTGGACCGTGCAGCATGGCTTGACCGAGGAGATCATCGGTCGCTGGTTGGCCCAAGGCGGTGGCCGCCGCGACGCCGTGATCCTCGCCACCAAGGTCTACAACCCGGTGACGCGAAAGGGCAACCGACCCGAGCCCAATGCCGATGGCCGCAGCCTCTCGGCCATCAAGATCAAGAAGCACTGCGAGGGCAGCCTGCGGCGGCTGCAGGCCGATTGGATCGACCTTTACCAGATGCACCACGTCGATCGCTCGTGCCCATGGGACGAAGCGTGGCAGGGCTTCAGCAGCCTGGTGCAGCAGGGCAAGGTGGTCTACGTGGGCTCGAGCAACTTCGCCGGCTGGGACATTGCCACGGCCTGCCAGGAAGCGTCCAGGCGTGGCATGACCGGCCTTGTGAGCGAGCAGAGCATCTACAACCTGAATAAGCGCACGATCGAGCTCGAGGTGATTCCCGCCTGTCGCCATTACGGCTTGGGCTTGATCCCCTGGAGCCCGCTGGCCGGTGGCCTCCTGGGCGGCGCGCTGGACATGGCACGAACCGGACGGCGCAAGGACGAAAAATTCGCCGCGGAAGTGGCCGCGAACCGCTCCAGGCTCGAGCAGTACGAGGCACTCTGCAGGGAGCTGGGCGAGGAGCCCGGCGCCGTGGCGCTGGCGTGGCTGCTCCACAACCCGGCGGTCACCGCGCCGATCATCGGCCCGCGCACCGTGGAACAGCTGGAAAGCGCAGTGCACGCCACCACCATAGTGTTGGGCGCCGACGTTCTCAAGCGGCTGGACGAGATCTTTCCTGGCCCCGGCGGCGCAGCGCCTGAGGCCTATGCCTGGTAACCGCTGGCGGCTGGGCAATGCAGATCCATGTAGGCGCGATGCAACGCTGTCGCGCAACCAGCCGTGCTATCCCTACCCGGACCCCGACCAGCAGGTCCTGCAGTTCGGCATCACTGAGGTTGTCGACAAACGGGTGATAGGTGTTCGGTACGATGCCCTGCCCCACCATGACCGCGGTCCGGGACGGCTCTGAAAACAATTCGTTGTTGTCGCGAAAGATCCTGCCGCTGGACTCGAACAGCCTCAGCTTGTGGGCCAGGGTCTCGGGGATCTCCATCTCGCGACATGCGTTCCAGTACGCCGAATCGGCCCGCCGCGTCACATGGCAGTGCAGGATGATGAAGTCGCGTATGCACTCGATCTCCGCCTTCACCAGCGGTATGCAGACCTCTCGCCCGTGCATGCGATCAATAATAACCTCGCCCTGGTCGCGTCGGCGCTGTGCTCGTGCCCTGGCGACTATTCGGCAGCCATCGGCGACGCCGTAGCCGCGGGCTGGGATACCGACTGCAATGGGGCGACGGTGGGCGGTCTCTGCGGGCTCACGGGAATGAAGAGTCCCGACCACTGGACCCGGCCCTGGAACGGCCGGATCGCCGTCGGGCTGGCCGGCCATTCGGAGTTGCGACTCGACGATGACGACGACACTCTCGAGATCTTCATCGACGAGGATTTCTCGGGCGGCGATCACCAGTACAACCACAATGCCTTCGCGTACCATGTTTCACTCGACAGTCAGGCCGTCGACATAGGGACCGACAGGCGGCGGCTCGACTTGTCGGAACATGTCGAGAGCCGCTGGCAACAGCGCACTGACGGGATCGTCTGGGAACTCGCCATAGGGGTCTACCCGGAGCGGTACCAGGAGGACGGTTCCCTGGGGAATACGCCGGTGGCGCCTGTCGCCGGGAAGGTCATCGGGCTGATGCTGGCTTACTGCGATAACGACGGCAGCGAGTTTCGCGAGAACTTCGTCGGCAAGCTCGTGCTGGAGGTGCTGCGATGAGGCCGAACGCACCGGGCGATGCGACCGGCATGACGGGCCAGGACGCGGTCGCCGGAGGATTCGTCGACGTCGACGGCGAGCGGTACTACGTCATTCGCAATGTCGACCAGATGCCGCCGTTCTTTGTCAGCGTCATTTCGAGCGCCGACCACTGGCTCTTCGTCTCTTCATCCGGAGGACTGACCGCCGGACGCGTTTCGCCGGAAACTGCGTTGTTTCCTTACCTTCCCGTCGACAGGATTCACGAGTGCAATCCGCACACTGGCTGCAGGACGATCGTGCGGGTCGGTCTGCACGGCCGGCACGTAATCTGGGAGCCGTTCAACCGGGAACACGATGGACGCTTCGCGACCAGCCGCAATCTCTACAAGAGCGTACTGGGCAACAAGCTCCGCTTCGAGGAAGTGAACCATGACCTGGGCCTGGCCTTCCGCTACACGTGGGCCACGAGCGACCGGCATGGTTTCGTGCGCCTGTGCGAGCTGCAGAATCTCGGGGACGATACGTTGCGGCTCGAGCTGGTCGATGGACTGCAGAACATCCTTCCCGCTGGCACGCCGCTGCTCGTCCAGACGAACTCGAGCAACCTCGTGGACGCGTACAAGTGGACCGAACTCGACGCGGATACCGGGCTCGCGATGTACGCGCTCTACTCCAGGATCTCGGACCGCGCCGAACCGTCTGAATCCCTGAGAGCCAATGTCGTCTACGGCCTCGGCCTGGACTCACCAACGTTGCTGCTCTCGTCGCTGCAACTCAACGATTTCCGGCTCGGCAAGCCCGTGGTGCAGGAAGACCGGAAGCGTGGCATCCGCGGCGCCTATTTCCTCGGTGTCAGCCTCGTGCTGCCGCGCCGCGAGTCGCAGCGCTGGCAGATCGTGGCCGATGTCGGACGAACCCAGGGACAGGTCCTCGACATCATCCGGCAGCTCGCGGATCCGGCCGCTGCGGCCGAGGTCGTGGCGCGTTCCGTCGACTCGGGCTGCGATGAACTGGCGCGCATCATCGCCGCCGCTGACGGGTTTCAATCCGCTGCCGAGGAGCCCGTGACGGCGCATCACTACGCCAATGTGCTGTTCAATGTCCTTCGCGGCGGGATCTTCTGCGACCAGTACAGGGTGCCGGCCGCAGATTTCGCCAGCAGTGTTCGCCACTTCAATGCGGGCGTCTACGAGCGTCACGGCACGCTGCTTGCCGGCCTCCACGCGACACTGACGATCGCAGACCTGCTGTATGCCGTGAGAAGCACCGGCGACCCGCAGCTGGAAAGGCTCTGCTGCGAGTACCTTCCGATCACCTTCGGTCGCCGTCACGGCGATCCGAGTCGCCCATGGAACATGTTTGCGATCAGGCTGAAGGACGCTCGCGGCGAACCGTTGCTGTCCTATGAAGGCAACTGGCGGGACATCTTCCAGAACTGGGAGGCGCTGACATTCAGCTACCCGGAGTTCATCGAGTACGTCGTTACCAAGTTCGTCAATGCTTCGACAGTCGATGGATACAATCCGTATCGCATCACGCGCGAGGGTATCGACTGGGAGGTCGAGGACCCGGGCAACCCGTGGAGTCACATCGGCTACTGGGGCGACCACCAGATCGTCTACCTGCTGAAATTCCTGGAACACTCAAGGCGATTTCATCCGGGCCGCCTCCGTGAGCTCCTGCACCACCCCATATTCAGCTATGCCAACGTCCCCTATCGAATCAGGTGCTTCGCCGAGATCGTCGCGGACCCGAAGAGAACAGTGGACTATGACTCGGCCCTCGCCGCGCGGATCGCGGACAGGGTGGAAGTCATGGGCGCGGACGGGAAGCTGGTTCTCGATGGCGACGGCGAGGTCTACCAGGTCAATCTGCTGGAAAAGCTGCTCTTGCCCCTGCTTGCCAAGCTCGGCAACCTGGTCGTCGACGGCGGGATCTGGCTCAACACGCAGCGACCCGAGTGGAACGACGCGAACAACGCACTGGTCGGCCACGGTGTCTCGATGGTCACGCTGTACTACATGCGCCGATACGTGCGCTTCCTGCAGGAGCTGCTGGCCGAGGAACCCGGGCCTGTCGCGTTGTCGGCGGAAGTCGGCGAATGGCTGGCCGACACATCCGCCGCGCTCGCACACATCCGCCCGTTGCTGGGGAACGAGCCGATCGGCCCGGATCAGCGCTGGCACTCGATGCAGGAACTGGGCCTGGCGGCGAGCCGCTACCGGCACTCCGTCTACCGCGACCAGCCGTTTTCCGGGAAAGTGGACCGACCGCTCGGGCAGGTCATGGCCCTGCTCGACGACACCCTCGCCGCGATCGACCACAGCATCCGCAGCAACCGTTGCGAGGATGGAACCTACAATGCCTACAACCTGCTGGACCTGAAGGGGGGCCAGGTCGGCGTCGACCCACTGTATCTCATGCTCGAGGGGCAGGTCGCCGCTCTCAGCTCAGGCGCGATCGCGCCGCAGGAAGCCGCCGCGCTGGCGGAGACCTTGTTCGGCAGCGACATCTACCGGGCCGATCAGCGCTCCTTCATGCTGTATGCCGACCGTCCGCTACCAGGCTTTCTCGAGAAGAACCGCATCCCGCCCGACGCATTCGAGGGACTCGCCCTGCTGCGGCGCATGATCGCGGCCAAGGATGACCGGATCGTCTCGCAGGACGCCGACGGCGGCTATCGCTTCAATGCCGACTTCACCAACGTGGGCGATCTGGATGCGCGGCTCGATGCCTTGTCCGGACTCTACGGCGACGACCTCGAGGCCTCGCGTGGGCCGCTGCGCGCCCTCTATGAAAGGGTATTCAGGCACCGCGAATTTACCGGTCGCTCCGGCAGCATGTTCGGCTTCGAGGGTCTCGGCTGCATCTACTGGCACATGGTGTCGAAGCTGCTGCTCGCGATGCAGGAGAATTTCTTCGCAGCGCGCGACGGCAATGCAGGCGCAGAGGTCTGCCAGCGCCTCGGCGCGCTGTACTACCGGGTACGCGAAGGCATTGGCTTCAACAAGACGCCGGCGGAGTTTGGCGCCTTCCCTACGGACCCCTATTCACATACACCCGGACATGGGGGCGCCCAGCAGCCCGGAATGACCGGACAGGTCAAGGAAGAAGTGCTTACCCGCTTTGGCGAGTTGGGCCTGCGGGTCGCGGATGGCGAAGTACGCTTCGAGCCCGGGCTGCTGCGCGCGCGCGAATTTGCGCCGGAGCCTCGCCCGTTCCGATTCCTCGACGTCCACGGCCAGTGGCAGGAACTGACGGTCCCGGCGTCGGGGCTGGTCTTCACCTGGTGCCAGGTCCCGGTCGTCTATCGTTTGTGCAGCGAAGGGCGTCCAACGTTGGAAATTGCGCTGGAGGACGGCATCATTCAGACGTTGCCGCAGCTGTCGCTGCCGGCGCAATTGAGTTCGGAGCTGTTCCGGCGCAGCGGCTGCATTCGGCAGATTTCGCTGGATTTGCCCAGGGAAGCCCTGCTGGGAGTTTGACCGCGCAGTCCACTTTGCCTGCACCTGTCGCGGGAATCGCGCCCAGGGTCCATGCGGCCAGAAGAACCAAACCAGACGCCAGGAGCGACCATAGGCGACGTTGCAGCGCTCGCCGGAGTATCGATCAAGACGGTCTCTCGCGTCGTCAACCGGAAACCCAACGCTCGTGACGTGACCAATGGGGCCAAGCTGCTCGGAGTCGATGTATCCGGACAGCTGTCCATTGCGGGCTGCGACGACATCTCACTCGCTCGCCAGCTGTGCCCGACGCTCACGACCATCCGGCAACCGCTGTCGAGCATGGCCGAGCACGCAGCGATGGTGCTGATCGGCGACGGCCAGGGGGTTGCATCGCTGCAGGGAACCGAAGTCGTTCAGGCTATGATCAAGATCCGGGAGTCCACCGGACCGGCGCCCGGCTGACGCGCGGCTGCGAAGATCCTTAACTCAGGGCCTGCCCGGCGAATTTGTTCGGGGACCTGGTCACCGTCATTTGATCGCTGCCTTGGCAGTGCGATCAACGTTGAACAGGCCCCAGTGCTTCTCTGCACCGAGTGGATCGTCCGGGTTCCCTTTCCAGGGCTCGTCGAAGGCCTCGAACACGAACACCGTCGTGTTGGTCTCCGCGGCCCACTGCCGCAGTTCGCCGTAATGGCGCGCCTGGTTGTGCTGGCTGGCGGCATCGCCGAACTCGCTGGCGACCGTCGGCCACCCCGCCTCCAGGACCGCGATTGGCTTGCCCGGCAGCGCTGCGCGCACCGCTGCGATGTTCTGCACAGTGAACGCGCGCGCCTCATCGATCGTCTTGCCTTCCCAGACGGGATAGATGTGTACCCCAAGGAAGTCGACTTCCGCGGCGAGCGGCGCGCCGTACCGTGCCCACCAGAGATAATTGTCGGCCACGGTCACCGGCTGATCGACTGCCGCCTTCACGCGGCGGACGTAAGCGATGACCTTCTCCAGCGGGACCATGTGGTCGTTCCAGTCGACCAGCGCTTCGTTGCCGACGTTGACGGCAACCACGATGTCACCGTAGCGCCGTGCGAGCTCAATGCCGCGCTCGATCTCGGCGCTGTTCTTCACGACGTTGGCCGCCAGCTTCGCCGCTGGAATGGGCTCCTCGAGCCACGGACAGCCTTCGTGATTGCTGATCTCGGCGTCGAGCCAGATTCCCAGCAGGACCTTCATCGGCAGATCGCGCTTGCGGATCAGCTCGAGCGCCGTCCGCGTATTGTCGCCGGAGTCATACACCCGAATCAGCCTGAAGCCGTGCCGCACGAGGATCTCGAGATCCTCGAGCACTTCCTGATCGCTTGGGTTGATCGCTCCGTCGCCGCGATCCGGATGCTGGCCCTGCCGGAACCCCGAGTAGCTCACGGCGACCGCCTCTCCGGCCAGCAAGGCGGCGGGCGCCTGCTTCATGGAGTGGTGGGTCACAACGGGCAACGCCGGCCCATCCGCCCGGCTGCAACCTGCGCTGGCGGCGAGAACGATGACTGCAAGGAGTCCGCCTAGATTCATCACGTTTCCCCAAGGCCGAACGCGGAACGGCTGGCCGGCCATGTCAGCTGTTGCCGAGCTCCGCCTCCAGTTCCTCGAGCGACCGGTCCTTGGTTTCCGGGAGGATTGGCGACACCGTCCGCGGCCCGGAGTATGCCGGATGCGTCGGGAGGGCCGGCGCCATTTCGGCGTTCGGCGTCATAGCGTTCGTCACCAGGCTCGGCACGCACCTCGGCAAGAAGCGCGCGCTCCATGTGGCAATTGGCGTGCCGATGCTGGGCCATGCGATGAAGTGTGTCTGCTACGACCCCGAACTGCCCTGGCTGCCAGCAGCCGGATGAGGCCATCTTCCTGATGCGCATGGCTCGACGCAGCCGTGCAGTTCGTCGCCTCCGGGCGCACGAGGGCCGGCTCAAACGCGACGCTAGGCGCGAAGTAGCCTGAGCTGCGGGTCGGGGCGCGACGCCAGCCCTTGACCGCGTCGTTCGTGAAGTGCCTTCTGTCGGCCTGCTACCCGGCCAGCTTGGCGGCACCCGGGCCGAGCGCCCGCTGACGCAGGTCCGCAATCTGGTCCCGCAGTTTCGCGGCCTGTTCAAACTCCAGGTTGCGGGCCAGGCGCATCATCTCGGCCTCGAGCTTCTTGATCTGCTTGACCGCCTGCTCCGGCGTCACCCGGCCGCTGCGCGGCGGCACGGCGATGCGCTCGCCGCCCTCCTCG
The DNA here is from genome assembly GCA_020851435.1 of Gammaproteobacteria bacterium. Classification (GTDB taxonomy): domain Bacteria; phylum Pseudomonadota; class Gammaproteobacteria; order Steroidobacterales; family Steroidobacteraceae; genus JADZCS01. The sequence continues at coordinate 38,448 of JADZCS010000232.1, read as the reverse complement.
CCCGGCGCGCGCGCGCCTTCCATGACGTCGCGGACGCCCTTGATGATCGTCTTCGGCGTAATGCCGTGCGCTTCGTTGAACAGGATCTGCTTCGCGCGACGCCTGGCGGTCTCGCCCATCGCGCGTTCCATCGAACCCGTGATCCGGTCGGCGTAGAGGATCGCCGTACCCCCGACGTTGCGCGCGGCACGGCCGATGGTCTGGATCAGCGCGCGGTCTGAACGCAGGAACCCTTCCTTGTCGGCGTCGAGGATGGCGACCAGCGACACCTCGGGGATGTCGAGGCCCTCGCGCAGCAGGTTGATGCCGACGACCACGTCGAACTTGCCCAGTCGCAGGTCGCGGATGATCTCCGAGCGCTCGACCGTCTCGATGTCGGCGTGCAGGTAGCGAACCTTGACCCCGTGCTCGTGCAGGTACTCGGTCAGGTCCTCGGCCATGCGCTTGGTCAGGGTCGTGACCAGCACGCGCTCGCCGCGCGAGGCGCGAATGCGGATCTCGGACAGCAGGTCGTCGACCTGCGTGCGCACCGGACGAACCTCGACCTCTGGATCGAGCAGCCCGGTCGGACGAACGACCTGCTCGACGACCTGGCCCGACAGGCCGAGCTCGAACGGCGCCGGCGTCGCCGAGACGTAGATGCTCTGCGGCTGCATGTGCTGGAACTCGTCGAAGCGCAGCGGACGGTTGTCCAGCGCGGACGGCAGCCGGAAGCCGTACTCGACCAGGGTTTCCTTGCGCGAGCGGTCGCCCCGATACATGCCCTGCAGCTGCGGCAGGGTCACGTGGCTCTCGTCGACCACCAGCAGCGCGTTGCGCGGCAGGTAGTCGAACAGGCACGGCGGCGGCTCGCCCGGCGCGCGACCAGAGAGGTAGCGCGAGTAGTTCTCGATGCCGGCGCAGTAGCCGACCTCGTTCATCATCTCGATGTCGAACAGCGTGCGCTGTTCCAGGCGCTGCGCCTCGACCAGCTTGTCCTTCGCGCGCAGCTCCAGCAGCCGCTCGCGCAGTTCCTGCTTGATCGGGTCGAGCACGGACAGGATGCGTTCGCGCGGCGTCACGTAGTGGGTGGACGGGTAGATGGTGAACCTCGGCACCTTGCGCAGCACCTCGCCCGTCAGCGGGTCGAAGTGCATGAGCTGCTCGATCTCCTCGTCGAAGAACTGGATGCGCATGGCCTCGCGGTCCGACTCCGCGGGAAAGACGTCGACGACGTCGCCGCGCACGCGGAAGCTGCCCGGCGAGAAATCGATCTCGTTGCGCGTGTACTGCATGTCGGCCAGGCGCCGCAGCAGCTGGCGCTGGTCCATGGTGTCGCCGCGCACGAGGTGCAGCACCATCGCCAGGTAGGCCTGCGGGTCGCCCAGGCCGTAGATGGCCGAGACCGTCGCGACGATGATCGAGTCGGGCCGCTCCAGCAGCGCGCGCGTCGCCGAGAGCCTCATCTGCTCGATGTGCTCGTTGATCGACGCGTCCTTCTCGATGTAGGTGTCGGACGACGGAACGTAGGCCTCGGGCTGGTAGTAGTCGTAATAGGAGACGAAGTACTCGACCGAGTTGTGCGGGAAGAACTCCTTGAACTCGCCGTACAGCTGCGCCGCCAGGGTCTTGTTGTGCGCCAGCACGAGCGTGGGGCGCTGCAGCCTGGCGATGACGTTGGCGATGGTGAACGTCTTGCCCGAGCCGGTGACGCCCAGCAGCGTCTGGTGCGCCAGGCCGTCCGTGAGCCCCTCGCACAGTTTGTCGATGGCCTCGGGCTGGTCGCCGGCGGGCGCGTAGTCGGCCTCGAGCCGGAAGTTCGGCGCGGCCGCCGGGTCGGGAGCGGTCAATTCAGTCACCAAGGTCATCGGCCTGTCCGCCCGAAGGCGCCATGTTGCAAGGCAAAACACTTTTCCGTAACGTTGGAAAAGTCACGAACCGAGAGGTTCCCACCGCCGGAGTCAGCGTGTCCACATCCCCCGGAGCGAGCCTCGCCGAGCGCATGGGCCGGATCAAGCCCTCGGCCACCCTGGCTGCCACCGCCCGCGCTGCCCGCCTCAAGGCCCAGGGCCGGGACATCCTGAGCCTGACTGCGGGCGAGCCCGACTTCGACACGCCCGCCCACGTGGCCGCTGCGGGCATCGAGGCCATCCGCCAGGGCAGGACGCGCTACACCCCGGTCGAGGGCGTGCCGGCGCTCCGGGACGCGATCGTCGCCAAGTTCGCCCGCGACAACGGGCTCGCATACTCGCGCGAGCAGGTGCTCGTGTCCAACGGCGCGAAGCAGGTGCTGTTCAACCTGTGCATGGCCCTGCTGGGGCCGGGCGACGAGGCGGTCATCCCGGCGCCTTACTGGGTGTCCTACCCGGACATGACCCTGCTGGCGGGGGCCACGCCCGTCATCCTGGCGACCACCGCGGCCGCCGGCTTCAAGATCACCCCGGCCGAGCTCGAGGCGGCCCTCACCACGAGGACGCGCCTGCTGTTCCTCAACAGCCCCTGCAACCCCTCGGGCGCCGGCTACACCCGCGCCGAACTCGCCGCGCTGGGCGACGTGCTGCTGCGCCACCCGCAGGTAACGATCGCTACCGACGACATCTACGAGCACATCTGGTGGGGCCCGGAGCCGTTCTGCAGCCTGGCAGCAGCCTGCCCTGCCCTCTACGACCGCACGGTGACCATCAACGGACTGTCGAAGAGCCACGCCATGACAGGCTGGCGCATGGGCTACTGCGGTGGCCCCGCGGCGCTGATCACGGCCATGGCGACGATCCAGGGCCAAAGCACGGGCAACGCCAGTTCGATCTCCCAGTACGCGGCGATCGCCGCGCTCGAGGGCCCGCAGGACTGCGTGGCGGAGATGAATCGCGAATACCGGCGCCGGCACGACCTCGTGGTCGCAGGTCTCAGGGAAATCCCCGGCATCGACTGCCTGCCGGGCTGGGGCACTTTCTATGCGTTCGCCGACGTTACCATCGCCATGTCGGCCGTCGGTTGCGCCGACGACCTCGCGTTTACCGACCACCTGCTCGAGTCCGTCGGCGTCGCCGTAGTGCCGGGCGCGGGCTTCGGATGCCCCGGGCACGTGCGCGTGTCCTTTGCCGCGGCGGAGCCTACCCTTGTCGACGCCCTGGCGAGGATACGGAAAGCAGTCGGCTTTTCTTGACTTGGCGGGGGTGCCAAGCCAGAATCTCGGCCCTTCGAAATGACCCTTCCCCGATAGCTCAGCCGGTAGAGCAACGGACTGTTAATCCGTGGGTCGTTGGTTCGAGTCCAACTCGGGGAGCCAATTCAAAAAGGGCCTGGCCGGTCGTCCGTCCAGGCCCTTTTTCATTTCCACGTCGCATGCATCCCGCGGGGAACTGCCATGAACTCCCTCTCCGACTCCGTCAGCTTCATCCGCGGCCCGGCGATGAAGAACCGCTTCATGCTCGCGCCCCTGACCAATTCCCAGAGCCACGACGACGGCAGCCTGTCGGACGAGGAGTTTCACTGGCTGACGCTGCGTGCCAGGGGCGGGTTCGGGCTCACGATGACCTGCGCCTCGCACGTGCAGGCGAACGGCCGCGGATTTCCAGGGCAGCTCGGCGTCTTTTCGGACGAGCATCTCGCGGGCCTCACGCGCCTGGCTTCAGCCATCAAGGCCGAGGGCAGCGTTGCCGTCGTCCAGTTGCACCACGCTGGCATGCGCGCGCCCAGGAACCTGATCGAGGGACCGCCGGTGTGCCCGTCCGACGACGTCGAGACCGGCGCGCGGGCGCTCACGCTCGCCGAGGTCGAGCAGCTAGCGGAGGACTTCATCCTCGCAGCGATTCGCGCCGAGCGCGCCGGCTTCGATGGCGTGGAACTCCACAGCGCGCACGGCTACGTGATCTGCCAGTTCCTGAGCGCCGAATTCAACCACCGGACGGATCGCTACGGCGGCTCGCTGGAGAATCGCTCGCGCCTGCTGCTCGACATCCTCGACGGCATTCGCGCGCGCTGCCGGCCGGACTTCATGGTCGGCGTGCGGCTATCCCCGGAACGCTTCGGCATGCAGCTCGCGGAAGTCCGGCAGGTCGCGCAGCGACTGATGTCGAGCGGCCTCGTCGACTTCCTCGACCTGTCGCTCTGGGATGCCTTCAAGGAACCCGACCAGGAGGAATTCCAGGGCCGCAGCCTGTTGTCGTGGTTCACGGACCTGGAGCGAGGCGACGTGCGCATCGGCGCCGCCGGCAAGATCACGAACGCGGCGGAGGCCAGGCGCTGCGTCGAGGCGGGCGCTGATTTCGCCGTCATCGGTCGCAGCGCCATCCTCCACCACGATTTCCCGCGCCGCGTCGCCGCCGACCCGGAGTTCGAGCCCACCGCGCTGCCCGTCACGCGCGACTATCTGCGCGCAGAGGGACTGAGTCGGCCTTTCATCGCCTACATGGCCACCTGGAAGGGCTTCGTCGCCGACTAGCCTGCGTCAGCGGCCGGCGTTTCCCGCCAGTGGCTGCGCTCATTCGTCGTCGCGCCGACGATCCGGTCGATTCCGCCTGTCGACGTCGCCGAGTCCCCGGCTGGGCCAGCCACGGTCGATGGCCCGCCGCACGCGACGGCGGCGGTCGGCGTGGTGCACGTAGCGGCACCGACACTGATCCTGGTCGCAGCCCACGAGCGGCAAGCGTGGAGCCTGCACCGGCAACAGCGCGCAATTGCGCCGGGCGAGCGCCCGGGCACGCTCGCAGGCACTCGGCCCTGCTGCAATCGTGACCGCATGGAAGGGGCTCCTGGCAGGTGCGGGCAGCCCCGGGTCCGACTCCTGGCGCCGGCTCCGGGCCAGCCACCAGCCGATCGCAAGCAGCACGCCGAGACTCACGAGCATGGCCCACTCCGCCTGGGGCAAGGAATTGTTCCAGCCAAGCCTAGTCGGGCGCGCCAGCCCCGGGTCCGCGGTAATCGGACGGGTTCTTCCAGATTGGCTGCTTCTGCGTCTCCGTAACGCCCTGTGGTCCCGGTTTCTGTGAACCGCATCAAACTAATTGGGTGTGTCTACTCCGTATACTCCCGTTTAACTTAATCACCGGCCAATACCGTGGCGACAGGCTACCGCGTGAACCCAACCGCCCGATCGACTGTAGCGAGACTGGCTGCGTCGGCCGTGCTGGGTGTTGCGGGGATCGTCGCTGGTTGCAGCGGCGGCGGAGACAAGGCACCGGCGACCTCCTGCAACGAGGTCGAGACTGACCTGCGCCCGCTGTACGAGGCCGGCCGTACCGAAGTCGCCGGCGCAGCAGGACTCGCCGGAACCTGGCGCGCGACCCAGGCCTGGCTCGAGAAACAGCTGGTGCAGCACGACGAGTGGATGGCGCTCGGCTGGTGCTCGTACCGCGCGGACCGCGTAGACGAGGCCGAGGACATCTTCCGGATCGCGCAGGGCCGGGTCCGGCACTCCAGCGACGCTGCGCTCGGCCTGGGCTACGTGGCGATGCGCAAGAAGCAGAATGGGGACGCGGTCCGTTCCTTCACGCTGGCGCTGGACTACGCGCCGGAGTCCGCGGACGCCGCGGAAGGCTTCAAGGAGGCGCTGCAGCGGCTGCCGATCGGCGACCCGGCCGCAAAGCCGGCGCTCGACGTGGCCCGCAAGTTCTCCCGCAAGCGCCCGGGTGATCGTTTCGGCCTGTATCTCGTGACGCTCGCCGAGCGCCGGACGGGCGGCAGCGGCGAGATGCGCCTGCGCAAGGATACCGGTGGGCCCGAGCCCCGCTACTTCGCACGGGCGGGCAACGACTACCTGGAAATCCTGGGTGCCGACGGCAAGTGGACCCCGCAGTTCGTGAAGGGCGTGAACCTCGGGCCTGCCCGGCCTGGCTTTTTCGCGTCCGAGGCCCCCGAGGACGAAGCCACGTGGACGGACTGGCTCACGCGCATCGCAGGGCTCGACGCCAACTCGATCCGCGTCTACACCCTTCTGCCGCCGGCGTTCTACAAGGCGCTGGTCAAGCACAACCAGTCCCCCGGCGCCCGGCGCCTGTGGCTGCTGCAGGGTGTGTGGGCGGATCTCCCCGCGGACGACAACTTCGACGACCCCGCCTATCTCGAGGCGTTCCACAAGGAGATCGCGCGCGTCGTCGACGCGGTCCACGGCGACCTGATCTTCGCGCCGGAACGTGGCAACGCCCGCGGCGTCTATGACACCGACGCGTCCAGCTACACGCTGGGCTGGATCGTCGGCCGCGAGTGGGAACCGTACGCCGTCGCGACCTACGAATCGCTGCGCCCGGGTTCCTGCAGTCACGCCGGTGAGTTCGTCAAGGTCACCGCGGCCCGGCCGATGGAATGCTGGATCGCCCGCACGCTCGACTACACCGCCGCCTACGAGGCGCATCGCCACGGGGCGGCGAGACCGCTGAGCTTCGCGAACTGGCCGACGCTGGATCCTCTCGTCCACCCGACCGAAGCGACGCGTGACGAAGAAAATGTCCTGCGCCACAAGATCAAGGGCGATCCGCTGGCGACCTATTCAGGACCGGCCTGGGACGACGACGGCGTGACCGTGGATGCGAGCGTGATGGCGGGTACGCAGCGATTCCCGGCCGGCGTGTTTGCGTCCTATCACATCTACCCGAATTTCCCGTACTTCATGAACCTCGACCCGGGCTACGCCAGGGTCAGGGACGAGGACGGCATCAACCGCTACGCGGGCTACCTGCGCGACCTCAAGGCACACCATGGCCGGCAGCCGGTACTCGTGGCCGAGTACGGCATGTCGACCAGCCGGGGCATCGCGCACCTGCAGCCCGACGGCCTGCACCACGGCGGCCAGGACGAGGCTACAGCGATGCGCCAGACGGCCAGGTTGCTGAGATCGATCAGCCGGGAGCGCATGGCGGGCGGCGTGGTGTTCGAGTTCATGGACGAGTGGTTCAAGGGCACCTGGTCCACCAACCCGTTTGCCATTCCCGAAGACAACCGCCCGCGCTGGTTCAACGCCGAGAGCCCCGAACAGGCCTACGGACTGTTCGCCAATCGCCCCGTTGCACCGGTGCGCGTGGACGGCAGCGCAGCCGAATGGTCGAAGCAGCCAGTGCTCGCGAAGGCCCGCGCGGCGGGCACGGGCTGGAACAGCCTGCAATCGCTGCGTGCCACCTATGACGCCGGCTGGGTGTACCTGCTGATCCAGACCGCGGGCCGCGGCCCCGTCGACTGGAACGCGCTCGCCCTCTCCATCGGCCTGGACACCTATGCCGATGATCGTGGGGAAAGGCAGCTGCCGCTGCCGGCTGCCTGCGAGGCCAGGACCGGTATGGAATTCGCGGTCGTGCTGCGCGGCCCCGGGGCCAGTGAGTTGCTCGTCACGCCGCCGTACAAGGTCCGCCATCCCGCGTCGTCGAATGCATCCCTGGTCCTGGTGTCACCGCTGCAGCCGACCGGAAGATTCGATCGCCCGTCGCTCGAAACCAACCGTGAACGCTTCGGGCGTGACGGCACGCGGTTCGCGCCCGAGCAGGTCCATCCGGGCCAACTCCGCTTCGGCTCCCTCGATCCGGCTTCCCAGGTATTCGACACGCGGACCGACGTCGCCGTCGGCGCCGATGGAACCATCGAGCTGCGGCTGCCCTGGGGCCTGCTCAATTTCGCCGATCCCTCCACCACCCAGGTGCTGCACAACCCCGCGCCAGCGCCGCAGTTCGGCATGCAGGCCACCGACCGCATACGGCTGACGGTCTGTGCCACCAACCCCGCGCTGGGTGACGGCACAAACCAGCTGCCGCCGGCCGCGCTGAAGCTGAAGCCCTGGGGGGAACCTGCCGTGGTGCTCGAGCCCAAGCACGGACTGCAGGCACTGCGCGACGCAATGACCGCCATCAACGACGTTCCCGCCCAATGAACACGATGCGCCCGATCCTGGTCTCCTCCGTCCTGGCCGCACTCGCGTTCGCGTCGGCGACTGCGGAGGCCGCGACGCCCCCGGCGGAATTGCCCGCCGCCCGGACGCCGCCCGCAACCGTTGACGAGCTGCAGAAGCGCAACGAGTCCGCGCAGCAATTGTCCTGGGCCGGTCGCTACGACGAGGCGCTGGCGCTGTACGCCCAGTCGCTGGCCGAGGACCCGACCAACCGCTTCGCACTGCTGGAACGCGCCAAGGTGCTCTCCTGGGCCGGCCGCCATCCCGAGTCGGTACGCGCCTTCGAGCAGTTGCTGCAGCTGGAACCCGCGCTCCTGGATGCGCGCCTCGGCCTTGCCGGTGCACAGGCTGCATCGGGAGAGCTGCTGGCGGCGAGAAAGGCCTACCAGTCGATCCTTGCGGACCACCCCGGCAACGCCGCTGCGATGCTGGGCCTCGCGCAGAGCTATGCCTGGAGCGGCGACCTCGCCGAAGCACGCAAGCGGTATCAGGACATGCTTAGCGCCGGGGTCGGCACGCGCGAAGCAGAGATCGGCATCGCCTACCTGGACCTCTGGCAGGGTGACGTGCGCAGCGCCAACGCGTCAGCCCGTCGCCTCAAGGCCGCCCATCCGGACGACCGGGACGTCGACGAGCTGCTGCGCGCGACGCGCGCGAGCGCAGCTCCCTTCGTGTCGGTCAGCTGGGACCAGATGGACGACACCGACAGCAACCTCTTCAGCGGCTATCACCTCGAGGCCGGCACCAAGCTGCCTTACGGAGTCGGCCTGCGCCTCAACTACGCCGACTACGACGTCTATACCGCCGGACAGCGCGGCTCGATCAGGTCGACGCAGGTCATCGCCGATTTCTCGCCGCGGGCCCGCCATCAGGTCGAAGTCATGGCCGGACTGGACCAGCTGGAGGGACCGACGACCGGCAGTTACAACGTCACTGACTGGGGCCTCGCCTACCGGTTTCCGGCCGGCAAGACCTGGGGCGGCTGGGTCAGCGCGAGACGCGAGCCCTACCGCTACTCCGTGCCCCTGATCGAGAATCGCATCGTCGTGGATGCGTTTTCCGCCGGTGCGAGCGGCCGCGTCGGTGACGACTGGTTCGTCTTCGCGGAAGCGACTGCCTGGGACACCTCGGACGACAACACGCGGCTCAGCGCCAACCTGGCCGCAAACCGCAGCTGGGAATCGGGCGCCCACACCTTCCAGGCCGGCGCCGTCACCCGCTGGCTCGACTGGCGCAAGGACACGAACGGCGGTTACTTCGATCCGTCCAACTTCGTGTCGCTGGGCGGCACCCTGCATGCTTTCGGGCCCGCGTCCGCGGACAAGAAGGTCGACTACGACGTCAACCTCGAGGTGGGCCTGCAGTCATTCGACTTCATGGGCGCCCATACCTCGCAGGATCCGTATTACCTGCTCAGCGCCCGCGTCGGATGGCAGGTCACCGCCGCCGCACGACTGGAGTGCTTTGCGGAGGGTGGCTCGTACGCCTCCCAGGGCAGTGACAACTGGCGCTACACGCGCTTCGGCGCACGACTGGTCTGGCGCTTCGGGCAGAACTCCGGATGAGAGCCGCCGTCGCCCTCGCGATCATGCTCCTGATCCTGCTGCTGTGCGGGCTCATGGTGTATGTCGTCGTTCGGCGATATCTGTCGGATCTCTCGATCAGCTACGAAGGCCGTCGCCGTGCAGTGCTCGTCGCTGCTGCAGAGACCTGGCTGGACAGCGATCCCGAGCGCGTGCCCCCGGCGCTCGAGCACCTCGGCAGCCGCATCGACCGCCGGCTGTTCGTCGAGGTCTGCCTGGCCCTTCTGCCGGATGGCGACGCACGCGCACGGGCGCGCATCACCGAATGGTTGCGCCGGAATGGCGTCGTCGACGACTGGACCCGGCAACTGGGCAACCGCAGCAGCTGGAAGCGCGGCCGCGCGGCCGAGGCCCTGGGCGTGCTGCGGGACCCGGACACCGCGCCTGCCCTCGTCAACGCACTCAACGACAAGATCTTCGACGTGCGCATGCGGGCCGCGAAAGCCCTGGGTGCACTCGGCGGCGATCAGGCGCGCCAGGCGCTCATCCGCGCCCTCACCGACGACAGCCGCTGGTCGGTCATCCGCATCTCCGACATCCTCGCCGACATGGGCACCGGAGTGCTGCTCGAGATCCTCGCGGCATTCCCAGCCATGGGACGGGGATCGAGGCTCGCGACCCTCGACCTGGTCGCACGCCTCGGCACGCCTGAGCAGACGCCGTTCCTGGTGAACTGCCTGAACGACGAGGACCGCGACATCCGCGCACGCGCTGCCGCCGGGATCGGCCGCCTGAAGGCCGCGGACGCGGTAGCCGAACTCGTGGCTTCACTCGCCGATCCCGAGTGGCCCGTGAGGGCCATGGCCGCGAAGTCCCTCGGTGACCTGGCGGCGATCTCGGCCATTCCGCAGCTCACCAAGGCGCTCGAGGACCGCGAGTGGTGGGTGCGCTCGAACGCAGCCGATGCACTGCGCAAGCTGGGCACGCCCGGGCTGGATGCCCTGGTCGCCCTGCTGGGCGACCCGGACCGCTTCGCCCGCGACCAGGCCCTGTCGATGCTGGAGTCGTCAGGCGAACTGGATCGCCGCCTGGCAGCACTGGCGTCATCGGACTCCGCCGAGCGCAGCACGGCGGAAGGACTCGTGCGATCGCTGGCGTCCCGCCAGAGCGCCGACCGCCTGCGGGATATCCGTGACCGGCAGCAGGATGCCACCGTGCGCACGGCGATCGACCAGTTGATCACGGCGGAACCGGCGACGGACGAGGCAGCAACATGAGCCTGCCAGGTGCCGACGCCACGATGACCGCAGTGCTGACCGACTTCGTCATCGGCTTCAACAAGTTCATCATCGTCTATTTCGCGCTGATCAACCTGGGCTACCTCAGCATCTTCTGGGTGTCCCTGCGCTCGCTGTGGCGCTTCGTCCGGCGCATCTTCGTCTCCGACTATTCCCAGATCCGTCAATCGGACCTGACGCTGCCGATTTCCCTGCTCGTGCCGGCCTTCAACGAGTCGAAGACCATCGTCGAGAGCCTTCGCTCCCTGCTGGCGCTCAATTACGGCGAGTTCGAGATCATCGTGATCAACGACGGCTCGACGGACGACACGCTCGAGCGCCTGGTCCAGACTTTCGACCTGCGGCGCACCGACACGCCGCTGCACATGCGCCTCAAGTGCAACCCGATCAACGCGATCTATCGCTCGATGACGCACGCCAACCTGACCGTGCTCGACAAGCTGCGCGGCGGCAAGGCGGACGCGCTCAACGCCGGCCTCAACGCCAGCCGCTACCCTCTGTTCTGCTCGATCGATGCCGATTCGCTGATCGAGGAAGAGGCACTGCTGAGGCTCGTCAAGCCCTTCATCGAATTCCCCAACGAGACTGTGGCGGCGGGCGGCATCGTGCGCGTCGCCAACGGCTGCGTGGTGTCGCACGGCCACGTGGTCGAGGCGCGCCTGCCCCGCAGCGGCATCGCCGTGATGCAGGTCGTGGAATACCTGCGTGCCTTCCTGGCCGGAAGGGCCGGCTGGAGCTCGGCCCGCGCGCTGCTGATCATCTCGGGTGCGTTCGGCCTGTTCCGCAAGCGCGAGGTCGTCGAGGTCGGCGGCTATTCGAGTGCAACCGACACCGAGGACGCAGAACTCGTCGTCAGGCTGCATCGCCACCTTTGCGACCAGGACCGCAAGTACCGGATCGTGTTCGTGCCGGACCCGGTGTGTTGGACGGAGGTTCCCGAGTCGATGCGCGTCCTGACCCGGCAACGCGAGCGCTGGCATCGCGGCCTGCTGCAGACGCTCTGGATGAACCGCGGCATGATGTTCCGGCCGAAGTACGGCGCCGTCGGCATGTTCGGCATTCCCTGGTACGTGGCCTTCGAGCTGCTCGCCCCGGTGGTCGAGGTGCTGGGCTACATCATGGTGCCGCTGGCCTGGTTCCTGGGGATCCTGGACCGCACCTACCTGATCCTGTTCCTGATCGTCGCCTTCGTGGTGGGTGCGCTGTTGTCGATGGGTGCACTGGTGCTGGAGGAGATCTCGTTCAGGCGCTATCCGCGCTGGCGGGACCTGCTGCGGCTGCTGGCGTATGGCTTCCTCGAGAACTTCGGCTTCCGCCAGTACCTGTCGTTCGTGAAGGTGAACGCACTGTTCCAGGCGCTGCGCCGCAGGCGCCAGTGGGGCGACATGAAGCGCCGCGGCTTCAAGCAGAAGAAACCGCCCGCGACCGATGCCCCGGAAGCCTAGGCCGCGCCCTCAGCCTCGCGCGGCGACGAGACCCTTCAGGTAGGCTTCGAACGCCCCACCCAGGCTCTGGTGCTTGAGCGCGTACTCAACGGTCGCTTGCAGGTAGCCCAGCTTGTTGCCGCAGTCGTAGCGCTTGCCCTTGAATCGGCAGGCATAGACCGGTTCCCGCCCGAGCAACGCGGCGATGCCGTCGGTGAGCTGGATTTCGCCGCCAGCCCCGCTCCCGATCTTCTCGAGGTCCTCGAAAATCGACGGGCTCAGCAGGTAGCGCCCGACGACCGCGAGGTTCGACGGGGCATCCGCGGGCTTCGGCTTCTCGACGATGCGCGTGATCCTGGCGACCTGGCTCTCGTCCCCGCCGGTCGCGACGATTCCGTACTTGTCGGTCTCGTCGGGCGCCACGGGCTCGACGCCGATGCAGCTCCCGCCCCGCTCCGCATACACCTGCGCCATCTGCTTGAGCACCGGAACCTCAGCGTCGATGAGGTCGTCGGCGAGGTGCACGAAGAACGGCTCGTTGCCGACGGCGGGACGCGCGCACAGCACGGCGTGACCCAGGCCCAGCGGCGCAGGCTGGCGGATATAGATGCAGGCCGCATAGCTCGGCAGGATGCTGCGCAGCGACTCGAGCAGCTCGTGCTTGCCCTGGGCCTCCAGCGCTGCCTCGAGTTCGGGATCGAAGTCGAAGTGGTCCTCGATCGCGCGCTTCGAACTGCCGGTGATGAAGACCAGGTTGCGCGCGCCCGCGGCCAGGGCCTCTTCCACCGCGTACTGGATCAGCGGCTTGTCGACGATCGGCAGCATTTCCTTGGGGCTGGCCTTGGTGGCGGGCAGGAAGCGCGTGCCTCGGCCAGCGACCGGGAATACAGCCGAGCGGATCGGGGGTTGGATCGTCACGAGGCCTCCTTGGCGCCCTGCACCTGGACGCTGGTTCGATCATACCGAAGCCAGGTCACGATCGTATCCGCCCGATCCCTCGGTTTACCGGATGGCGCGGCTCAGCCAGCCTTGGCGTCGAAGCGCAGGTTGGCCTTGTTGCGCTCGAGCAGTTTCTTGCTGAGTCCCTTGACCTTGCCCAGGTCGTCCACGGTCTTGAACGGGCCGTTCTTGGCGCGGTAGTCGACGATGGCCTGGGCCTTCGAGGGGCCGATGCCCTCGAGTTCGGCGGCGAGCGTGCGGGCATCAGCCGTGTTGACGTTGACGGGGCCGGCGAGCGCGATGGCGGGACCGAGCAGCAGCGCTGAAACGAGCAGCGCCCGAAGGGTTTCGTGAATCACGGGAAGTCTCCTTGGAATGCGCGGCGACCACCGCCGCGTGAACCAAGGCTAGGCGCGTACGCGCGCCGAAGGTGCCCGAAAAATCGACGTGAATGCAGTCAAAGTCGCGGCTCGACTCAGTGCTGCGGCGCCTTCTCGCCGAGACCGGCAGCCAGGTCGAAGCGCGCCAACGGACGCTGGCTGTCCCAGGTCTTACAGCCCGGGCACTGCCAGAAGTGCGCGACGCTGGAGAAGCCGCAGTGCGTGCAGCGGAACCGGGGCGTCGACTGCGCGAGCCTGCGCAACACCGCGGCCATGGCCCGCAGGGTTCCGTCGTCCAGCGCGGCGGGGTCGCGTCCAAGCGCCACGACCATCGCGGACAGGGACTCGTCCTTGCGCAGGAACTCGCGAACGGCCGATGCGAGTTCCGGCACGTCGAGGCCGTCGGCGAGAATGGCTGCGCAGGCAAACTCGGTGACGGCGTCCGGCCGGGCCGCAGTGAGTTCCGACACCAGTCCTTCCTGGCCCGCACGCACGGCCCTGAGTGCCCGCGGCAACACTTCGCTGATCAGGCCGGCGTCCTGGTCCACCACTCGCCGCAGCAGGCGTCCCGCCAGGACCGCATCGCCCTGCTCCAGCGCGATATCGGTGCGCACGAGCAGTCCGCGCGGAAACCGCCGCTGCGTGGCGCGGGCGCGCCGCAGGTGCTCGCGCGCCTCGTCCGTCCGGCCGGCCGCCCGGGAGAGTTCCGCGAGTTCACACCAGTAGTGGGCGATCGCGCATTCCTGCGGCGGGCGGCCGATGCGCGCGAGTTCCTCGTGGACCGCGATGGCCTTAGCCCAATCGCGGCTGAGCTCATGGATGTGGATCAGGTGGCGCATGGCGGCGAGGCGGTAGGCCCCACCCCGCGCGAGTTCCTCCAGGATCTTCTCGGCCCGGTCGAGCAGCCCTGCGCGCAGGTAGTCCTGCGACAGGGCGTAGACGGCCTGCTCGCGCTGCGCCGGCGTCAGGTTGTCGCGGGACGTCAGGTTTTGGTGGATGCGGATCGCCCGATCCACTTCGCCGCGGCGCCGGAACAGGCTGCCGAGCGCGAAGTGGGTCTCCACGGTATCCCGATCGAGCTCAGCGGCGCGCAGGAAGGCGTCGACGGCGCGGTCGGGCTGGTCGTTGGCCAGGTAGTTGAGGCCCGCCAGGTAGTCCTCGGGCAGCCGTGAGTGGCGTCTTGCGCCAGGCCGCGGTCGATGCGCCGCATAGAAGCCAATGCCGCCGGCAGCGGCCAGCAGCAGGAACAGGGTCAGGGGAGAGTTGATCACGGCAGGCGCCGAGGTCCGCTGTCACGGACCCGCGGCATCAGTCGCGGATCGGGTGAGCCTGGCTTTCGTTGACCCGCTCGCGCAGGTCCTTGCCGGGCTTGAAGTGCGGCACGTACTTGCCGGACAGCGCCACGGCCTCGCCGGTCTTTGGGTTGCGCCCCTGGCGCGGCGGACGGAAATGCAGGGAAAAACTGCCGAAGCCGCGGATTTCGATACGCTCGCCGCCGGCCAGCGCGTCGCTCATGATCTCGAGCACGTGCTTGACTGCCAGCTCGACGTCCTTCGCCGGCAGGTGCTTCTGCTTGGCGGCGATGATCTCGATCAATTCGGACTTCGTCATGCCTGGACCACTTCGAATTATGTTGTCGATCTGGCCGGAAAGGCAGGCCGCGGCGCCCGCCTGGGCGCCGCGGCCGTGCACTCATCAATTGCCCGAGATCTGCTCCTTGAGCAGGTCGCCGAGCGTGGTGCCGGAAGTCGAGTCGCTGCTGCGGTACTGCTGCACCGCCTCGAACTCCTCGTGGGCTTCCTTCGCCTTGATCGACAGCGCGATGCTGCGGCTCTTGCGATCGACGCCGGTGAACTTGGCTTCGACCTCGTCGCCGACCTTCAGCACTGCGCGCGCGTCCTCGACGCGGTCACGCGACAGTTCGGAGGCACGCAGGCTGCCCTCGATGCCGTTGCCCAGGTCGATGGTCGCGCCCTTGGCGTCGACATCGCGGACGATGCCGCGGACGATGCTGCCCTTCGGGTGATCCGCCAGGAAGCCCGAGAACGGGTCCTTGGCCATCTGCTTGATGCCCAGGGAGATGCGCTCGCGCTCCGGGTCGATCGACAGGACCATCGCCTCGACGGTCTGGCCCTTCTGGTACTCGCGCACCGCCTCTTCGCCCGGGCGATCCCAGGAGATGTCGGACAGGTGCACCAGGCCGTCGATGCCGCCGGCCAGGCCGATGAAGATGCCGAAGTCGGTGATCGACTTGATCTGGCCCGACACGCGATCGCCGCGATTGAAGGTCTCCGAGAACTCGCGCCACGGGTTCTGCTGGCACTGCTTGAGACCCAGCGAGATGCGGCGCCGCTCCTCGTCGATGTCGATGACCATGACTTCGACTTCCTGGCCGACGTGAACCACCTTGGCGGGGTTGACGTTCTTGTTGGTCCAGTCCATCTCGGACACGTGCACGAGGCCCTCGACGCCCTCCTCGATCTCCACGAAGCAGCCGTAGTCGGCGATGTTCGTGACCTTGCCGAACAGCCGGGTGTTCGGGGGATAGCGACGGGCGATGTTCTGCCACGGGTCGGCGCCGAGCTGCTTGATGCCCAGCGAAACGCGCTGGCGCTCGCGGTCGAACTTGAGGATGCGGACGTCGATCTCGTCGCCGACCTTGACCACTTCCGACGGGTGCTTGACGCGCTTCCACGCCATGTCGGTGATGTGCAGGAGGCCGTCGATGCCGCCCAGGTCGACGAACGCGCCGTAATCGGTGAGGTTCTTGACCACACCCTTGACGACGTCGCCTTCCTTGAGGTTGTCGAGCAGCTGGCTGCGCTCGGCGCTGTATTCCTGTTCGACGACGGCGCGGCGCGAAACCACGACGTTGTTGCGCTTCTGGTCGAGCTTGATGACCTTGAACTCGAGGACCTTGCCCTCGAGGTACGACGGGTCGCGGACCGGGCGGACGTCGACGAGCGAACCGGGCAGGAACGCGCGGACGTTGTCGATCTCGACCGTGAAGCCACCCTTGACGCGGCCGTTGATGATGCCGGTGACGACAGCCTGCGCTTCGAACGCCGTCTCGAGGCGGGTCCAGGTACGGGCACGCTTGGCCTTCTCGCGCGACAGGCGGGTTTCGCCCGAACCGTCCTCGACGGCATCCAGCGCGACTTCGACTTCGTCGCCGACCGCGCACTCGAGTTCGCCGCGCTCGTTCTTGAACTGGGCGATGTCGATCACGGCTTCCGACTTGAGGCCGACATTCACGACGACGACGTCGTCGTTCATGCTGACGATCAGGCCGGTGAGAATCTGGCCAGGCTTGATTCGCTGGCTGGCAATGCTTTGCTCGAACAGGTCTGCAAATGATTCAGTCATGTTGGTTCCGGGGCCACAGTGGCCCGATGCGTTGCGTACCTCGTGGCATCCTGCCGCCGAGGGTCCGTTCCAAATCGGCTACCCGTCCGTGGGTGGCCGTCCTGCCGGCCCCGTAGCCGGCTTACACCGTCATCAAGCCGGGAAACGTTCGCGCGCCAGCGCCAGAACGCGCGCCACGACTTCGTTTATCCCCACTTGCGTCGAATCCAGTATCACCGAGTCCCCAAAGGGCCGAAGCGGTGCCACTTCGCGGGTGGCATCACGCCGGTCGCGCTCGGCGATCTCCAGCGAAAGGGCGGCGAGGTTAACACTCAAGCCCTTGTCTTTCAACTGGTTATAGCGCCTGCGGGCCCTCTCCTCCGGGGTCGCCGTGAGGAAAACCTTGAGCCCTGCCGACGGGAAAATGACCGAACCCATGTCGCGGCCGTCGGCCACCAGGCCCGGGGGTTCGGCGAAGCGGCGCTGCCGCTCCACCAGGGCGGTCCGGACTTCCGGCCAGGCGGCGACCCGCGAGGCCGCTTCGCCGGCGGATTCCGTCCGGATGGCGTCCGTCACGACCTCCCCATCGAGCCAGACCCGCTCGTTGCCGGCTTCGTCCATGCCGAATCGCACCTGCATGGCCGCTGCTGCGGCCGCGTGTCCCTCGCGGTCATCCTGCCCGAGCCCGGCCCGGGCGCCGGCCAGGGCCGTCAGGCGGTACAGGGCGCCGCTGTCCAGCAGGTGCCAGCCCAGGGCATCGGCCACCCGCCGACTGACCGTGCCCTTGCCGGACCCGCTGGGACCGTCGATGGCGAGGACCGGGACCACAGGCAGGCTCATTCCGGCCCGACCGCAAGGCCGATGGCCGCGGCGCAGCCAAGGACTCCCGGGAACGACGTGGCGACGTTGGCAACGTCGCGGATCAGGATCGGGCCGTCCGCGAGCAGCGAAGCCACCGCGAACGACATCGCGATCCGATGGTCGCCGTGGCTGTCGATCGTCCCACCCTTCAGGCGGCCACCTTCGATGCGCATGCCGTCCGGCAGGGCCTCGGCTTTCGCGCCCAGCGCCGCGAGACCTTCGGCCATCACCGCGATGCGGTCGCTTTCCTTGACCCGCAGTTCCTCGGCGCCCGTCACGAGGGTGACGCCCTCGGCGCCCGCCGCGGCGATGAACAGCACGGGGAATTCGTCGATCGCCAGCGGCACCAGCTCGTGGGGAACCTCGATGCCCTTCAGGCGTGACGCCCTGACCTCGAGATCGGCCACCGGCTCGCCGCCCGCGACACGCGCGTTGTGCTCGCGGATGTCCGCGCCCATGAGGCGCAGGATCGCCAGCAGGCCGGTACGGGTGGGGTTCATGCCCACGTTCTGGACCAGCAGGGGTTCGCGCGCGGCGAGTGCGCCGGCGACCAGGAAGAACGCCGACGACGAGAAGTCGCCCGGCACCATGATCGAACAGCCGCTGAGGCTTGCGCCGCCCACGACCGCGACGGTCGATCCCGATTGCTGGACCTCGACGCCGAAGGCCCTGAGCATGCGCTCGGTGTGGTCGCGCGTGACCGCATGCTCGGTGACCGCCGTGCGGCCCTCGGCATACAGGCCGGCGAGCAGGATGGCCGACTTGACCTGCGCCGAGGCGACTTGGAGGTCGTAGTCGATGCCATGCAGTCGTTGCCCGCCCGTGATGCGCACGGGGGGCCGGCCCTCGAGCGTCGCGATGACCGCGCCCATCTGTCGCAGGGGAGCGGCGACGCGTTCCATGGGGCGGCGCATCAGCGAACTGTCGCCCACGAGCTCCGAATCGAAGTCCTGCCCCGCCAGAAGGCCCGTGGACAGCCGCATCGCCGTGCCGGCGTTACCCATGTCCAGCGGCGAACCGACGCCCTGCAAGCCACGCAGGCCGACACCCTCGACCGTCACGAAGTGCGGAGCGGGACGCTCGATGCGCACGCCCATGCGGCGCATGGCCGAGAGCGTCGCGAGGCAGTCCTCGCTGTCGAGAAATCCTGACACTGTCGTGACGCCCTCGGCGATACCGCCGAGCATCATGGCGCGATGGGAAACCGACTTGTCCCCCGGGACGGACAGTTCGCCGCGGACGTCGGCGGCCGGCCGGGCTACCCAGTTCTGCATGCGGCGAAGCTCCTAGAGGACGGCGCGCGGATACGAGCCCAGCACGCGGAACAGCGAGGCGCGCTTCTTGAGCTCGGCGAGCGCCAACGCGACGCTGGGGTCGCTGACATGGCCCTCGATGTCGATGAAGAACACGTAGTCCCACTTGCCGCGGCGTGACGGCCGCGACTCGATGCGGGTCATGTTGACCTGGTTCCTGGCCAGCGGCTCGAGCAGCGTGTAGAGGGTGCCGTAGGAGCCGGTCTTGCCGGCGGACACGAGCAGGGTCGTCTTGTCCTTACCGCTCGGGCCGAATTCCCTGCTGCCGATCACGAGGAAGCGCGTCGTGTTGTCGGCCTGGTCCTCGATCTCCGTGGCCAGGACATCGAGCCCATAGACCTCCGCGGCCGCGAGGCCGGCGACCGCCGCCGTGCCCGCCTCGTCGCGCGCGCGTCGCGCTGCCTCGGCATTCGAGGAAACCGGGATGCGTTCGATATCCGGCAGGTGCTCGTCCAGCCACTGCTTGCACTGCGCCAGCGACTGCTGGTGCGAGCACAGCCGCCTGACGCCCTTGAGCGACTTCATGCGGCCCATGACGTGCTGGTGGATGCGCAGCTCGACCTCGCCGCAGATCGACAGCGGCGACACCAGGAAACGGTCCAGCGTGTAGTTGACCGTGCCCTCGGTGGAGTTCTCGATCGGCACCACGCCGAAATCGGCAGCGCCGGACTCGACCTCGTGGAACGCCTCGTCGATCGACGGCAGGGCGAGCGAACGGACAGAGTGGCCGAAGTGTTTGAGCACCGCCTGCTGGGTGAACGTGCCCTCGGGACCCAGGAAAGCGACCTTGAGCGGCTCCTGCTGGGCCAGGCACGCCGACATGATCTCGCGGAACAGCCTGAGGATCTCCTCGTTCGACAGCGGGCCCTGGTTGCGCTCCAGCGCCTTGCGCAGCACCTCAGCCTCGCGCTCGGGCCGGTAGAAGCTCGCTGCTCCGCCCTCAGAGCTCTTCGAGAACCCGACTTTCTGCGCCCAGGACGCGCGTTCGTTGATCAGCGCGTGGATCTGCTCGTCGATCGCATCGATCTGCTTGCGCAGGGCGACGAGGTCGACCTTGCCTGCCGCATTCATCGGCAGGGCCTGGTTTTCGTTGCCAGCTTTGCGCTTGCGGGGCATGGGCTTCCTCAGAGGAGTCGCGCCGACAGGACGCCGGCGATGTCACGAAGGCGATCGATGACGTCGGCCGGGACCGGCGAGTCGGTGTCGATGAGCGTGTAGGCCAGTTCGCCACGCGACTTGTTGAGCAGGTCGGCGATGTTGAGGCCGGCCGCTGCCAGGCAGGTGGAAATCTGGCCCACCATGTTGGGCACGTTGCTGTTGGCGATCGCGATGCGCTGGGTTCCGGGGATGCGCGGCAGAACTGCTTCCGGGAAGTTGACCGAGTTCCGCACGTTGCCGTTCTCGAGGAAGTCACGCAGCGTGTCGGCGACCATCACCGCGCAGTTCTCCTCGGCCTCGAGCGTCGAAGCCCCGAGGTGCGGCAGCGCCACCACCTTCGGATGGTCCTTGCAGGCGACCGTAGGGAAGTCGCACACATAGGCAGCGAGCCGCCCCGAATCGAGGGCCTGGAGCACGGCCTGCTCGTCGACGATCGGACCGCGCGCGAAGTTGAGCACGGTGGCGCCTTCGCGCATCAGCCGCAGGCGCGCGGCGTTGACGAGCCCGCGCGTGGCATCCATCAGCGGAACGTGCAGCGTGATGTAGTCGGCGCGTGCGAACAGGTCGTCCAGCGACAGCGCCTGCTCAACGCCCGACGAAAGCTGCCAGGCGCGCTGCACGGTGATCTGCGGGTCGTAGCCCAGGACCTTCATGCCCAGCAGGTGGGCGGAATTCGCGACCTCGACGCCGATGGCACCGAGGCCCACCACGCCGAGGGTGCGACCCGGCAACTCGTTTCCGACGAAGCGCTTCTTGCCCTGTTCGACCGCGAGTTCCAGCTCGTGGTCGTCGCCCTTCAGCGAACGCACGAACTCCCAGGCCTGGCAGACGTTGCGCGAGGCCAGCAGCAGGCCCGTCAGCACCAGTTCCTTGACGGCGTTGGCATTGGCGCCAGGCGCGTTGAACACAGGCACGCCGCGCCTGGACAGGAGCGCGACCGGCACGTTGTTGGTGCCCGCCCCTGCCCGCGCCACCGCGAGCACGCTGTCGGGGATGTCCATCGCGTGCATGTCAGCGGAACGCAGCAGCACGGCCTGCGGGTGCCCGATCTCGGACGCGACTTCGTAGCGGTCGCGTGGCAGCCGATCGAGGCCGCGCACGGCGATGCTGTTGAGCGTCAGGACCCTGAACGTCATGGGCGCTCAGCCGTTGCGGCGAGCGAAATCGCCCATGAAATCGACCAGGGCCTGCACGCCTGCGAGCGGCATCGCGTTGTAGATGCTCGCGCGCATGCCGCCCACCGACCGGTGACCCTCGAGGTTGGTCAGGCCGGCCTTGGCGGCCTCCGCCAGGAAGGTCTTGTCGAGCTCCGGACGGGACAGCGTGAACGGCACGTTCATCCACGATCGCGCCACGGGCGCGACCGGGTTGGCATAGAAGCCGGAAGCGTCGATGGCGGAATACAGCAGCGATGCCTTGGCGCGGTTGCGCTCGGCCATCGCCGCGAGGCCACCGTTACGCTTGAGCCACTTGAACACGAGTCCCGCGATATACCAGCCGAAGGTCGGCGGCGTATTGAGCATGGAGCCGTCGTCGGCCATGGCCTTGTAGTCGAACACCTGGGGCGTGCCGGGACGCGCCTTGCCGACGAGGTCGTCGCGCACGATGACGACGGTCAGGCCGGACGGGCCGATGTTCTTCTGCGCGCCGGCGTAGATGAGGCCGAAAGCCGGGACGTCGACCGGGCGCGAGAGGATCGTGGAGGACATGTCGGCCACGAGCGGCACGTCGCCCGTTGCGGGAACGTACGGGAACTCGACGCCGCCGATGGTCTCGTTCGGCGTGTAGTGCACATACGCCGCGCCCGGCGTGAGCTTGAGCTCGTCCTGGGTCGGGGTGGTCGTGTAGTTGGACGCAGCACAGTCGGCCGCGACGTTGACCTTCAGGTAGCGCTTGGCCTCGCCGATCGCCTTCTTGGACCAGACGCCGGTGTTGACGTAGTCCGCAGTCGAGTCGGCAGTGGCGATGTTCATCGGGATGAAAGAAAACTGGCCCGAGGCGCCGCCCTGCAGGAACAGCACGCGGTAACTGGACGGGATACCCATCAGTTCGCGCAGGTCGCTCTCGGCCTCCTGCGCGAGCCCGACGAACGCCTTGCTGCGATGGCTGATCTCCATGACCGACATGCCGCCGCCGTGCCAGTCGAGGAGTTCCTCGCCGACCTGCTCGAGCACTTCGGTGGGCAACATGGCCGGGCCGGCGGCAAAGTTGAAGACGCGCATGGCGGGAATATTCCTGTTGTTCAGTCGCTATCGAATCGGTCGCCCGGATCAGGCCTCGCCGGCATCGGCCTCGGAATCGCTGCCGTCGCCGGCGACGCGTTCCACACCGACCAGCTTCTGGCCTTCCTCGACGCGGATGAGGCGAACGCCCTGCGTGTTGCGCCCGAGCACGGACACCTCGCGGGCGCGCGTGCGCACGAGTGCGCCGCTGGAGTTGATGAGCATGATCTCGTCATCGAGCGAGACCTGCAGCGCCGCGACCAGCGCACCGTTGCGGTCGGTGGTCTGCATGGCGATCACGCCCTGCCCGCCGCGGCCGTGCACGGGGAACTCGGCCACCTCGGTGAGCTTGCCGTAGCCAGACTCCGAGGCCGTCAGGATAAGGCCGTCGCCGATGACGATGAGGGAGGTGACCCGCTGGCCGTCGCCCAGGCGTATGCCACGAACGCCAGCAGCCTCGCGGCCCATCGGACGGACTTCGTCCTCGGCGAACCGGATCGCCTTGCCGTCGGTCGTCACGAGCAGGATGTCGCGCTGACCCTCGGTGAGCTGCACGCCGACCAGCTGGTCGTCCTGCTCGAGGTCGACCGCGATGATGCCAGCCGCGCGCGGCCTGGAGAACGCGGCGAGGGAGGTCTTCTTGACGGTGCCCTGGGCCGTGGCCATGAACACGTACTTGCCTTCCTCGAACTCCCGCACCGGCAGCACGGTCGTGATGCGCTCGCCCTCGGTGAGCGGCACGAGGTTGACGATGGGCTTGCCGCGCGAGCCACGGCCACCCGCCGGCAGCTGGTAGACCTTGAGCCAGTAGCAGCGTCCGCGATTCGAGAAGCACATGAGCCAGTCGTGGCTGTGAGCGACGAACAGCTTGTCGACGAAGTCCTCGTCCTTGGCCGCCGCCGCCTGCTTGCCGCGGCCCCCGCGCTTCTGGGCCTCGTACTCGGCCACCGGCACGCGCTTGGCGTAGCCGGTGTGGGTGAGCGTGACCACGCAGTCGTGGCGCTCGATCAGGTCCTCGATGGTGACGTCGTCGGCGCTCGCCACGATCTCGGTGCGGCGCGCGTCGGCGTAGTTGTCCTTGATCTCGCCCAGCTCGCGGCGGATTTCCTCGAGCAGGCGCGCGGGCCTCGCCAGCACGTCGTTGAGGTCGCGGATCAGCTCGAGCAGCGCGGCGTATTCCTCGACGATCTTGTCCTGCTCGAGGCCGGTGAGGCGGTTGAGACGCAGGTCGAGGATCGCCTGGGCCTGCACTTCCGACAGCCGGTAGCCGGCAGCGAGCAGGCCTACATCCGTCGATACGCCGTCAGGCCGCGTTGCAACCTCGCCGGCACGCTGCAGCATCGCGGCGACCACGCCGGGCTCCCAGGTGCGCGAGACCAGCGCCTGGCGCGCTTCGGCGGGCGTCGGCGAGGCCTTGATGGTGGCGATGATCTCGTCGATGTTGGCCAGGGCGACTGCGAGTCCCTCGAGGATGTGGGCCCGGTCGCGCGCCTTGCGCAGGTCGAACACGGTCCGGCGCGTCACCACTTCGCGGCGGTGGCGGATGAAGGCCTCGAGCATCTCCTTGAGCGAGAGCAGGCGCGGCTGGCCGTCGACGAGCGCGACCATGTTGACGCCGAAGACCGTCTCGAGCGGCGTCAGCTTGTAGAGCTGGTTGAGGATGACCTCGGCGTTTTCGCCACGCTTGAGCTCGATGACGACGCGCAGGCCGTCCTTATCGGACTCGTCGCGCAGCTCGGAAATGCCCTCGATTTCCTTGGCCCGGACCAGGTCCGCGATGCGCTCCAGCAGGCGTGCCTTGTTGACCTGGTAGGGAAGTTCGGTGACCACGATCGCCTGGCGACCGCGCTCGTCGATCTCCTCGAAGCCGGCGCGGGCGCGCACGGACAGGCGGCCGCGACCGCTCTTGTACGCGAGCATGATCTCGGCCGAGCCGTTGATGATGCCGGCCGTCGGGAAATCCGGGCCGGGAATGATCTGGATGAGTTCCGCGAGACCGAGGTCCGGGTTGTCGATCAGCGCGATGCAGGCGTCGATGACCTCGCCGAGGTTGTGCGGCGGGATGTTGGTCGCCATGCCGACGGCGATGCCCGATGAGCCGTTGACCAGCAGGTTCGGCACGCGCGTGGGCAGCACGCTGGGTTCGTGTTCGCTGCCGTCGTAGTTGGGCGTGAAGTCGACGGTTTCCTTCTCGATGTCGGCAAGCAGCTCGTGCGCGAGGCGCGACATGCGCACCTCGGTGTAGCGCATGGCCGCGGCCGCGTCGCCGTCGACCGAACCGAAGTTGCCCTGGCCGTCCACGAGCAGGTAGCGCATCGAGAACGGCTGCGCCATGCGAACCATGGTGTCGTATACCGCGCTGTCGCCGTGCGGGTGGTACTTGCCGATGACGTCGCCGACGATACGGGCCGACTTCTTGTAGGCCTTGTTCCAGTCGTTGCCGAGTTCGCGCATCGCGAACAGCACGCGACGGTGCACTGGCTTCAGGCCGTCGCGCACGTCCGGGAGGGCGCGGCCCACGATTACGCTCATGGCGTAATCGAGGTAGGACTGGCGCATCTCGTCTTCGAGGTTGACGTGCAGGATTTCGCGGGCGATTTCGGTCATGCGGCTGGCTTTGTGCAAAGCGGAAATCGTAGCACAGGACAGGCGTTACAACCCATGTTTTCATGGGCTTGCGCTATACTGGGCACCCGCCAGCCGACCGGATCCCCGGATGCCCTCCTCCACTCCGCGCGACCTGCTGATCCACGCCCGCTGGGTGGTGCCGATCGAGCCCCGCGGGGCCGTCCTGGAGGACCACAGCATCGTGGTGCAGGCCGGCCGGATCGAGGCCATCCTGCCCCGCGAGCAGGCCTCGGCCATTCCTGCGCGACAGGTGCTCGAGCGACCCGCGCACGCCGTGCTGCCAGGCTTCGTGAACGCCCACGCGCACGCTGCCATGACGCTGCTGCGCGGCGCGGCCGCAGGCCGTCCACTCGAGCCCTGGCTCAGGCAAGTTGTCTGGCCGCTGGAGTCCCGGCTGGTCGATGCCGACTTCGTGCGCGACGGCACCGAGCAGGCGATCGCCGAAATGCTGCTGGGCGGAACCACGTGTTTCGCCGACATGTATTTCTTCCCGGAAGTGGTTGCACAGCTGGCCTCGGACCTGGGCATGCGCGCGGCCGTCGCGGTGCCGGTGCTGGACGTGCCGACGGTCTGGGCCGCGACGATCGACGAGTACCTCGACAAGGGCCTGCGGCTCGCCGACGAATATCGAGGCCATCCGCTGGTCCATACCTTCTTCGCGCTGCATTCCCCGGCCCTTTCGACCGACGCCACGCTCGCCCGCGTGCGCACGCTCGCCGACCAGCTCGACGCCCCCGTGATGATTCACCTGCTGGAGTCGGCTGATGACGCGGCACGCGAACGGTCGCGGCACGGCATCGACCCCGTCGACCGCCTCGAAAGGGCCGGGCTCGTCAACAACCTGCTCGTCGCCGTGCACTGCGTGCACCTGGACGAGGCCGGCATCGGGCGCTTCGCCGACGTCGGTGCGAGCGTGGTCCACTGCCCCACGTCCAACCTGAAGCTGGCCAGCGGCATTGCGCCCGTGGCGGCGATGCGGGCGGCAGGCCTCAACGTTGCACTCGGCAGCGACGGCTCGGCGAGCAACGACCGTCTGGACATGCTCTCCGAAGCGCGGTTGGCAGCCCTGCTGGCGGCCGGCGCGACCGGCGATGCGGCAGCCGTCGGGGCCGCCGAAGCACTGGAAATGGCCACGCTGGGCGGGGCCCGCGCCATGGGACTCGATGCCGGCATCGGCAGCCTGGTCCCCGGAAAGTGGGCAGATCTCTGCTGCGTCGACCTGGGGAAAGTGTCGGTACAGCCTGTGATCGACGTGCTCGAGAGCCTGCTGCATTCAGCATCCCGCGCCGACGTCAGCGACGTGTGGGTCGCAGGGCGGCAGCTGGTCGAAGACGCGACGCTGCTGCGAATCGATACCGCGAGCCTGCGGGCACGCACGAACCGGTGGCAGTCACGCGTGTTGGCTGCCCGGAACTCCTTGCCGGGAAACTGAATCATGAGCGTCCAGACCAACGTCGATCCCGCCGAACTCGCCAAGTTCGAGGCCATGGCCCAGCGCTGGTGGGACCCGGCGGGTGAGTTTCGCCCGCTGCACGATCTCAACCCGCTGCGTCTCGATTTCATCGAGGCGCGTGCCGGGCTCGCCGGCAGGCGCATCATCGACATCGGCTGCGGCGGCGGCCTGCTCGCCGAGGGCATGGCCGCTCGCGGTGCGCAGGTGACGGGCATCGACCTCGCCGAAGGCCCGCTGCAGATCGCAAAACTCCACGCGCTCGAGGCCGGCATCAGCGTCGACTATCGGCTGGAGGCCGCCGAAGCCGCGGCCGAGCGGCTGCCCGCCGCCTTCGACGTGGTGACCTGCCTCGAGATGCTCGAGCACGTCCCGACCCCCTCGAGCATCGTCGCCGCCGCGGCGCGCCTGGTGCGTCCGGGCGGCACCGTCGTGTTCTCCACGCTCAACCGCACGCCGAAAGCCTTTGCCATGGCCATCGTCGGGGCCGAATACGTGCTCAAGCTGTTGCCGCGCGGCACGCACGAATACGCGCGATTCATACGTCCCTCGGAACTCATGCGCTGGGCCCGCGCGGCTGGCCTCGAGCTGCAGAGCCTGACCGGCATGGACTACGACCCCTTCCGCCGCCGCGCAAGCCTGACGGGCAACACGGCGGTCAACTACCTCGCGAGCTTCACGCGCCCGGTTGCCGGCGACGCATGAGCCTGGCACGTCCTGTCGAGACCTCCGTTGCCACGCCGTCCGGCTCGCTACGCTGGTACGCGCTGCTGTTCTCTGCGCCCCGCGCGCGCGAGGCGCTCGCCGCGATGTTCGAACTCGAATCCGAACTGCGCGACGCCACCGCACCGCGCCAGGACCACGCTGTCGCGCACACGCGCCTGCAGTGGTGGCGGGCCGAGATCGACCGGCTGCGCGGAGGGCATCCGCAACACCCGATCACGCAGGCCCTGCGGCGCCTCGACGAGGGCGCGGACTTCGGCCTGCTTCACGAGATCATGTCGGGTGCCGACCTCGAAATGGCCGGCCTGACGTATGCAAGCGATGCCGAGCTCGACGCTTACCTGTTCCGTTCCGCCGGCGCCCTGCACTGGATGGCTGCGGCGCTCGCTGCGCCACAGGTCGAGGCGGACGCACTACGCCCCTGGGCGACCGGAGTCGGCCGCGTCGTCCGGCTGGTCGAGGTCATCCGCGACCTCGGGCTCGAGGCCTGGCACGGCCGGCTGTTCATTCCGCTGGACCTGCTGGAACGGCATGGCCTCGCCCCGGACGGAATGCAGTCACGTGACCTGGGACCCGCTGCGCGGGCAGTTCTCGCCGAACTGGCCGGGCGCGCGCGCACACAGCACCAGGCCCTCGACACGCTGGCCCAGGGACTGCCGCCAGAGGCGATCCGTGGCCAGCGTGTGCTCGCCAGCCTGCATCTCGCGCTGCTCGACGAGATCGAGCGGCATGACTTCGACGTGGGGCGCCAACGCCTCGACTTGCCATACTGGCGCCGCCCGCTGTGCGCGTGGCGCGCTGCCCGAGCCTGAACATCCCGATTCCGGACGACAGACACATGACTGACAACATCGACCCACGCGACTATGTCGCAGCACCCGGCTCCCATGCGGGCCGCGTCATCCTGGTCACCGGCGCCGGCGCCGGCATAGGTCGCGCGGTATCGATGGCGCTGGCGCGACAGGGCGCCACCGTTGCGCTGCTGGGCAAGACGCAGCGCAAGCTCGAAGCGACCTACGACGCCATCGTCGCCGCCGGCGGGCCGCGCCCCGCGCTGCTGCCGCTCAACCTCGAAACCGCGACGGCAGCGGAATACGACGCGCTGCACGCGGCCCTGCTCAAGGAGTTCGGACGCCTCGACGGACTCGCCCATCTCGCCGGCATCCTGGGCGCGCGCAGCCCCATCGACCATTACGACGTGCCCACCTGGTGCAAGGTGCTGCACGTCAACCTCACCGCCGCCTTCGTGCTGACGCAGGCCTGCCTGCCGCTGCTGCGGGCCTCGCCCGACGCGTCGGTGGTGTTCACCTCGTCCAGTGTTGGCCGCAAGGGGCGCGCCTACTGGGGCGCCTACGCGGTATCGAAATTCGGCGTCGAGGGGCTCATGCAGGTGCTCGCACACGAACTGCAGGACACCACCAGCATCCGGGCCAACAGCCTCAACCCGGGCGCGGTCAACACCTACATGCGGCTGCAGGCCTACCCCGCCGAGGACCGCAAGCTGCTGCCGGAGCCCGAGGCGGTCACGGCCCCCTACCTGTACCTGCTGGGGCCCGACAGCCGCGGCATATCGGGCAACGCGTTCGACTGCCAGCGCTGACTCAGCGCCGGAACCGCGGATCGTCCGGCTGCGCGGGCGGCTTGCCCGCCTTCTTCGGCGCCCTGGGCCGGTCGGAGCGCGGCCTCTCGGCACGCGGTGCCTGGGATTCATCATCCCGACCCGGTCGGCCTGCGCGCGGGGTGCGCTTGCCTGAGGCGGGCCTGGGCTCGGGCTTGGGCACCGGCTTCAGCAGCCCGGCAAGTTCGCCGAGCGCCTGCAGCTCCGCCGCCGTCAGCTCGCGGCTCCTGCCGCGCATCAACGCGCGCTCCATGGAGATGGGCCCGAAGCGCGTGCGCAGCGTGCGGTTCAGCTCGATGCCGCAGCGTTCGAAGATGCGCTTCAAGTCGCGCGGCCGAAGTCCGCGGCAGACCATGCGTGCCCAGCGGTTGGCGCCCTCGCCTCCCGCGGGTTCCAGCAGGTCGATGGTGCCGCGCGCCTCGGTGTCCTCGGCGGCGACGTGCAGGATCTCCTCGATGCGCGTTTCGTCGAAGGCGCCGCGCAGGCGCAGCGAGTATTCGACCGGGATTTCTTCCGACCGCTTGTTGAGCGCGGCGACCAGCGCCCCGTCGCTCAGGAACAGCTCGAGCCCGCCTTCACCCAGCGCCATCGCACTCACCGCGATCCAGCGGCCGCCATGCACCTTCGGCAGGCGCTCGAATACGCTCTCGTCGCCCGCGTCGGTCGCTTCCTTGATTCCCTCGCCCGGTGCGCGGTGATACACCACGCCGCGCGCGATGCGATCCTCGCGCCAGTCGATCCGCACGGCTCGACCATCGATGGCGACCCGGTCGCGGGGACCGATGGCCTGGCCGAGCGTCGCGAGGTAACCGTTTACGGTGACCCGCCCGGCCGCAATCCAGGTCTCCGCGAGGCGTCGGGAAACGATGCCTGAAGCGGCAAGAGCCTTCTGGATGCGTTCGCTCAATCGATTCTCCGCTGCGCGCGCCGGTCAGTCGGCACGCGAGGTTCCGTCTTCGTCATTGGCGGCCGGAGCCGGCTCGGGGTATTCCTCGACGATCAATACTTCCTGGACCACTTCCACCGAGAACAGGGCCTCGGCAGTCAGCTCGCCGGTCTCGACCGCCGAATCGGGGATGAAGTCCTCGTCGCCGCGAGCCTCGGCGTCGACCGCGGCCAGGGTCTGCTCGATCTGCCCGGCCATTTCCTCGCTGACCGGCATGCCGGGCAGCTTGGCGGCCGTTTCCGGGAACTCCAGCTGCACGCCGAGGTTGTCCATGTCCTTGAGCGCGGCGAGCGTCGGCAATTCGTCGAGGCTCTTCAGGCCGAAGTAGTCGAGGAACTCGCGCGTCGTGCCCAGCAGCTCGGGCCGCCCGGGCACCTCGCGGTGCCCCACGCTGCGGATCCAGCCGCGCTCGGTGATGGTCTTGATGATGTTGGGATTGACCGCGACGCCGCGGACATCCTCGATCTCGGCTCGCGTGATGGGCTGGCGATACGCGATGAGCGCGAGGGTCTCGAGCAGCGCGCGCGAGTACTTGGCCGGACGTTCCTGCCACAAGCGGGAGACCGGCCCGGCGTAGTCCGCCCTGACCTGCAGGCGCCACCCGCTCGCGACCTCGCGCAGCTCGACGGGGCGGGTCTCGCACTCGGCGGCGATCTGCGCCAGCGCTTCGCTGACCAGGTCGGCCTCGGGGCGCTCGTATTCGTCGAACAGCTCGCGGATGTGTTCGACCTGCAGCGGACGGCCTGCGGCCAACAGCGCTGCCTCGACGACGTTCTTGATGTTTTGCAGTTCCATGGGGCTTCCGGTCTCAGAACCCGGCGCCGGCACTGCCGCCGCCGCCGTAGTCCTGGTCGATGTCACGTTCGTTGTCATTGCTGGGCGCGCGCGGCGTGAGCATGCGTCGCGCATGGAGCGGCGCATAGGCCTCCGCCTGTACCACCTCGATCAGGCCCTCGCGCACCAGCTCGAGCAGCGCGATGAAGGTCACGGTGATGCCCATGCGGCCTTCTTCCGGCCGGAACAGGCTCACGAAATCGACGAACTCCACGCCCTCGAGCGAGGCGAGCACGTCGGACATGCGCTGCCGCACCGACAGCCGCTCGCGGCCGACCTGGTGGTGCGCGAACATGGATGCCCGCTGCACGACGTCCTTGAACGCGATGAGCATTTCCTGGAGCGTGACGTCGGGCAGCAGCTTGACGACCTTGCGATCCACCACTTCGGCGGTGGCCTGGAACACGTCGCGCTCGAGGCGGTTCAGATGGTCCACGTCCTCGGCGGCACGCTTGAAGCGCTCGTATTCCTGCAGCCTGCGCACGAGTTCGGCGCGCGGATCGCTTTCCTCGTCGTCCTCGGTCGACTGCGGGCGCGGCAGGAGCATGCGCGACTTGATCTCCGCCAGCATGGCGGCCATCAGCATGTACTCGCCCGCCAGCTCGAGGTTCAGCTCCGCCATGAGCTGGATGTATTCCATGTACTGGCGGGTGATCTCGGCGATCGGAATGTCGAGAATGTCGAGGTTCTGCCGGCGGATCAGGTACAGCAGCAGGTCCAGCGGCCCCTCGAAAGCCTCGAGGAATACTTCCAGTGCCTGCGGCGGGATGTACAGGTCGCGGGGCATCACCGTCACCGGCTCGCCGTCCACGATCGCGAACGGCATCTCTTCCTGCTGCGGCGCGACGTCGAGCGGCACCAGCGCCTGCACCTCGGCGTCGGTCAGTCCGTCATCTGGGGTGTCTGAAACAGTCATGCCTGTCCTCAGCGATACTGGAGGCCCACAGCCTCGCGAACCTCGATCATCGTCGCGCGGGCGCTTTCGCGGGCGCGCTCGGTGCCCTCGGCGATGATGCCGCGCACGATCTCTGGACTCTCCTCGAACTCCTGGGCGCGCTTGCGGATCGTGCCGATCTCAGCGACGACCTTGTCGATGAGCGGCTTCTTGCATTCCAGGCAACCGATGCCGGCCGAGCGACAGCCGACCTGGACCCATTGCTGGGTCGGCTCGTCGGAATACACCTTGTGCAGATCCCAGACCGGGCACTTCTCGGGGTCGCCCGGATCCGTGCGCCGGGCGCGGGCCGGGTCGGTCTGCATGGTCTTGAGCTTCTTCGCGACCGAGTCGGTGTCCTCGCGCAGGCCGATCGTGTTGCCGTAGGACTTCGACATCTTGCGGCCGTCGAGCCCGGGCACCTTGGGCGTGGAGGTCAGCAATACCTGGGGCTCGGGCAGGATGCTGCGACCCGTGCCTTCGAGGAAACCCAGCAGTCGCTCGCGGTCGGCGATGGTCAGCCGCGCGTTGCCCTCGAT
Source organism: Gammaproteobacteria bacterium (assembly GCA_020851435.1). Classification (GTDB taxonomy): domain Bacteria; phylum Pseudomonadota; class Gammaproteobacteria; order Steroidobacterales; family Steroidobacteraceae; genus JADZCS01. Next base: position 6,461 of record JADZCS010000232.1, on the reverse strand, counting down.
GAGCGCTCGCGCGCGGGCCAGCGCCTCGCCGTCGCCCTGCTCCTGGTACTTGCGACGCAGCTGGCCGTACAGCTCGCCGTTCTTGGAACCCAGCTGCTTCACGGCCTTGGTGGCCTTCTGCTCGAACTCGGGCTCACGGCCATAGATGTGGTTGAAGCGGCGCGCCACCTCGCGCGTGATCTCGACGTGAGCCACCTGGTCCTCGCCCACCGGCACGTACTGGGGCCGGTAGATGAGGATGTCCGCGCTCTGCAGCAGCGGATAGCCCAGGAACCCGTAGGTCGAGAGGTCGCGGTCGCGAAGCTGCTCCACCTGGTCCTTGTACGTCGGCACGCGCTCGAGCCAGCCGAGCGGCGTGATCATCGACAGCAGCAGGTGCAGCTCGGCGTGCTCCGGAACGTGCGACTGGATGAACATCGTGCAGGCGCTCGGGTTGAGTCCGGCGCCCAGCCAGTCGATCACCATCTGCCAGACGTGCTCTTCCAGCTTCGAGGTGTCCTCGTAACCGGTCGTCAGCGCGTGCCAGTCCGCCACGAAGAAGAAGCACTCGTACTGGTACTGCAGGTCGACCCAGTTGCGCAGCGCGCCGTGGTAGTTGCCCAGGTGCAGCTGGCCCGTGGGCCGCATACCCGAAAGGACCCGGCGGTTGGTGGTCATGGAAGCGTTCAAGTCCGACTCCGTCCCCGGTGGGGAATATCGATCAATTCAATCCGACGAGGGCGTAGATGCCAGTCTCGAGCAGCGCCTTCAAGGGCCCCACGACCATCCACGCCACGTTGGTGACCAGCAGGACCATGACGATGACCAGGCCCCAGGGCTCCAGGCTCTCCAAGAACCGCGTGAACGGGCCCCTCGGCAAGGCGTTGACCAGCACCCGCCCCCCGTCCAGCGGCGGCAGGGGCAGCAGGTTGAAGGCTGCCAGCAGGGCGTTGATGGTCACGCCGTACATCGACATCTCGACCAGCCACTCGGCCGGAGAGCCATCGGGCACACCGAGCCGGGCGACGATGGCGAGGATCGCGGCCCAGCACACCGCCATCAGGATGTTGGCGAGCGGGCCGGCCAGGGCGACCCGGACCATGTCACGCCGCGGGTTGCGCAGGCGCCCCTGCGCCACCGGCACCGGCTTGGCCCAGCCGAACAGCACCGTCTTGAAGAACAGCAACTGCAGGGCCGGCATGAGCAGGGTCCCGACCAGGTCCACGTGGCTCAAGGGGTTCAGGGTCAACCGGCCCTGGGATTCGGCGGTCCGGTCGCCGTGCAGCTTGGCGACCCAGCCGTGCGCGACTTCATGCAGGGTGATCGCCAGCACGAGCGGAATCGCGGCAATAGAAACTACTGTAATAATCGACGATAAGTCCATTGATTTTCTTAGGGAAGACTCGGCGCGAAAGCACGCACCTGCCCCCGTTCGATGAGCGCGTTGAGAAGCTGCTGCGGATTATACGCAGACCCGGGCCTGGCCGCCGGTCACAGGAAGGGAGCGGGGTCGCCCTTGCCCTGGCGAAGGACCTTCGGGCCCTCGCCCGCCAAGTCGACGACCGTCGTGGGCTCCAGCCCGCAGTTGCCACCGTCGAGCACCGCTTCGACCAGGTGCTCCAGGCGGTCGTGGATCTCGTGGGCATCCGTCATCGGGTGCTCCTGCCCGGGCAGCAGCAGGGTCGTGCTCATGATGGGCTCGCCGAGCTCCTGGAGGAGCATCTGGACGACCGGGTGCAGGGGAACCCGGATGCCGACTGTTCGGCGCTTGGGGTTCATGAGCCGGCGCGGCACCTCCCGGGTGGCCTCGAGCAGGAAGGTGTAGGGACCGGGCGTGTTGGCCTTGAGCAGGCGGTACTGCCAGTTGTCGACCCGGGCGTACCGGGCGATCTCGGAGAGGTCACGGCACACCAGCGTGAAGAAATGGTGTTTGTCCGTCTGCCGGATCCGCTGCATGCGCTCCTGGGCGTCCTTGTCGCCGATGCGACAGCCAAGGGCGTAACAGGAGTCCGTCGGGTAGACGATGACGCCGCCTTCGTTCAGGTGATCGACAGCCTTCCGGATCAGCCGGACCTGCGGGTTCTGTGGGTGAAGTTCGAACAGTTCGCTCATGCGGAAACGGGGCCCGTCAGCAGTTTGTTTGGGGCATTTCAGGGGGTATCCGCTATCATACCCGCCCCCACAGGGTCGCCACGATGCATCTGCTGCTCGACTTCCTGCCCGTCATCGCCTTTTTCATCGCCTACAAGGTTGCGGACATCTACGTCGCGACGCAGGTGATCATGGTGGCCGCCCCCGTCATCGTGGCGTTGACGTGGATCATTACCCGCCGCCTGCGCCCCATGCAGGCGCTGTCGGCCGTGCTGGTCGTCGTATTCGGCGGCATCACGCTGCTGCTCCACGACTCGGCCTTCATCATGTGGAAGCCCACCGTGCTCAACTGGGCGTTCGGCCTCGCCTTCCTGGCGAGCGAGCTCAAGCCCTTCGGCGGCAAGCCCCTGGTGCGCCGGCTCATGGAGGCCGACTCGGGCCAGCTCGACCTCGAGCCGGGCCTCTGGCAGCAGCTCAACCGCGTATGGGGCGGATTCTTCATCTCGATGGGCCTGCTCAACCTGATCGTCTTCAAGACGTTCCCCGAACCCGTCTGGGTCAACTTCAAGCTGTGGGGCATGCTGGGCCTGACCTTCGCCTTCGCGATCGCGCAGGGCTTCTGGGTCGCCGCACGCAGCCGCCCGGCGAACGGGGGTGCGCAGTAATGCTCTTCGTGATCCTGGGTCACGACAGTCCCGACAGCCTCGAGCGGCGGCGCGCGGCGCGTCCTGCCCACCTCGAGCGCATCCGGGTGCTCATCGATGAAGGGCGGCTCGTGATCGCCGGTCCGATGCCCGCTGTACCGTCGCCTGACCCGGGACCCGCGGGTTTCACCGGCAGCCTGATCGTGGCCGAGTTCGCGTCGCTGAAGGCCGCCGAGGAATGGATCGCCGCAGATCCCTACGTGACCGACGGCGTCTTTGCGCGGCACGAAGTCAGGCCGTTCGTGCGGACCGCGCCATGAGCGACCGCCGCGCCCGCATCGAAGCCCTGCTGCAGGCCTCGCTCCACCCTGTCGAACTGGTCGTCACGGACGACAGCGCTGCCCACGCCGGGCACGCGGGTGCCGCGGGCGGCGCGGGGCACTATTCAGTGCGCATCGTGTCTGATCGTTTTGCCGGGCTGCCCGTTCGCGAGCGGCACCGGCTGGTCTACCAGGCAGTTGCATCCCTGATGCCTGCGGAAATCCATGCTCTCAGCATCGTTGCACAGGCGCCAGAATCGGCGTCCGTGTCGTAACCACGCCCCACCGAGGATCACCATGAAGCTTTCGAGGACTGTCGTCGCAGCCGTTTCGGCCATCGCGTTGTTTGCGGGCTGCACGAAGAAGGAAGACGCCGCGGCCGCCCCTGCGCCGAAGGCCGATGCCGCCGCAGCGCCTGCCGCAGCGCCTGCCGCGGCCCCCGTGGCCGTCGTCGCCGGCACGCCCATCAGCCCGGCCGTCTGGGACCTGTGGGTGAAGACCCGCACCCAGGGCCGGTCCACGCCGGACGCGCTGACGCCGGAACAGCGCAAGGAAATGCTGGACGACCTCGTGCGCCTGTACGTGGCCGCCAAGACCGCCGCCGACCAGGGACTGGACAAGCAGGGCGAAGTCGCCGCGAGGTCCGAGCTGATGTCACGCAGTGGCCTGGCCGACCTCGTTGCGCAGCAGTTCCTGGCGGGCAAGGAGCCCACCGAGGAAGAGATCCGCAAGGAGTACGAAGAACAGGTCGCCAAGATGCCGAAGACCGAATACCACGCGCGGCACATCCTGGTGGCCACCGAGGACTTCGCGAAGGACCTGATCGCCCAGCTGGGCAAGGGCGCCAAGTTCGAGGAACTCGCCGCCAAGAACTCGGTGGATTCCTCCAAGGATCAGGGTGGCGACCTGGGCTGGTTCCCGCCGAGCCGCATGGTCAAGCCTTTCGCCGATGCCGTCGAGAAGCTTGAAAAGGGCAAGTACACGCTGGTGCCCGTGAAGAGCGAGTTCGGCTTCCACATCATCAAGCTCGAGGACACCCGTCCGCTGGAGGCGCCGCCGTTTGACGCCGTCAAGCAGCAGGTTGGCCAGATCGTCATGCAGAAGAAGCTGCAGGCCCACCTGGACACGCTGGCTGCACAGATGAAGGTCGAGCGCACGCTCAAGTAAGCAGCGTCACCGCAACAGGAACCGGCCGGATGCCGTTGGCGTCCGGCCGGTTTTTTTGTTTCGACAATTTGCGTCACGGCTTCCGTGCGTAGCGGAAATTGCGCGAGTAGTTGCGATTCAACGGATTCAGCTCGCCAGCGTCTATGTCAGGACGGACCAGGCGCCTCGTCACGTAGTAGTACACCGGGGCAACCGCATAGTCCGCCATGGCGATACCCTCGGCGCGCTGCAACAAATCCCGACGAAGCGCCACGTCCGGCTCTGCATGGGCAAGCGCAATCAGCCGGTCGTACTCGGCGTTCGACCATGCACCGTGGTTCTGCACGCCATGCGACAGCAGCGTATCGAGGAAGCTCGAGGCATCGTTGAAATCGGCCGACCAGCCCAGGCGAATCACATCCCACTGACTGCGATCGTCGCGGGTCTGGAGGTAAACACGGTGTTCGAGCTGGATGAGCTCGCACTCGACCCCGAGGGCCTCCTTCCACATCGCGGCCGTTGCGAGCGTAACCGACTTGATCAGCTCGTTCTGGTTGTAGACCACTCTCAGGCGCAAGGGCTTGTCGGGCGAATAGCCAGACGTAGCGTAGAGTTCGCGGGCCCGCGCCACACGCGCTTCACGTCCCTGGCTGCTCCAGGCCAGCGTCGGCGACGAGTAGTTCCACACGCCCGGTGGGACCAGCGAGTATGCCGGCGACTGGCCGGCACGCGTCACCAGCTGCGTGATGGCCTCACGGTCGATCGCAAGCGACAGGGCCTCACGAAGCTGCGGACGCCCCTTCAGCGGCCCCTGCTCGGCATTGAAGCCGAAGAAGAACGTCGCCAGGTTGGGCCGGACCTGCAGCCCCGCCGCCGGGTCACGCTGCAGTTCCTGGAAGCGCGCGGTCGGCACGTTGTTGGTGACGTCGATCTCGCCGGCACGAAAGCGGTTGAACTCCACTGATTCATCCGCCAGCGGGAAATAGCGGACTTCGTCGAAAGTGACCGCGGCGGAATTCCAGTAGCGCGGGTTACGCCGCAGGATGATGACGGAACCGGGTGAAGCTTCCACCAGTACATACGCGCCGTTGGTCAGCGCAGTGCCCGGCACGGCCGCCGCAGCTACGCGGGGATGCACAGGCATGGCAACCGAGTTGGTCAGGATATCCGGCAGGTATGGCGCCGGGCGCACCAATCTGATTTCCAGCGTGCGATCGTCCAGTGCCTTCACGCCGAGATCAGTTGGCGGCCGCTTGCCCTCGATAACCTCGGATGCCTGTGAAATGACACGCAGCAGGTCGGCGCCAGGTGACGCTGTCGCCGGGTCCACCGCGCGACGCAGTCCCAGGACGAAATGACCTGCGGTAACAGGATCGCCGTTGGACCAGGTCAGGCCTGCGCGCAGCCGGAACACGTACCGAGTACCCTTGTCCTCGACCGACCACGCCTCCGCCGCGCCCCCTTGCACCTCCCCAGAGGGCGCGCTCACGGTCAAGCCCTCGTAGAGATCCCGCAATACCTCAAACGCGAAGGTGTCGTCCGCAATCTGCGGGTCCAGGGCGCCGGGTTCGCCTCCGAGGCCTCGACGCAGAACGCGGGGGCCGGTGTTCCCATCGCTGGCCACGCCCCCGCTCTGCGGCTGGTCCTGGTTCCGCTGGCCACACGCCGAAAGCAGCAGCCCGGCAGCCAGGAGCACCGCCGCGGCCAGAGCGAAACGGACTGCGGAGTTTCTGTGCAAACGCATGAGATAAGCGACTCCACTCAGCACAAGTCGCAGCGTACCGTAGTCCTCAGGGAAAAAAAGAGAGGCGGCCAAAAGGCCGCCTCACTGATCAGGAAAATGGGATGAATATGACGTTAGGGGCGGCCGGTGCCAACCGAGGCGTTACGACCTGTGCCGACCGAGGCGTTACGACCTGTGCCGACCGAGGCGTTGCGACCCGTGCCAACCGAGGCGTTGCGACCCGTGCCAACCGAGGCATTGCTGCCAGTGCCGACCGAGGCATCCGCACTGCCCTTGTTCTTGCCAGTGCCTACCGAGGCGTTACGACCTGTGCCGACCGACGCGTTGCGACCCGTGCCAACCGAGGCATTGCTGCCAGTGCCGACCGAGGCGTCCGCACTGCCCTTGTTCTTGCCAGTGCCTACCGAGGCGTTACGACCTGTGCCGACCGAGGCGTTGCGACCCGTGCCAACCGAGGCATTGCTGCCAGTGCCGACCGAGGCATCCGCACTGCCCTTGTTCTTGCCAGTGCCGACCGAGGCGTTACGACCTGTGCCG
>JADZCS010000231.1 GCA_020851435.1 Gammaproteobacteria bacterium | reverse complement strand
GCCGCCGCCGAAGTGGCCGCCGCCCGAGACGGACTGCACGCGCCGGCCGTCGATGTCGACCCAGGAATTGTCGTAGCCCAGCCAGCGCCAGTCGCCGGATGCGCCGATGGGCCGCATGACGCGCTCGCCGAGGATGTCCGGCAGCGGCCTGCGCGTGGCCTCGAGCAGCGCCAGCGCGAGCAGGTTGACGCGCACGTCGTTGTACTTGTGGTGTGAGCCTGGTTCGTGGAGCTCGCGTTGCGCATAGCGCGCGGGGTCATTGCCCTCAGGGCGGTCGGCCCAGTCGGGCACGTCCCACAGCGTGCCGGACCAGTCCGAGTTCTGCTGCAGCAGGTGGCGCCAGGTGATGGGCGCGTTGTGCGTGTCGGCGAACAGGTCCGGACGCACGCGGCTGCCCACGCGCTCGTCGAGCGAGCCGATCTTGCCGTCGGCCAGGGCCAGGCCCGCCACCGTCGCGAGGAAGCTCTTGGCGACGCTGAAGGTCATCTCGGCTGCGTGCAGGTCTCCCCAACTTGCCGCGACATAGCCGTGCCGGATCACGAGGCCGCTGCCGCCCTTGCGCGTGCCCGTGGGACCGAGGATGCGGTAGCCGGGTTCGCGCTTCGGGTAGGTGGCGAGCAGGACCTCGCGCAACCCGGCGGGCCTGGCGACGGTCTTCTGCTGCGCGAGTTCCACCGCGGCCTGGAGACGACCGGCGTCGAAGCCGAGCGCGGCGGGCTTGCGTTCCGCCCACGCCCCCGCGGGCGGGACGTAGGGCGACGCCGCCGTGGGCGGCGTGCTGCAGGCCGCGACGCCGACCGTCGCGGCCAGTGCGGCCGCGAGCAGCCAGCGCCGCGCTGCGGAGGCGATCACGGCTTCGTGTGCGCGTCGAGCCAGCCCAGCACCTCGCTGTGCCACTGCAGGCTGTTGGCCGGCTTGAGGATCCAGTGGTTCTCGTCCGGGAACACCAGGAACCTGCTTTCGACGCCCTGGCGCTGCAGCGCCGTGAACACCGCCAGGCCCTGCGAGTAGGGCACGCGGTAGTCGCGCTCGCCGTGGATCACGAGCATCGGCGTGCGCCACTTCGCGACCTGGCGCGCCGGGCTGAATTTCTCGTACGCGGCCGGGTTGGCGTAGTAGGGAGCGCCGCCGTGGTCCCACTCGTCGAACCAGAGTTCCTCGGTCGTGTAGTACATCATCTGCGCGTCGAAGATGCCGGCGTGGCTCACGATGCAGCGGAACGGCTCGGCCCAGTTGCCGGCGATCCAGTTCATCATGAAGCCGCCGTAGGACGCGCCGAGGGCGCAGTTGCGGCTGCCGTCCAGCCAGGGATTGCGTTCCAGCGCGGCCGCGAGGCCGAGCTTGAGGTCCTCGACCGGCTTGCCGCCCCAGTCGCCGCTGATCGAGTCGGTGAAGGCCTGGCCGTAGCCGGGCGAACCGTGGAAGTCGATAAAGATCACGCCGTAGCCCGCGCCCGCATAGACCTGCGGGTTCCAGCGGAAGCTCCAGTTGTTGGCGAAGCTCGACTGCGGGCCGCCGTGGACGATGAAGGCGATCGGGTACTTCTTGCCCGGCGTGTAGTTCCACGGCTTCATCACGTAGCCGTAGACCTTCTCGCCGCCGGCGCCCGCGAAGCTGTACTGCTCGGCCTCGCCGAAGCGCACGTCGGCGAGCTTGCCGGCGTTCACGCTGGTGAGTTGCGCGGGTTTGCCGCCACGCGCGGGAACGCTGTACAGCTCGGCCGCCGAGGCCAGGTGCTGCAGCGCGTACACCACGCGCTCGCGGCCGACGGCGATCGCGGTGACGCTGCCCTGCCCGGTGAGCATGCTGCGCTTGCCGCTGGGCAGGTCGATCGCCCACAGCGGGTGCTGGCCGACGTGATCGGTCGCGGCGTAGATGCGCTTGCCGTCGGGCGACCAGTCGTACTCGCCGATCGAGCTGTCCCAGTCCCGGGTCGTGAAGCCGATGGTGCCACTGGTTGTATCGCGCAGCACGAGGTGGAAGCGGTCGGCCTCGAAGCCGGGCCGATCCATCGCGACGTAGGCCAGCTTGCTGCCGTCCGGCGAGAACTTCGGGCTTCCGTCCCACGCCGGATTGGCAGCGGTCAGGTTGACCGGCGTGCCGCCGGTCATCGGCACCTCGTACAGGTCGAAGTCGGTGGACCAGGGCTCCGTCTTGCCCTTGATGCGCGCCGCGAACACCACGCGCGTGCCGTCGGGGCTCAGCGTGTAGTCGTCGGCGCCGCCGAAGGGCTTCGAATGCACGTCGGCGTCGAGCGAGCCCGACAGGCTGACTTCGGCGCCGCTGGCCTGGCCGTTCGCGTCGAGCGCGATGCTCCACAGGCGCTGGATCGTGCCGTTGTTCCAGGTGTCCCAGTGGCGGACGAACAGGCGGTCGTAGACGCGGCCGCTGGCCTTCTGCGCTGCCGCCGCATCGCTGGCCTTCTTCGTGCAGGCCAGGTCGGCGCAGTCCGGGTAGGCCTCGGTGCTGAACACCAGCCGGTCGCCCTTCGCCGCGACGCGGAAGCTGTCCACGTCGACCGGCAGGCGCGTCACGGGAATCGCCTCGCCGCCGCTCGCGGCCAGGCGCCACACCTGGGTGCCGCCGGAACGTGCCGACAGGAAGTAGATGGCCGAGCCGTCGGCGCTCCACTGCGGCGACGTGTCGTTGGCCTCGTGCGAGGTCAGGCGCTGCGGCCGGGCGCCGGTCCGGTCCAGGTCGAGCAGCCAGAGGTCGGTGCGGCCGCGATTGGCGGCCCTGTCGGTTTCGCGCAGCGTGTAGACGACGCGCTTGCCATCCGGCGAGAGTGCCGGCTCGCTGATGCGGTCGAGCGAGACCAGGTCTTCGGCGGTAAAGCCGCGCGGCGCCGCGGATGCCACGGGAGTTGCGAGACCTGCGGTCAGCACCGCGGCCGTCGCCAGGAGACTGAAACGGTTCATGGGGTCGGTCCGAATGGGGGGACAGACCCGAATGGTATCAGCCAGCCTCGTCCGACGGCACGACCACGCCCTCGACTTCCGCGGCAGCCAGCCACTCGCCCAGCAGCGGGTCGCCCAGCACGGTCTCGCAGTACTGCCGCGACATGTGCTCGAGGGGCAGGGAATAGGTGCGGCAGCGCAGTACGACCGGCGCGAACATCGCATCGGCCGCGCTGTACTCGCCGAAGAGCCAGGGGCCGCGGTCGGCCGAGGCGCGCCGGCATTCGCTCCAGATATCGTCGATGCGGCGCAGGTCGCGCTCGATCTCGGGCGTGAGGCGCACGCTGCGTCCGCGCGCGCGGCAGTTCATCGGGCAGCTGCCCCGCAGCGCCTGGAAACCCGAGTGCATCTCGGCCGCGATGGAACGCGCGTGCGCGCGTTCCGCCGTGCCGGCGGGCCAGCCGCGGCCGCCGGAGAGTTCGTTCGCGTATTCGCAGATGGACAGCGAGTCCCAGGCGCGGACGTCGCCGTGAATCAGGGCCGGCACGCGCCGGCTCGGCGACAGCTTCGGCACCTCGGAGGCGAATTCCGGCGTCTCCAGGTGGATCAGGCGTTCCTCGAAGGGCAGGCCCAGGTGCTTCAGCAGGATCCAGGGCCGCAGGGACCAGGAGCTGTAGTTCCGGGTGCCGATGACGAGCGTGATGGCGGGCATGCGGGACTCCTGTCAGCCGGTGCCGCAAGGTAGACCAGCGGGGCGGAGCGCCGCAAGGGTCCGGTCCGGGAAGTCGCTGAACAGGCCGTCGACCCGCGCGAGGCCGAACAGCGCGGCGTGCACGGCCGCGAGGTCCGGCGCATGGGGCGGCAACTGGTCGCAGCGCAGCGTGTAGGCATGCACGACCAGTCCGCGCGCATGGGCGAGCGCCACCAGGTCGGTGGTCTCGGGCGTGCCGTCCGGCTTCCAGTTCAGCACCTGCGGAATCCACGGGCCGATGCCGTCCGCCACGCGGGCGATCGCGTCCAGTCCCGCTGGCCTGCGCATGGCCTCGTAGTCGGCATCGGAGTCGCCCCAGGCGTTCTCGCCGATCAGCTGCACCAGCCGCAGCCCGCAGTGCAGTTCGTTGCGGATGCGCGCGAGTTCCTGCGGATCGAAGCACTGGACGAAGGCCTTGTCGGTGCTCCGCCGGTAGCCGTGGCGCCCGAGCGTTTCCAGGACGATTCGCGAGGCATCCAGGCCGTGCCGGCGGTGGAACGCGGGGAACTTCACTTCGGTATAGACGCCGGCCTCGCGGCCTGTGCTGGCGTTCAGCGCGCGGATGAACGCGAGTTCCTCGTCGAGCGTGACCACCGGCATGCGCACCTGGTCGGCGCTGAAACGGCCCTCGCGCAGGCGCGCCGCGCTGCCGGGAGCGCGCCGTTCGAGGAGGTTGAGCTGGCGCACCTCGTCCAGCGTGAAGTCGACCGCGTAGAAGTGGCCGTCGTCGCGTGCGCGCCCGGCGAAGACCCGCGCGACATCGGTGACTTCCTCGAGCCACAGGTCGTGCAGCACCAGCGGCACGCCGTCCTGGGTGAGCACCACGTCCTGTTCGAGGTAGTCGGCGCCGAAGCCGTGCGCGAGCGCCTTGGCGGCGAGCGAGTGCTCCGGCAGGTAACCGGAGGCGCCGCGGTGCGCGATGACAATGGGCGTTAGGTCGGACATCCGGCCTCCATTATGATGCCCGCCATGCGACTGCGAGCCATCTGTTTCGACCTCGACGACACCCTCTGGGACGTGTGGCCCGCGATCACGCGCGCCGAGCAGCGCCTGTTCGACTGGCTGTCCACCAATTATCCGCGCGTTTCCGAGCGGCACGACATCGCCTCGATGCGCGCCCGGCGCATGGCGGTGGCGGCGGAGTTCCCGGACCGGCAGCACGACCTCTCGTTCCTGCGCATCGAGTCGCTGCGCCGCCACCTGGTCGAGGCAGGCTATCCGGCCGAGGCCGCCCACGACGGTTTCGAGGTGTTTTTCTCGGTTCGCAACGAGGTCGAGCCCTACGCCGACGTGATGCCTGCTCTGCAGCGCCTGTCGGGTCGCTTCCGCCTGATGTCGCTCACCAACGGCAATGCCGACCTGGCGCGCATCGGCCTCGCGCATTTTTTCGAGCACTCGCTGGGTGCGCGCGAGGCGGGCGCGGCCAAGCCGGACCCGCGTATCTTTTCGCTGTTGCTGGAACGCGCAGGACTCGAGCCGGACGAGGTCCTGCACGTCGGCGACGACCCCGCGGCCGACGTGGAGGGCGCGCGCGCGGCCGGCCTGCCGGCGGTGTGGATCAACCGCAACGCCCTGGCCTGGCCCGAGCGCTTCGCGCAGCCGGAGTGGACGGTGACGGACCTGTCGGAACTGGCGGATCGGCTGCTGAACCAGGCGCCCTGAGCGCCAGGCCGGGGCCCCTCACCCGCCTTCGGGCGGCAGCTTCTTCGCGGTGATCCACTTCGACAGCGCCAGGCTGGGATCGTTGAGCAGGCGGGACAGGGCGTCGGCGCTCGGCAGCGACTTGAAGGGCACGAACACCGCGTTGCCCTGCTCGTCGTACTCGATCTTGCCGATGCCTGATCGCTCCCTGGCAAGCATGTCGACGGGCGACACGAACTTGCCGGTGTCGAACATATGCGCCTCGGTGGGGCAATCTGCCTTCCGTGATGAGGGCAGTCCCGAGAATAAGCCCAAGCCCCGGCAAAACGCCAGGTCATGAGTCCCGGTTCCGGCAGCGAAGTACACTGTCGCGGGCGCCAGCCTGGCGCCAGGCCAGGGCTTCGACATGACTGGTGAACCCCTGCTGCTCGTCGTCACCGGCCCCCCGGCGGCCGGCAAATCGACGCTCGCGCGCTGGCTGGCGAGCCGGCTGGGCTGGCCCCTGCTCGCCAAGGACGACTTCAAGGAGCGCCTGCTCGGCAGCTCGGTGCCGGCCGATCGCGAGGAGTCCCGGCGGCTCAGCGACCTGGCCTGGGAACTGTTGTTCGAGGAGGCCGGCCGCGTCGCCGCCCGGCGTGCACCACTCATCCTGGAAGGAAACTTCCGCCCGGCCGGGCATCCCGCGAGGCTTGCGGCGCTCGCCGCCGATCACGGCCTGCGCCTGGTGCAGGTGCACTGTGGCCCGCCGGCAGGCATCCGCACAGCGCGCCTGCGCGCGCGCGTCGGCCACGGGCGTCGCCACCCGGGGCACCTCGACGCCCAGCTGCTCGGCGAGCTCGAGGCGGCCGCCGAGGCCGGTGCCGACGCACAACCGCTGGCGCTCGACGCCCCGCTGATCCGGCACCTGGCGACTTCGCGCGGCTCCGCCGCGATCAGTGCCGCGCGGCGGACGCTGCTCGCCGGGATCGAGGCGCTCTCGCGCCAGGGCTGAGCCTGCGCTTCAGCGTGCCTCGGCGTGGTAGTGGGTGTTGGGCATCATGTCGGTGGCGGTGGCGAGCCGGTTGGTGAAGTTGAAGAACGCCGCCACTTCCGCGATGTCCCAGATGGCACGCTCCGTGAAGCCCGCCTTGCGCAGCCGGGCGCGGTCCGCATCGCCCACCTCGGCCGGCGTCACGGTCAGCTTGTGCGCGAAGTCGAGCATCGCGCGCGTCTTGCGCGGCAGCGGCGCGACGCGGTGGTTGAGCACGAGCATCTCGGCGAGCTGCGGGTCGCCCGTCATCTGGCGCAGCGTCGCACCGTGCGCCGCGAGGCAGTAGAAGCAGCGGTTCGCGGCCGAGACGACGACCGCGATCATTTCGCGCTCGACCTTGCCGAGCGGCGAGTCGCCGAGCATGAGCTCGTTGTAGAAGTTCACGAAATTGCGCAGCTTCGCGGCGTCGAAGCTGTAGGCCTTGAGCACGTTGGGAAGGTGTCCGAGCTTTTCCTCGCAGATGGCGAGGTACTTCTGCATCTCCGCATCGAGCTTGCGGCGGGGCAGCGGACGCAGTCGCAGCGCCGTCAGGTGCTTCGGTTGTGGCATGTGAAGCCTCGCTCCAGGGTGAAAATCAGGTGGGCTCGACCTCGTCGACGTCGGCCTGCCCGGCAACGCGCCGCCGCAGGTGCGACCACGACAGGCCGACGGCGAGGATGGCCGCCAGCATCAGCAGCAGCACCCACTGCAGCGCGGCGCCGCCGGTGAGCGAGAGCCAGCCCCAGGACGACAGCAGCCACAGCAGCGCGGCGCAGAATGCCGTGCCGAGCAGCAGGCCGACCGGGCCGAGCGAGCGCAGCGTCGAGCTGCCGAAGAAAGCCCAGGCGATCAGCAGGGCGATCCCGATCACTGCCTGCAGCGGCGCGATCGAGGGAAAATCCCGGGCGATCCAGTGCACGAACGACCAACCGGTCGGGTTGAACGTGAGCACGACCAGCGCCAGGGACGCGGCGAAGCGCCGGCCGAAACTCCCCGCGGTGAAGTCGCGTTCGATCTCCGGCTTGATGTCAGTCGTGGCCATGGTCAGTCCGCCCGCCGCACGAGGATCGCCTGCACCCGGCCTTCCCCCGTCGCATCCTGCACGTGCAGGAACCCGTTCTGCTCGTCGCCGAGAAACACCATTTCACCGTCCTTTCCCAGGGTCCCCAGGACCTCGGCCGACGATGATGGCTCGGCGCAGATTCGAATGCCATTGATCTTGGGGATCAGCACGTAATCCGCCGCGATCATCTGGCCCTTGCCCATCGACGAACCCGAGCGGAGCTCGCCGGCCCGCTGCAGGTCCCGCTCCTGCTGGAGGCTCCGCAGCGCCATGCCACGCTCGACGACCGTGAAGCAGTTCGACTGCTGCACGATCAGCCGCAACAGCTGGGTGGGACTCTGCAGGCCGTAGCGCATGAGCTCGCGCTCCATGAAGTCCTGCGGCTCCAGCACGGCCAGCGCGCCGAAGGGCTGGTCGCACTTCTCGACGCGGCTTGCGTCGGTCGTGCCCGCTGGTCCCGCCGATCCCTGGATCACCGAGCCGCCCAGGCCGGTGGTCTGCGCGAGCGCCGGGGTGAACATCAGGGCAGTCACGGCGGCGAGGTAGAGGGTTTTCATGATTCCAATCCTATCCCCGCCGGGCCTGCCCGGTCCCGCATCTGGATGGATATACAGTAAAATACAAGCATGACCGTCCCCGCCGACAGCCTGAATCCCACCCAGCGGCTTGCCGCGGGCTTCGGCGCGCGCGGCGCCGACGGGAGCTTCGAAGCCGGGCCACTGCTGATCATCGCGGGCGCGGGCACGGGCAAGACCAACACCCTCTCGCACCGCGTGGCGCACCTGGTGGCGCAGGGCGTGGACCCGGCGCGAATCCTGCTGCTGACGTTCACGCGGCGTGCCGCGGTGGAGATGACGCGTCGTGCCGAGCGCATCGTCGCCGGCGCGCTGTCGGCCCGGTCGGGGGGTAGCGCGCCGGCGGTGCGCCTGCCGTGGTCGGGCACCTTCCATTCCGTCGCCAATCGCCTGCTGCGGCACCACGCGCCCGAGCTCGGGCTCGACCCGGCTTTCAGCGTCGCCGACCGCGGCGACTCTGCCGACCTCATCGACCTGTTGCGGCACGAGCTCGAGCTGTCCAGCCAGGAGCGCCGCTTCCCGCGCAAGGACACCTGTCTCGCGATCTACTCGCACCGCGTCAACACCCAGTGGAGCCTGGAGCGCGTGCTCGCCGAAGGCTGGCCCTGGTGCAGCCAGTGGCACGACGAACTGCGCCGCCTCGCCCGCGCCTACGTCGAGCGCAAGCAGAAGCTGGCGATCCTCGACTACGACGACCTGCTGCTGTACTGGCACGCGCTGATGCAGGAACCGGCCCTGGCGGCCGCGGTCTCCGCGCGCTTCGACCACGTGCTCGTCGACGAATACCAGGACACGAACTCGCTGCAGGCCGAGATCCTGGTCCGGCTGAAGCCCGACGGCCGCGGCCTCGCCGTGGTCGGCGACGACGCCCAGGCCATCTATTCGTTCCGCGCCGCCACCGTCGACAACATCCTGGAGTTTCCCGCGCGCTTTTCGCCGCCGGCGACCGTGGTCACGCTCGAGGAAAACTTCCGTTCCACCCAGGCCGTGCTGGATGCCGCCAACGCGCTGATGGCCGGCGCGCGGCGCCAGTACCGCAAGACGCTGCGCGCGGTGCGCCCCGACGGCGCGCGGCCGCGCCTGGTCACGGTGGTGGACGACCGTGCCCAGGCCGACTTCATCGTGGCCGAGGTGCTCGCGCAGCGCGAGGCGGGCGTGCTGCTGCGTCGCCAGGCCGTGCTGTTCCGCAGCTCGCATCACAGCGACGTGCTCGAGCTCGAGCTGCTGAGGCGCAACATTCCCTACGTGAAGTATGGCGGGCTCAAGTTCCTGGAGGCTGCCCACGTCAAGGACCTGCTGGCGCTGCTGCGCTGGGCCGACAATCCGAAGAACGCGATCGCCGCGTTCCGCGTTCTGCAGCTGCTGCCGGGCATGGGCCCGGCGCACGCGCGCCGCTGCTTCGAGCAGGTGTCGGCGGCGGGCCATTCGCTCGCCGTGCTCGCGCAGTTCACGCCGCCGGCGGCGGCGCGCGGCGAATGGCCGGCGTTCGCCGAGTTGATGGCCGCGCTCGCGGCATCCGTTTCGCCGTGGCCCGGCCAGGTCGAGCAGGCCGGCAACTGGTACCGCCCGCAACTGGAGCGGCTGTACGACGCGGCCGGCGTGCGCGCCGCGGACCTCGACATGCTCGCCACGGTGGCGGGGCAGTACCAGGCGCGCGAGCGTTTCCTGACCGAGCTCACGCTCGACCCGCCGCAGGCGACCGGCGACCTGTCCGGGCCCCCGCTGCTCGACGAGGACTACCTCGTGCTGTCGACGGTGCACTCGGCCAAGGGCCAGGAGTGGGACGCCGTCTACGTGCTCAACGTTGCCGACGGCAACTTCCCGTCGGAATTCGCGGCAGGGCGCGACGAGGCCATCGACGAGGAAAGGCGGCTGCTCTACGTGGCGATGACGCGCGCGAAGTCAGACCTGTTCCTGATGGAGCCGCAGCGCTACGCGGTGACGCAGCAGGCGCGCTTCGGCGACCGCCACGTCTACGGGGCGCGCAGCAGGTTCCTGTGCGAGCGTGTGATGGCCCGCCTCGACCACGTCGGCTGGGGCGATGCGCCGACCGCGACGGCGGGCGCCCCGACGGCGCCCGCCACGGTCATCGACGTCGGTCAGCGGCTGCGCGACCTCTGGTGAGCGCTCAGTGCGCCTGTGCCGCCGGCTTGCGGAAGCGCAGCGTGAAACGGTCGCTCTCGCCGATGGCGAGGAAGCGGTCGCGGTCCCTGTCACCGAGGCGCAGGGTCGGCGGCAGCGTCCACACGCCCTGGTCGTAGTCCTTGGTGTCCTTCGGGTTCGCGTTGATCTCGCTCGCCGCGACGAACTCGAAGCCCACCGACTTCGCCAGCTCGATCGCATAGTCCTCGCGGACGTAGCCTGAGGCTGCCTTCGGGTCCTGCGGGGCCGTCGTGCCCGCGCGGTGCTCGACGACGCCGAGGATGCCGCCCGGCTTCAGCGCGGCAAACATCGCCTCGAACATCTGCTTCGCGGAATCACGGCCCATCCAGTTATGGATGTTGCGGAAGGTGACGACCATGTCGACGCTGCCGGCGGGCACCGGCTGCATGGCGGTGGGGAACTGCAGCGCCGTGACCTGGACCTTGCCGAACACGTCGGGCCGCGCGTCGAGCTTGGCCTGGTAGGCCTTCACGCCGTCCTGGATGAACTTGTTGTCGAGCTTGGCATCCCAGCCCGCGGCGATGTAGCGGCCCTTGTCGCGCACCACGGGCGCGATCACCTCGGTGTACCAGCCGCCGGCGCCCGGCCAGATTTCCATGACCGTCATGTCCTGGCGCAGGCCGAAGAACGCGAGCGTCTCCTTGGGGTGGCGGTACGCGTCGCGGGCCTTGTTGGCCTGTGCGCGGTGATCGCCGGCCAGCGCGGCGTCGAGGGCCGCGAGGGTCGCCGCATCGCTGGCCGGCAGCGCGCCTTCCTGCGGCTTCTTCGCGGTGCCTGCGCAGCCTGCGGCCAGCAGGCAGGCGGCTGCAGCGATGGCGGCGAGCGGGGCGTGAGCAGTGCTGCGCCTTGCCGGGGAATGCGGGGTGACGGCCATGTCTGGTCTCCGTGTGCGGTCGTGGTGCGCCGACGCTGCGGCGGGTGCGCAAAAGATAGCCGAAAAAAGGAAACCCCGCCGGGGCGGGGTTTCTAGAGCCGGAACGCCCGGCGTCGAGTCCTGTTAGAAGCGACGCTGACCGCCGCCGCCGTAACCACCCCCACCACCACCACCGCCGCCGTAACCGCCACCACCACCGCCGCCAGGGCCGCGCGGTCCGCGCGGGCCGGCGGGACGCTCCTGCGCCTCGTTGACCCGCAGCTCGCGGCTGCCCATCTGGTAGCCGTTCAGCTGCGCGATGGCCGCCTGGGCCTCGCTGCCGGACATTTCCACGAACCCGAAGCCGCGCGGCCTGCCGGTTTCGCGGTCGTTGATCAGCTTCACCGAGTCCACCTTGCCGTGGCGCTCGAACAACGCGCGAACATCCTCGTCAGTGGCGCTGAACGGAAGATTGCCAACATAGATCGTCGTCATCGAAGCTCACTCGCTCGTCATGCGGCAGGCCGGGACAATTCCTGGACCCTGTGCCCGGGTGCCGCGGGCTCATTAGCCGGACGGCGCGCAGCGCGGGAGCGGGGCAGCAACCCGGTCTGCGGCACCGGCCGGTACCGTCGGTCGTACAGACAACCGCCGGAAATCCTACGCGCAGCCGCGCCGCGGTCGCAACGCGTATGCGTCTTGCGGTGCAAAGGAAACGGGGCGCCCCCTGGCGCCCCGTCGCATCGAGCATGCCGGCCGCGGGGCCGGCGCGCTTGCGGTCAGTGCGCCGCGGCGCCTGCCGGCTTCACCTTCTTCTTGAAGTAGCTCCAGCTCGTCTCGTTGGGACGCGGGTCGTCGCCCGGCGGCGGGCCGACGTACTCGGGGTAGCTGGCCTTGATCTCGTTCTTGAGCACGGCCGGCAGCTCGTCCCAGGAATTGAGCTTGCGGCCCGCGGTGTGAAAGTACACGGCGCCGCTGCGGCCGCTCATGTTCATCCACGGCAGCCAGCCCGACATGCGCACCCAGCCGACGCGGACCTCGGCGCTGTCCGAGCGCGCGTTGGTCAGGTCAGAGAGGTTGCCGAAGAAGTTGAACATCTCGGTGGCGTGGTAGAAGCCGCCGATCTGCTTCTGGTAGTCGCCGGCGAGCGGGTTCGAGTAGAACAGCGGCACGGTGAGGGTGTTCCACCAGTGATCGCCCTGCGACTGGCCGGTCCACTGCAGCGGCTTGCCGTCGCGGCCCACCGGCCACGAGGTGCTGTTGACCGGGTCGTTCGCGATGTGGAGGACGTCGACTTCCTCGCCGGTCCATGGGTTCTTCCACTTGCGCACGACCTCGCCCGTCTGCGGGTCGAGGTACAGCAGGATCTCGCGCGAGACGAGCTTGAATCCCGTGCCCTTCTGCGGGTCGGTGACCGTCACGCACTGGCGCACGTTCATGCCCTCGACCTTGAACAGCAGGCGGTCGCGTTCGCCCTCGACGCGGCTGTACATGTCGCCGCGCCAGGAGAAGGTCACGGGCTTGTTGTCCGTGAGCGAGCACTGGATCTTGCGGCTGGCGGCCATCGCGCCGTCGGGCGTGCCGAGGTCGATCGTCGGTTTCGGCTTGGTGGCCAGCGCCGGCAGCGGGGCCATGAATGCGAGCGCGACGAGCGCCGCGCCTGCCCGGGTGCGAATGGTCATCGAGTGACTCCTGTCAGGTGAGAGACCGCCTGATTATAGCCACAAGCCGCGTCAGCCGTAGCCGACCCCGAGCAGGACCAGGATGCCGAGCACCAGGAAGATCGCGGCGGCGATGCCGTGTACTACGCGCATCGGCAGCTTGCGCGCGGCGACCTCGCCGAGCAGCACGGCGGGCACGTTGGCCAGCATCATGCCCAGCGTCGTGCCGGCGACGACCGACACCAGCGACGGGTACTTCGCGGCGAGCGCCACCGTGGCGATCTGCGTCTTGTCGCCCACCTCGAGCAGGAAGAACGCGACCAGCGTGGTGCCGAAGACGCCGAAGCGTGGCGGCGGGCTCTCCTCGTCGTCGAGCTTGTCCGGGACCAGCGTCCACAGCGCCATCGCGATGAAGGACAGGCCCAGGATCCAGCGCATCCAGGTGGGGCCGACCGCGGCCGCGACCCAGGCGCCGACGGCGCCGGCCATCGCATGGTTGGCGAGCGTGGCCACGAGGATGCCGGCGATGATCGGCAGCGGCTTGC
>JADZCS010000230.1 GCA_020851435.1 Gammaproteobacteria bacterium | reverse complement strand
GTGAGGCGCTCGCGACCCTGGTCGTGAACACCATCCGCGGCATCATCAAGGTCTGCGCCGTCAAGGCGCCGGGCTTCGGCGACCGTCGCAAGGCCATGCTGCAGGACATCGCTGTCCTGACCGGCGGCACCGTGATCTCAGACGAGGTCGGCCTGTCGCTCGAGAAGGCTTCGCTGAACGACCTCGGCAAGGCCAAGAAGATCGTCGTGGAGAAGGAAAACACCACGATCATCGACGGCGCCGGCAAGGCTGCCGAGATCAAGGGCCGGGTCGAGCAGATCCGCCGCCAGATCGAGGAAGCCACCTCGGACTACGATCGCGAGAAGCTCCAGGAGCGCGTCGCGAAGCTGTCCGGCGGCGTCGCCGTGATCAAGGTCGGTGCGGCCACCGAAGTCGAGATGAAGGAAAAGAAGGCCCGCGTCGAAGACGCGCTGCACGCCACGCGTGCGGCTGTCGAGGAAGGCGTGGTCCCGGGCGGCGGCGTCGCGCTGATCCGCGTCCAGAAGGCCCTCGACAAGCTGCAGGGCGCGAATGACGACCAGAACGTCGGCATCCGCATCCTGACCCGCTCGATCGAAGAGCCGCTGCGCCAGATCGTCCAGAACGCTGGCGAAGACGGCGCCGTGGTCCTGGCCAAGGTCCGCGAGGGCAAGGGCAGCTTCGGTTACAACGCCGGCACGGGCGTCTATGGCGACATGATCGACATGGGCATCCTGGATCCGACCAAGGTCACGCGCCTGGCGCTGCAGAACGCGGCTTCGGTCGCCGGCCTGCTGCTCACCACCGAAGTGATGGTCGCCGAGGCTCCGAAGGACGACGAGCCGGCCCCGCAGATGCCGGGCGGCATGGGCGGCATGGATATGTAACTTGATGTGGGGTCAAGCCGCCACGCGGCTTGACCCCGCCGCTGCCGGGGTCTGACCCCGCAGCGGGGTCAGACCCCTCCGGTTCTCGCCGCGGGGTCAGACCCCTCCGTTTCTCTACACGTCACCGCAATGGGCCCGGGAGGCAACTCCCGGGCCTTTTGTCTTTCCCCCCCCCCAGGTCCCATACGGTTCCTCCGTAACCTGCCGGCCAGCGCCTCGGGCTATAGTTCGGGCGCAGCTAGCGTTGTGACCAACGCGCTGGGGGACCCGAATGCTGATACGCGCACCTGCCCTTCTTTTCCTCGCCGCCACCCTGGCCGCCTGCGCCCAGCCTGCGCCCCGGCCTGCGCAGGCCAGCGCCACTCAGCCAACGCTGCCCGCCGGCATCAACGGCAGCGGGCGCGAGGCCTACGAGCGGGCCTGTGCGGCCTGCCACGAACAGGGCGTCGACGGCGCGCCGATGACAGGCCGCGCCAGCGACTGGGCCGGTCGTTCTAACCTCTGGCAGGCTGTATTGATCGATCACGCCCGGCGCGGCTATTTCAAGATGCCCGCGCGGGGTGGTAACCCCGTGCTGAGCGACCACGAGGTACAGGTGGCGGCGGAGTACATGCTGACGCTCACGCACCCGAAGGAGCCGGCCGACTGATGGCGCGGCCAGGCTCATCAACGTCCGTCCTCGCCGCGACGCTGTGCGCTGCGTTCTGCGCGCTGCTGTGGGCGCTGCCGGCTTGCGCGTCACCGGGCCCCGGTTCGCACGGCAGCCCCTTGTTCGATGAACACACCGAACTGGCCGTCGTGCTCAAGTATCCGGTGCGGCGCATGCTCCGCGATCCCAGGGCCAAGGAAGAACTTGCCGGGATGCTGCACTACCAGGGGCCGGACGGGCGCGAGGCCTCGCTGTCCATCAAGGTCAGGGCCCGCGGCAACACGCGGCTGGACCTGTGCGATTTCCCGCCGCTGCGGCTCGAGTTCGATCCAGCCCAGACCGCCGGAACGCCGTTCGCGGGCGAGAAGCACCTCAAGCTGGTCACCCATTGCCGGCCAGGGAACCGCTACGCCGACTACGTGCGCCTGGAGCAGCGAATCTACCGCGCGTATGGGCTGATCACGCCGGCGTCATTCAAGACGCGAGCGCTGGCAGTGACCTACGTCGATTCCGTCGAGCGCATGGTTCCGGTCGCGGCGCCGGCATTCCTGATGGAGGACGGCGACGACATGGCGGGCCGGATCGGGATGCGCGAGGCCAGGATGTCCGTGCTCAACCCCGCGGACGTCGACCCCGTGCAGACAGGCCTCATGGAACTGTTCCAGTTCATGATCGGCAACACCGACTGGTCGGCCTACGCGCCGAAGGACGGCAGCAAGGAGTGCTGCCACAACGGGCACGTGCTGCGGCCTGTGCGCGATGGCGGCAAGTTCGTCGTCGTGCCCTTCGACTTCGACTATGCCGGGCTGATCGACGCCGAGTATGCCGCCGTGAGCCGCGCCGCCGGCGTCCGCCGGGTCCGGCAGCGCATCTATCGGGGACTGTGCGCGCACAACGACCAGGTGCCGGCGTCGATCCGCCGCTTCCAGGAAGTTCGTCCGCAGCTGGAGGCCTTGTTCGAGGGCGGCGGCATCGGCAAGGTTGCGTCGCACCGCGCCCTGGTCTATGTCCAGGAGTTCTACGGGATCATCGGCGACGCGACCGAAGTCCAGCGCTGGATCTACGATTACTGCCGGCCGGGTCCGACAGGCGCGTCGGCGCCGATGGCGGTGGCAGCTTCCGCAGATCCCGCATCCTTGACCTTCTCTTCCTTGGGCCGCATGCCGTAGCCGACGATCCAGATGAGGGCCGTGGTGAAGCAGAAGAAGCCGGCCATGACGTATCCGACCCCGAAGTGGCCGACGCCGCAGGCCAGGCCGACCGAGATGGCGGCGAAGACGTAGACGCCGTCGAGCTCGTTGTCGAGGCGGATGCGGAACCGGACCGCGGCGACCAGCGCCGCGAGGCCGAAGGCGAGCGCGAGGCTGTCCTGGATCAGCCATACGGTGGCGGTGGCGCAGATGGGCAGGACGATGAGCGATGCGATCAGGTTGCGGCTGTAGGTCTTGCGATGCGTGTGCATGTAGACCCACGTGATCGGTGCCATGAGGGCGATCGTGAGGACGAACGAGAAGGACAGCACGCCGAGGACGGCAGCCAGGCTGCTGAAGTTCCTGTGCTCGAGCGTCGGGCGACGGCCGGATTCCTCGAGCAGGCCCTCGATGAGGGTGCGCGTGATCTCGCCGGCGGGGGCCCCTTCCGCGTCGGCGTTGAGCAGCAGCGGGATGTAGTGGAACATGCCGACCAGCAGCAGGCCCAGGCCGAGGAAATACACTGACAGCTTGCCGAGGAACACGAGCTGCTGGGTGCCCAAGGAGGTGTCCGACATGATGGGTGCTCGACCGAGGATGTTGCGCGCGGATCATATCATCCGCCTGCTTCGCGCGACGCTGCTCGCTGGCGCCGCCAGCCTGGCGCTCGGCCTCGCGTCGGCCAGCGCGCTTGCGCAGGCGCCTGAGCAGGCCTGGGAACTCGACGGCGTGGATCGCGTGGTGGCGATCTCCGACATCCACGGCGCTCAACAGGCCTTCGTCGAGACGCTGCAGTCCGCCGGGGTCGTCGATGCCGCCGCGGGCTGGATCGCGGGCCGGACGCACCTCGTCGTCGTCGGCGACATCGTCGATCGCGGCGACGATTCGCGCGCCGCGCTCGACCTGATGATGCGGCTCGAGGAACAGGCGGCAGCGGCCGGCGGGCGCGTGCACTTCGTGCTCGGCAACCACGAGCTCATGGACCTCGTCGGGGACCTGCGCTACGTGACCAAGGGCGAGTTCGCGGCCTTCGCGGCCGATGAAACCGCCGCGATGCGCGATGCCGCGTATGCCTGGCATGCCGCGCGGCCGCCGGCCGGGCGAGCGCCCCTGACCCGCGCCGAATTCGACGCCCGTTTCCCGCCGGGTTTCTTCGGGCATCGCGCGGCGTTCTCTGCCGGCGGCAGGTACGGCCGCTGGCTGCTCGGCAAGCCGCTGGCGCTGCGGGTCAACGACACGCTGTTCGTGCACGCCGGCGTCACTGCCGCGCTGGGCTCCATGAGCCTGCAGGGCATCAACGGCGCGCTGCGCGGCGAGTTCGTGGAGTACGTCAAGCTGCTCGAGCAGCTCACGACGCGGGGCACGGTCGTCCCGACGATGGACTTCTACGAGCTGCCGGCGCTGCTGGGCGTCCCCGCAGTGGCCGCGGACGCGGCGCCCGCCGCCGAACCGCCGACGCCCGATCCCCAGGTGCAGCGCCTGCTCGAACTGCAGAAGTCCCTGGTGTTCACGCCGGCGAGCCCGCTGTGGTACCGCGGCAATGTCGGCTGCGGGCCGCTGGTCGAGCAGGACCGGCTGGCAAAGTCCCTGCAATCACTCTCAAGCCAGCGCGTCGTGATCGGGCATACCCCGACCTTCAAGCGGCAGGTGTGGCGCCGCCTCGACGACAAGGTCTGGCTGATCGACGCGGGCATGCTGCGCTCGTACTACCAGGGACAGGGCGCCGCGCTGTTGCTGGAGCACGGGACGATGGCCGCGATCTATCAGGGGGCCAG
Organism: Gammaproteobacteria bacterium; assembly: GCA_020851435.1. Classification (GTDB taxonomy): domain Bacteria; phylum Pseudomonadota; class Gammaproteobacteria; order Steroidobacterales; family Steroidobacteraceae; genus JADZCS01. The sequence continues at coordinate 56,344 of JADZCS010000230.1, read as the reverse complement.
CAAGCCGGCAGCGGTCGAGGAGCTCGATGACCGCGCAGGCGCGCTGTCGGCGAACCTGGCACCGGCGGAACTCGAGGCCGCACTCACCGGCGGCGAGATCACGGCGCGCAGCCCGACGCCTGCCGGGGAACTCCTGGAGTTGCGCTGGCAGGGCAAGGACCTGCAGGCCTTGTTCAGGCCGGCCTCCGGCCCGCCCGGGTTTTTCCCCGAGGTCGCTGCCTATCGGCTGGATCGGCTGCTCGGCCTCGCCATGGTGCCCGCGGCGGTCCTGCGCAAGGTGGACGACACGCTGGGAACCCTGCGGTTCGTGCCGCGGTCGCTGATCATGGAGGCGAAGCGGGTGACCGGCGAAGCGCGCGTGGAGCCCTGGTGTCCGCTGCAGGACCAGTGGCAGGAGATGTACCTGTTCGACGCGCTGATCTTCAACGCGCCGCGGACGGGCGGCGACCTGCACTACGTCGCGGGCGGCGGGCAGCTGGTGTTGACGGGGCACCACGAGGCCTTCGGGACGGGGCAGGGCATCCCGGTTCACCTCAAGGACGCGAGCCTCGGCGTCACGGCACTGTGGCGACTCAGGCTCGCCGGGCTCGCGTCGGACGAAGCGCGGGCGTCACTGCTGCAGGTCCTGCCCAAACGCCAGTACGACGCGCTCGTGAAGCGGGCGCGGGCGCTCGCCAGGTAAGCCACACGATGAAAATCACGACTTCGAGGTCCTGCCTGCCGGCACTGGCAGCGCTGCTGCTGGCTGGCTGCAGCCCGGCGCCCGACACCACCCAGTCCAGCGCCGCGTCGGCGACGGTGCTTCAGTCCAATGCGGCCGTCGCGCGTGCCGCCGACCTGTCCGACCCGGCGTCGTTCGCGGACGCACGGCGCGGGTTCGTCGCTGCGCCGACGGGCCAGGTGAAGGACGCCGCGGGCAACGTGATCTGGGACTACGGGGCTTTCGCCTTCGTGAAGGGCGAGGCGCCGGCGACGGTGAACCCGAGCCTGTGGCGCCAGGCGCTGCTCAACAACCAGGTCGGCCTGTTCAAGGTCGCCGACCGCATCTGGCAGCTGCGCGGCTTCGACATCGCCAACCTCACGCTGATCGAGGGCGACACCGGCTGGATCGTCGTGGACACGCTCACGGTCCGCGAGACCGCGGCGGCTGCGATGGCCTTCGCGCGCAAGCAACTCGGCGACAAGCCGGTGACGGGCGTCGTGTTCACGCACAGCCACGCGGATCATTTCGGCGGCGCGCTGGGCGTGATCGCGCCGGAGGACGCGAAGGCGCGCAAGGTGCCCATCGTGGCGCCCGCGGGATTCATGGAGGAGGCAACCAGCGAGAACATCCTGCTGGGCACGGCCATGGCGCGCCGGGCGGGATACATGTACGGCAGCCCGCTGCCTCGCGACGCGACCGGGCTGGTGGACACGGGGCTCGGGAAGGCGCTGGCCTGGGGCCGCATCGGCCTGCTCGAGCCCAGCCTCCTGGTCGACAGGACTGGCCAGGAAGTGGTGATCGACGGCGTGCGCTTCGTGTTCTACCTCGTGCCCGGAAGCGAGGCGCCCTCTGAATTCGTGTTTGCCCTGCCGGAGCTCAAGGCCTTCAACGGCGCAGAGCTGATGAGCCAGACGCTGCACAACCTGTACACGCTGCGCGGCGCGAAAGTGCGCGATGCCATGAAGTGGGCGTCCTACCTGGACGCCTCGCTGGCGTGGGTGGGCGACGCCGAGGTCGTGTTCAACCAGCACCACTGGCCGGTGTGGGGCCGCGAGCGTATCCGCAACTTCATCGTGATGCAGCGCGACACCTACCAGTTCATCCACGACCAGACGGTGCGCATGATCAATGCCGGCCTGACGGGTCCCGAGGTCGCCGAGGCGATCAAGCTGCCGAGCGTCTTGCAGGACCATCTCAACGTGCGTGGCTACTACGGCACGGTTCGCCACAACGCGAAGGCGGTGTACCAGTTCTATATGGGCTGGTACGACGCCAATCCCGCGAACCTCGACGCGCTGCCGCCGGTCGAGGCCGGCAAGCGCTACATCCAGCTCGCCGGCGGCGCGGACAAGGTGCTGGCCGCGGCGCAGCGCGCGTACGACGCGGGCGACTTCCGCTGGGCCGCGGAACTGTTGAAGCACGCCGTCTACGCCGACGCGGGCAACCGGCCCGCGCGCGAGCTGATGGCGAAGTGCTTCGAGCAGATGGGCTACATGGCCGAGGCGGCCACCTGGCGCAATGTCTACCTGGTCGGCGCCATGGAACTGCGCCAGGGACCGCCGGCGAAGGGCGTGACGCGCGCGGCGATGGTGGACATGCTGCAGCACACGCCCATCGAGCGGTTCCTCGAGGCCATGGCAGCATCGGTCGACGGCGAGAAGGCCGACGGCGTCAGGCTCACGATCAACCTCGTGTTCTCCGATCTCGGCGAGACCTACGTCCTCGACCTCGAGAACGCCGTGCTGCACGTGCGCCGCGGGCCACCGGTCGCCGGCGCCAACGCAACCCTCACCCTCACCAAGCCGTTCTTCCTGCAGATGCTGACCGGATCGGCAGGGGCGAAGGACCTGCTGCTCTCGGACGAGGTCCGCATCGACGGCAGCACGATCGACCTCGGGCGATTCTTCAGTCTCATCGACAAGGCGGACGGCACCTTTCCGATAGTGACCCGTGATTGAGCGCGGCGCGGAGCGCGCCGCGCGCTGGCGCGAGGCCTGTGCGGCTGCGAGCCTGCCGCCCGCGACCGAGGCGCGGCTCGCGCACGTGCTGGCGGCCAGCGACTTCGTATTTGAATCCTGCGTCCGCGACCCGGACCTGCTGCCGTCCCTCGCCAGCGACGAACTGCAGCGGCCGCGCGAAGCCGGTGAGGTGGAGGCGCTGTGCCTGGCACTTGCCGGCGCCGGCGCCGACGAGGCCTCGTTCATGTCCGCGCTGCGCCGCCTGCGGCGCCGCGAATTCGTGCGCATCGCCTGGCGCGACCTGGCCGGCCTGGCGCCCTTGACCGAGACGCTCGCCGAGCTGTCCGCCTTCGCCGACGCCGCGATCCGTTCCGCGATGGCCTTCGGCGTGCGCGCGCTGGAGCCACGTTACGGACTGCCGCGCAGCGAATCCGGCGAGCTGCAGCAGCTCGTCGTGCTGGGCATGGGCAAGCTCGGCGGCGGCGAGCTCAACTTCTCGTCGGACATCGATCTCGTGTTCCTGTACCCGGAACACGGCGATACCGACGGCCGTCGGCCCATCGCCAACGAGGAATACTTCACGCGGCTGGGGCAGACCCTCATTCGCCTGCTCGACGCGCCGACCGTCGACGGCTTCGTGTTCCGCGTCGACATGCGGCTGCGGCCCTTCGGCGACTCCGGGCCGCTGGTGGCGAGCTTCGGCGCCTTCGAGGACTACCTGCAGCAGCACGGCCGCGACTGGGAACGCTACGCCTACGTCAAGGCGCGCGCGGTCACCGGCGCCGGCGTCTATGCCGAGCTGTACGACGCGGTGGTGAGGCCCTTCGTCTATCGCCGCTATCTCGACTTCGGCGTGTTCGAATCGCTGCGCGAAATGAAGGGCCTCATCGAGCGCGAGGTGGTGCGGCGCGAGCTCCAGCAGCACGTCAAGCTCGGGCCCGGCGGCATCCGCGAGATCGAGTTCGTGGTGCAGTCGTTCCAGCTGATCCGCGGCGGCAGCGACAAGCGCCTGCAGACGCCGTCGTTGCTCACCGTGCTGCCGCTGCTGGCCGGCGCCAAGCTCCTGGAGGCCGCGGCGGTCGACGACCTGCGCGCGGCCTACGACTTCCTGCGCCGCACCGAGAACAAGATCCAGATGCGCGCCGACGCCCAGGCCCACGAACTGCCCGATGACGACGACGGTCGCGCCTGGATGGCGGCGGCGATGGGCCTCGAGTCCTGGGCGGCCTTCGCGGCGGCGCTGGCGCGGCACCGCAACGCGGTGGCCAGTCACTTCCGCGGCGTGGTGTTCGGGCCTACGCCGGCTGCGCCAGCGGCCGACCTCGCCCCGCTGTGGCAGCCCGAGCCGGATACGGTGCGCGTCGTGGAGGACGTCGCGCGGATCGGGCTAGTCGATCCGCCCGCGGTCGCAGCCGAGCTGCTCGAGTTGCGGCAGTCGGGCTATTACCGCCGCCTCGACGAGTACGGCCTCAAGCGCCTATCGCTGCTGCTGCCCCGCCTGCTGCGCGAGCTGGCGGCGCGCGAGCGCGCCGGCAGCGCGCTGCCTGCGCTGCGGCGCATGCTAAGGATCCTGGAGTCCATCGGCAGCCGCACGGCCTACCTGGCACTGCTCAACGAGAACCACACCGCGCTGGAGCGATTCGTCGAAGTCTGCCGCCACGGCGATTTCCTGGCGGCGCAGTTGCGGGCACTGCCGATGCTGCTCGACGAGCTCATCGACCCGCGGCTGTTCGAGGCGCTCCCCGACCGCGCGCAGTTCGCGCACGAGATGGCGATCAGGCTCGAGCATGCCGGCGACGATCCGGAACGCCTGGCCGATGCGCTCCGCCAGTTCCAGATGGCGGCGGTGTTCCGCGTCGCGACCCTCGACTACGCCGGGCGCCTGCCGTTGATGCACGTCAGCGACCGGCTCACCGACGTCGCCGAGCTGATCCTCGGCGAGGTCATGCGGCAGGCGTGGCGGCAACTGGTGGCGACCTACGGCGAGCCGCGCTGCGGCGAACCCGGCGAGTTGCGCGTCGCCTCCGTCGCCGCGGTGGGTTACGGCAAGCTCGGCGGGATCGAACTCGGCTACGGTTCCGACCTCGACCTGGTCTTCCTGCACGACTCCTCCGGCACCGTTCAGGAGACGACCGGCCCGAAGGTCGTCGACAACCAGGTGTTCTTCCTGCGGCTCGGCCAGCGCATCGTGCACATCCTGACCATGCAGGGCGCGGCGGGCCGCCTCTACGAAGTCGACACGCGCCTGCGGCCCAGCGGCAAGGGCGGCCTGATGATCACGCAGGTGCGCGCCTTCGAGGACTACCAGCAGTCGGAGGCATGGACCTGGGAACACCAGGCGCTGCTGCACTCGCGCGCGGTCGCCGGCGATGCGCGCCTCGGCGCCGAATTCGCCCGCATCCGCCTCGACGTGCTCGCCAACCATGTCCGGCGCGAGACCCTGCGCGACGAGGTGCGCAACATGCGCGAGCGCATGCGCCGCGAGTTGTCGCGGTCCAAGGCCGGCGAGTTCGACCTCAAGCAGGATCGCGGCGGCATCGCCGACATCGAGTTCATGACGCAGTACTGGGCGCTGCGCTGGGCGCGCGACTACCCGCCGATCGTCGAATTCCCGGACACGATCCGCCAGCTCGAATCACTGGGCTCGGCTGCGCTCGTGGATCACCACGTGGTCGACGTGCTGCGCGACACCTACCGCAGCTATCGCAACGAAGCCCATCACCGCTCGCTGGACGGCTTGCCGCCCGTCGTCGAGTCAGCCCCCTGGGATGCGCAGCGCGCGCGCGTGACCGCGGTGTGGGAGGCGGCAATGGTCGCGGGCGAGGAGCCCCGGGCGGTATAATGCCGTCCCCTCACGCGGCGAGCCCAAGGCTGCCGCAGTCCCGCCAAGGAGAGGCCGCCATGGCCGTCGCTGCCAAGCCCCTGCCCCAGACGATCGCTCCCAACGCCGAGAACCGCTACGAGGTGACGGCGTCGGACCTGCCGCTGTCCTGCCCCATGCCGGGCATGCAGCTGTGGAACTCCCACCCGCGCGTGTACCTGCCGATCGAGAAGACCGGCTGGGCGAAATGCCCGTATTGCTCGGCGGAATTCACGCTGCGCTGACTTGCGTTTTGCCGTTCGGAGCCCGTCCGTCGCACCCGTGATACAGGCGCCACAGCCGACCGGCAGCCGATCGCGGGGTATCGGGTCCTCCGCGGCGGCGAAGCGCCGCCTGATTGCTACGGACCCGACACCCCACACTCGGCTGCCTGCGCACGGCGGCCGGGCGGAATGCCGACCCGCCCACACGCCCCGCTGAGTGAATCGCCGGCGCAGCGCGGCGGGTCGACCATCACGGGGCACCGGTGCGCGTGGACCGCGCGGAGGATCGACCATCACGGGACGCAGCTGCACGTGAGCGCGGTGCTCTCGTCAGCTGGGCTTGTAAGCGGCGTACGACTTTTCCTCGACGATTTTCGACCCGAGCGCGGTGTTGATGCGCTTCTTGATCGCGGCGCGTTCGTCGTTCTCGAAGTAGACGGAGCGCGCGAGCTCGATGAAGCGCGCGTCGAATTCCTGCGCGCGTTCCTTGTCGCGGATGTCGTCCTCGATCACCCACAGGCGCTCGTTGACCGCCTGCAGGGCGGCGACGTCGGCGGCGACGTCGGCACCGGCGTAGGGTGAGGCCGCCCAGGTGCGCTCGAGCATGTCGAGTTCGAGCCGCACGTTCGCGAGCTTCGCGGGATCGCTCATGCGCGCCGACTTGATCCGCAGGATCGTGACCTTGTCGAGCATCTCGCCAGGCGATACGGGCACGAGGATTTCGGACATGGGTCGACTCCGGGGCATGCGCGGTCCGGGAGTGGGCCGCGAACGCCGATTATAGTGGCTGGCGCGGCTTGAGTCCGGACCGGACCAGCGCGTCGAGCCTGCTGGTCACGTCCTCGACGAGGATGAGGTCCATCACGCCGGGACGTTCGATCTTGGTGGTCCAGGGGCTTTCGTCGACGCTGCGGTTCAGGAACTTCCGGGCCGCATCGGGGTAGCGGTTCACGCAGTGCGCGCGGCTCAGGTAGGGGCCGCTGCGCTCGGGGTTGGCCGTCGCATAGAGGCCGATGACCGGCGTGCCCACCATGGTGGCCATGTGCGCGGGGCCCGAGTCGGGCGTGAGCAGCACGTCGGCGCGCCCGAGCAGCGCGAGCAGTTGCGGCAGGGTGTCCTGGCCGACGGTGTTGACCAGCGGCACGCCTGCGAGCCGCTCGATGTCCGCTGCCGTGCGCGTCTCCAGTTCGCTGCGGCCGCCCGCGAGGATCACGCGCATGCCATGCTCGCGCACGGCGTGCGCCGCGACCGCGGCGTAGCGCTCGGTGCTCCAGTTGCGCAGCGGGTGGCTGGAGCAGGGGCTCAGCACCAGCGTCGGCTGCGCGTCCGGAATCAGGCGCGCCGCGTAGGCCATCGCATCCGCCGGCAGTGGCAGGTCCCAGCTCAGCGCGTGGTCGTGCACTCCCACGGCTTCGGCGAAGCCGAACAGGGAATCGAGCACGTGCTCGCGGCTGCGGGCGGCGATGCGGTGGGTCGTGAACAGCCACTGGAGCTCCCGCGCGCGCGCGCGGTCGAATCCGAGCTTGACGCGCGCGGGCACGAACGGCGTGATCGCCGAGGCGCGCAGCGCGAGCTGCATGTGCAGCAGCAGGTCGAAGTCGCGGTCGGCGAGCGTCCGGCGCAGGCGCGCGTACTCGCCCAGCCCGGCACGTTTGTCGAACACGACGAAATCGATGTCGGTCGCGAGCGACATCAGCTTCGCCTCGACCTTGCCGATGATCCAGGTGAACTTCGCTTCCGGCCAGGCGCGCTGCAGCGCGCGCACGACCGCCAGCACATGGCAGGTGTCCCCGATCGCGGACAGGCGCAGGATGCAGACGCGGCGGGGCGGGGCGGGTAGGATGGCGGCCATGAAATTCGAGCGCATCGCCATCGGCGGCGGCGCAATCCTATATGACCCCTCCAGGGCCGGCAACGCGCCAGCGGCGCTGTTCGACCTCGACGCCTGGCGGCGCCGAGGGGCCGCGCGGGAGATGTCGGGCGGCCGCGGCTCGATCGTGTTCCTGGGCGACGATGCCCAGGGCCTCGTGCTGCGCCGTTACCTTCGCGGCGGCTTCGCCGCGCGCTTCGCCCGCGACGCCTATTTTTACACGGGCGAGCAGCGCACGCGCGCCTTCCACGAACTGCGCCTGCTCGGCGCCCTCGTCGACCTCGACCTGCCCGTGCCCGCGCCGGTCGCCGCGCGCTATGTCCGGACCAGGCTTGCCTATCGCGCGGAACTCGTCACCGCGCGCCTGCCCCCCTGCGACACGCTGGCGGCGCGCTGGCTCGCGGGCTCGATGCGGATTGCCGACTGGCGCGCAGTGGGCGCCTGCCTCCAGCGCTTCCATCGCGCCGGCGTGCAGCACGTCGACCTGAACGCCAACAACGTCATGCTCGGCTCAGCCGGCCAGGTGTGGCTGCTGGACTTCGATCGCGGCCGCCTGCGCCCGCCCGGCCCCTGGCAGGACGCGGTGCTCGCGCGCCTCGAGCGCTCCCTGGCGAAACTGGCGGGCCTCAATCCCGGCGCGCCGGACTGGCGCGAGGGCATGCTCGCGCTGCGCTCCGCACACGACGGAGGGGCGTGAGGTGCTGCGCCTGATTTACGCAGTGCTGATCCGGATCGCCGCGCCGCTGGCCTTCCTGGCGCTGCTGTGGCGGGGCTTCACGGATCGAGCCTACTGGGGTGGCCTTGGCCAGCGCTGGGGCTACGGGCCGCGCCTGCCGGGGCAGGCCATCTGGATCCACGCCGTGTCGGTGGGCGAGGTGCAGGCCGCGGCGCCGCTGGTACGGGCCTTGCGCGAGCGGCACCCGGGCACCCCGCTGGTGCTCACCACGGTCACGCCAACGGGCGCGATGCGCGCGCGCATGCTGTTTGCCGGAGCAGGCGTCGAGCACCGCTATGCCCCCTACGACACGCCGGCCGCGGTGCGGCGCTTCTTCGATTCCGTGCGGCCCTGCCTGGCGCTGATTCTCGAGACGGAGCTCTGGCCCAACCTGTATGCGGAGTGCGGTCGCCGCCGCGTGCCGCTGGTGCTGGCGAGCGCCCGCGTCTCGCCGCGCTCGGTGAGTCGCTACCGGCGGCTCGTCGGCCTGTTCCGCGAGACCCTGTCGCACGGCATCGTGATCGCCGCGCAGAGCGCGCTGGATGCCGAGCGCTTCGTGTCGATCGGGGCGAATCCCGAGCGCACGCACGTCACCGGCAACCTCAAGTTCGACTTCGACCTGCCGCCGCACATCCTGGAGCGCGGCCGCGCCTGGCGAGCCCAGCACGCTGCGTCCCGGCCAGTCTGGGTCTCCGGCAGTACGCACGAAGGCGAGGAGGAGAAGCTCCTCGACGCACACCGGCGCGTGCGCGAGGTCCTGCCGGAGGCCCTGCTGATACTCGTCCCGCGCCACCCCCCGCGTTTCGAGGCGGTCGGCGCGCTGCTGGCGAGACGGGGGGTGCGCCACGTGCTGGCCTCGGCCGGCGGGCGGATCGACCCCGATGCAGAGGTGCTGCTCGGGGACACGATGGGCGAGTTGATGACATTCTACGCGGCGTCCGACCTGGCCTTCGTCGCGGGCAGCCTCGTGCCGATCGGCGGCCACAACCTGCTGGAGCCGGCGGCGGTGGGCCTGCCGATCATCGTGGGTCCCTACAACTTCAATTCCGAGGATATCGCGCGGATGTTCATCGACGCGGGCGCCGCCCGCGTCGTGCACGACGAGGCGGAACTGGCCCGCGAGGTGATCGCGCTGCTGGCGGATGCCGACCGCCGGCAGGCGGTGGGCGCGATCGGCCAGCGGCTGGTGCTGCAGAACCGCGGCGCGCTCGGACGATTGCTCGCCCTCATCGAGCCGCTGCTCGCGGACGTCGACCGCGCCTGAGCCACGCCGTCCGGCGCTACTTCACGCTCACGGGCTTGACCAGCCAGCCGTTGATCGCGGCCACCGACTTCGGCTCCAGTGCGCCTGCGGCGAGATACAGCTTGAAGCCGTTCAGCAGGTAGTCGTAGCGCGAGCGCGAGTAGTTGGTCTGCGCGTCGAACAGCCGGCGGCGTGCTTCGAGCACGTCCACCGAGGTGCGCGTGCCCACTTCGTAGCCGGCCTCGGTCGCCGACAGCGCGGTCTGCGCCGAATCCATCGCCTGCTTGAGTGCCTTGGTGCGCGCGAGCTCGGATACGACGCCCAGGTAGGCATCGCGGGTGTCGAGTTCGGTCTGGCGCGCGGTGCGCTCCAGGCGCTCACGCGAAGCGCGGTGCTGGTATTCCGCCTGGCGGACCCGGCTGGAGGTGGCGCCGCCGGAGTAGATGGGCACCGTGAACTGCAGCAGCACCTGCTTGTCGTCGCCGTCGCTGTCCGCGTTGCCGGAGACGCCGGGGATGCCGTCGAGGTCGCGGGTCGCCTTGGTGTCGTAGCTGCTGCGCGTCAGGACCAGGTCCAGGGTCGGCAGGTGGCCGCCCTTTTCGGAGCTGATGTTGCTGCGCGAGATGTCGGCGGCCAGGCGGCTCGATATCAGCGACAGGTTCTGTTCCATCGCCAGCTTGACCCAGTCGTCCTCGTTCGCGGGGTTTGGGCCCAGCAGCGGCAGGTCGTCGCCGGGGCCCTTGAGCTCGGCGAAAGTCTCGCCGGTCAGCTCGCGAAGCCGTTCCTGCTGCGTGGCCAGCGTGCGCTTGCCGAGGATTACCGCGGCGTTCGCGGTGTCGCGGGCCGCCCTGGCTTCCTGCACGTCGGTGATCGCGATCAGGCCCACCTCGAAGCGCTTCTCCGACTGTTCGAGCTGGCGCGAGATGGCTTCCTGCGCGGCGAGCGCGGCGTCGAGGGTGTCGCGGGCGGCGAGGGTGTCGAAATAGCGCTGCGCGGTCCGCAGGATGAGTTCCTGCTGCGCCGCAGCGTAGTCGGCCTCGGCCTGGGCAACCTGCGAGTCGGCGCGCTTCAGCGCGACCCAGTTCTGCCAGCGGAACACGCTCTGGCGCAGCTCGAGGGCCCAGCGCGTCGTCTCGGAGTCGGCTGACGAGTCGCGGCTGCCGATGACCGGCTTCAGGTCGTCGGGATCGGGTGTCGACGCATCCGGGACCAGCGACACGAAGCTCGACGAGCCCGACGGCTCGGTGGTGTTGTAGCTGGCGTCGCCCGTCACCTGCGGCAGCAGCGTGGCCAGGGCCTGTGGCTTGGCTTCCAGCGCCGCCAGCCGGAGGGCCTCGGCTTCACGGATCTGGGGGTCGTTCTGCAGGGCCTTCTGGTACACCTCGGCGAGGTCGGATGCCTGGGCGAACGGCGTGGCGGCCAGGCTGGCGGCCAACAGGATGCTCTTGACGATCTGCCGGGTATTCATGGCTCTCGTGGTTCCTCGGGTCGGAACAGATGTCCGGGGACAACTAGTGTTGTACAACTGTATATCACCTACCGGAAGCGTGCAATATCCCGGCGGCGGGCGGAGGCTCAGATGGGCGTCAGACTGGGGTCCACGTCCTGGGTCCAGCGCAGGATGCCGCCCGTGAGGTTCAGGACGCGGGTATAGCCGCGGGACTCCAGGAAGCGCGCTACCTGCATGCTGCGCCCGCCTGCCTTGCACATCACGACGATCTCGCGGGACGGGTCGAGTTCGGCCAGCCGGTGGGGAACCTGCGCCATCGGGATGTGCAGGATGCCGGGCACGCTGGCGGCTTCGACCTCGTGGGGCTCGCGGACGTCCAGCAGGACCATGTCCTCGCCGGCGTCGCGGCGGGTGACGAACTCGATGGGAGTGATGTCGGTGACCATGGTGTGCGTCCCTAGAAGTTGAATCGTGGCGGCTCGACGGCGTTGACGAGCGGGTCAATGACGGTCTCGAACAGGCTTTCGGTTGACCAGTCGGACGGGCCAGTGCGGGTGACGAGGCGGGCTTCCATCACGGGCGCCTTCCCGACGACCACGAACATGCGTCCACCTATCTTCAGGGCCTTCTGGAAGCGCTCGTCGTACAGCGGCAGCGAGGCGGTGATGGCTATCGAGTCGTAGCGGCCCTGGTCGGTTCCCGTGAACTCGAGCGCCAGGGCGTCGCCGGTCTCGACCGTGACGTTGGCGATGCCCGCGGTGCTGAGGTTCGTGCCTGCCTGCGCGGCGAGGTCGGGATGGATCTCGATCGAGCGCACGCGGCGCGCCAGCCTGGCCAGGCACGCGGCGAAGAACCCGCTGCCGGTGCCAATTTCCAGCACTTCCTCGTGCCGGCCGAGCTCGAGCGCCTGCAGGATCCGCCCCTCGACCTTCGGCGCCAGCATGTGCTGCCCGGGGCCGAGCGGGATCGCGGCATCCGCGAAGGCCACGTCGCGGAATTCCGCGGGCACGAAGTCTTCGCGCCGGACCGATGCCAGTGTCTCGAGCACGCGGGCGTCGAGGACCTCCCAGGCGCGGACCTGCTGGTCAATCATCTGTCGACGGGCGGCTTCCAGCATGGTCATGGCGAGTGCTCTGCGTGCTTTTCGTGGGGCCTGGATAATGGACAGGGTCGCGCGCGCGGCGCGCGCGGGGCATGAGGTTAAGCGGTCGGCCCTGCGACCTACAAGCGGTAATACCGTGCCCCATTATGGTCAATCGCGCGCGGTCGCGCGACCCATGTCGCTATGCTCGACGTTGCGTGAGTCTGACAACAAGAATCGGTTCGCGACCGTCCTGCGCCCCTGGCAGGTCGTGGAGCGGCGTAGGGGCCACTCGAGGATCATGACGAGCCTTGGGTTCATCACCATCGTGCTCTCGGCCGTCGCCGTGGCCCTGGCGTTCTACGCCATGTCGGTGCGCCGTCAACTTGCCCGCGCATCCGAGGAGGCCGAGCTCCAGTCGGCCCGTCCCGCGCCCGTTGCCCGCACTGCCGAGCCCACGTTCGCGCCGCCGCCGGTCGACCGCCGGGATGCGCTGTTCCGCGCCCTCGTCGACAACGTGCAGGACGCCGTGGTCGTGCATCGCGACCACATCGTGTTCGCCAACGCCGCGTTCTCGCGCCTCGTGGGACGCCCGACCGATGAACTGGTGGGCCGGTCGCTGTCCGAGTTCGTCTCACCCGAGTATGCCGGCCTCGTCGAGTCCAACCTCGCGCGCCGCATCGCTGGCGAGCAGGCGCCCGGTGTCTGCGAGATCGAGATCGCCGACGTCTACGGCCAGGTGACCCGCCTCGAGTTGAACGGCGTGGATGTGGACATCGGCGGCCAGCGCACGGTCCTGTACACCGCCATCGAGATGCTGCCGCGCGCCCAGGGCATTCCCGCGGCTGCCGCGAGCGTCCCCGCCGCCCCGGCCGAGGCGTCGCCGCGCGCCCAGCGAACCCTCGACGCGATGGCCGACGGCCTGGTCGCGACCGACGCCGACGGCCGCATCGAATACCTCAACCGTGCCGCCGAGCAGATGGCGGGCGTCACGGTGGCGGAGGCGCGAGGCCTCGCCCTCGGCGAGTTGTTCAATTTCGTCGACGAGACCGACCGCAAGCCGCTGCCGGACCCGGCCAGGCAGTGCCTCACCAACGGCACGCGCGTGAACCTCGGGCGGCGCGCCGTGATGACCGCGCGGCGCACCGCGACCGAATTCGGCATCGAGGCGACGGCTGCCCCGATCCAGGACGACGGCGGCGCGATGACCGGCGTCGTGGTGACGCTGCACGACGTCAGCGAGCTGCGGGGCCTGACGCGCCAGATGTCCTACCAGGCCAGCCATGACGCGCTGACCGGGCTCGTGAACCGCCGTGAATTCGAGCGCAGGATTGCCGACGCCCTCGAGTCGCTGCGCGAGGGCGGTGCCTCGCACATGCTGTGCTTCCTCGACCTCGACCGGTTCAAGAACGTCAACGACACCTGCGGCCACATGGCCGGCGACAGCATGCTGCGAGAGCTGGCGGCGCTCATCCGCGACGCGGTGCGCGACTCCGACATCGTGGCGCGCCTCGGCGGCGACGAGTTCGGCCTGCTGCTGCCCGGATGCCCGCTCGACAAGGCGCGACAGATCGCGGACGACGTCTGCCGCGCAGTCGCCGACTACCGCTTCGTCTGGCGCGACCGCATCTTCACGGTGGGCGTGAGCGTGGGCCTCGTCGAGGTCGGCCGCGACAGCGGCTCCGTCGAGGAAGTGCTGACCGCCGCCGATTCCGCCTGCTATGCCGCCAAGAACCAGAGCGGCGGCCGCGTCCACGTCTACTCCTCGCGCGACGAGGTGCTGGCGCGGCACCGCGGCGAGATCCACTGGCTGCAGCGCCTGCAGACGGCGCTGCGCGACGGGCGCTTCGAACTCTACGTTCAGCGCATCGTGCCGATGCAGGAAGACGACGGCAGCGGCCTGGGGCTCGAGATATTCGTGCGCCTGACCGACGACGCCGGCAACGCCGTCGCGCCGGCCGAGTTCATGGCCGCCGCCGAGCGCTATCGCCTGATGTCGCTGGTCGACCGCTGGGTGGTGCAGGCGGCGTTCACGGCGCTGGGTTCGGGCAGCCTGCAGCTCGCCGAGGGCCGCTGCATGTCGATCAACCTGTCGGGCCAGTCGCTGGGCGATCCGACCTTCCTGGAATTCGTCGTCGACACGCTCGACCGGACCGGTGTCCAGCCCGCGCAGGTCTGCTTCGAGGTCAGCGAGTCCACAGTCTCGACCAACATCGAGCACGCGCAGCGCTTCATCGGCGTGCTGCACGGAATGGGCTGCCAGTTCGCGCTCGACAACTTCGGCACCGACCTGGGCGCCTTCGCGAACCTCAAGAACCTGTCGATGGATTACCTGAAGATCGACGGTTCGTACATGAACAACCTGGGCCGCGACACCGTCAACCAGGCAATGGTGGCGGCCATGATCCGGCTGGCGCGAACCCTCTCGTTCCGCGTCGTCGCCGAGCAGGTGGAGGACCCGGCGTCCCTCGAAGCGGCGCGCAGCATGGGCGTGGACTTTGCCCAGGGCTTCGCCATCAGCCGTCCGTCGCCGCTCAAGGATGCGGCCTGACCAGGGCCGCGGTCAGGCGACGTACGGCGAGTAGCTCGGGTCGTACACCTGCGCGCTGATGGTCGCGTGCAGGTCCTCGCCGGGTTCCGCGTCGGTGAGGCCTTCCCTGACGGCGATCTCCGCGACCGCGACCGCGATCTGCGCTGAGACGTCGCGCACCTGCGTCAGCGGCGGGTACAGGCTGCCCTGCGCGAGGTCCGCTTCCGTCACGCAGGCGGCCAGCGTGCGCGCGGCGGCCATGAACATCGCATCGGTGACCCGCGAGGCGCGCACCGCGACGACGCCCAGGCCGACGCCCGGGAAGATGTAGCAGTTGTTGCCCTGGCGCGGCACGAAGTGCCGCCCGCCGCTCGTGACCGGCGCGAAGGGGCTGCCTGACGCGAACAGGGCGCGGCCGCCCGACCACTCGTAGGCCTGTTCAGCGGTGCACTCCGACTTGGACGTGGGGTTCGACAGCGCGAACACGATCGGGCGCTCGTTGAGCGCGGCCATCGTCTCCACGACCTCGCGCGTGAACGCCTGCGCCGCGGCGCCGACGCCGATGATCGCCGTCGGCTCGAGGGCCCGCACGGCTTCGACGAAGGTTTCGACCGGCGCGTGCTCGTGGGCGTAGGGCAGCTTGTGTTCCGCCAGGCCGCTGCGCGAGGCGACGACGAGGCCCCTGGAGTCGAACATCCAGCACCGCGCGCGCGCCGCGGCCTCGTCCATGCCCTCGTCCATCATCGCCGCGGTGAGCAGCCCGGCGATGCCCGCCGCCGCCTCGCCTGCGCCGAGGCACAGGAACCGCTGCTGGCCGAGCGTGCCGCCGGTGACGCGCATGGCCGACAGGATGCCCGCCGCGGTGACGGCCGCCGTGCCCTGGATGTCGTCGTTGAAGCAGCAGGACTTGTCCTGGTAGCGCTTGAGAAGCCGGAAGGCGTTGTGGTTGGCGAAGTCCTCGAACTGCACGACGATGCCGGGGAACACCTGTTCCGCGGCCTGCATGAATTCCTCGACGATTTCGTCCATCGCGGCGCCGGTGAGGCGCCGCTGGCGCAGGCCGATGTAGAGCGGGTCGTCGAGCAGCGCCTGGTTGTTGGTGCCGACGTCGAGCATCACGGGCAGGCAGCGATCCGGGTGCAGGCCGGCGCAGGCGGTGTAGAGCGCCAGCTTGCCGATCGGGATGCCCATGCCGTTCGCGCCCAGGTCGCCGAGGCCGAGGATGCGCTCGCCGTCGGTGACCACGATCATCGCCGCATCGAGGTGCGGCCAGTTGCGCATGATCTCGGCGATATGGCCGCGGTCGGCCGCAGTGATGAACAGCCCGCGCGGGCGCCGGTAGATGTGCCCGAACTGCTGGCAGGCCAGGCCGACGGTCGGCGTGTAGATGATCGGCATCATCTCGTCGGGATGGTCGGCCACGACGCGGAAGAACAGCGCCTCGTTACGGTCGTGCAGGGCCTCCAGCAGGATGTACTTGGACAGGTCGGAGTCGAGCCGCCGGAAGTTCTCCAGCACCCGGCCGACCTGGTCTTCCTGCGTCGAGACGAAGGCCGGCAGCAACCCGCGCAGCCCGAGCTTCTCGCGCTCCCGCAGGGTGAAGGCAGTTCCCTTGTTGAGCACGGGATTGCGGAGCAGGGCGACGCCGCGCGGCAGGTCCACGCGGGACGCGACCTGGCGGCTATCGGCTGGGTGGCGGTGTGACATGGGCTGCTCCGGTGTTGAGGCCCCGCACACTATGCCGCTTGCGCCGCAGCGGCCATTCGCTTATCGAAACGGCGCTGTGTGTTGCGCTGCGACGCGATCGTAGTAATCGATGACCTGGCGCACGTACTGGCGCTTCTGCAGGTAGTTGCCCGGGAAGAAGCTGCGCTTGAAGCCGTAGATGATGATCGACTTGAGGTCGTGCAGTTCCAGGCCGAGGCTGTCGACGGCCAGCCTGAGCTCGCGCGTCATCGTGGTGTTGCTGACCAGCCGGTTGTCCGTGCAGATGGTGGTGGACAGGCGCTGCGCGCGCAGGTGGCGCAGCGTGTGATCGTCCAGCGACTTCATGTGTGGGTTGGTCTGCAGGTTGCTGGTCAGGCAGATCTCCAGCGTGATGCGCTGGTCGGCGATGAAATTGCCGAGGCGCTCGACATACGCCTCGCGGTCCTGGATGTCGGGGTCGCGAATGGCGCTGGCCTCCAGCAGGTAGGTGCCGTGGCCGATGCGGTCGGCGTGCAGGTCGGTGATGGCCTGGAAGATGGATTCCGGGCCGTAGGCCTCGCCGGCGTGCACGGTCTTCTTGAGGAAGTTCCGGTGGGCGTGGTCAAAGGCCTCGCGATGGTCGCCGGCCGGGTAGCCGGCTTCCTCGCCGGCCAGGTCGAAGCCGACGACCTGCAGGCCGTGCTCGTCGCGGGCCGCGACCGCGGCGCGCGCGAGCTCCACCGATGCCATTGCATACAATTCCTTGCGCCGGGCGTAGGGATGCGCGGCGAACAGGGTGCCGTAGTACTGGCTGAATCCCCCCGTGAACATGCGCATCGCGCAGCAGATGATCCCGTACTCGAAGGGCGGCTCCTCGCCCGAGACCACCGCCGGCCGGCGGTTGAATGCGTCGCGCGCGCTGCGCAGGCCGCGATCGACGGCGGCGATGACCTTGACGACGTCGAGGCCGGGATGCACGTGCAGCTGCGGCGCGAATCGCACCTCGAGGGAGCGCACGCCCTCGGCCTGGTTGTCCTCGGCAAGTTCGAACGCGACCCGTTCCAGCGCGTCTGCGGTCTGCAGCGCCGACACCGTGTGGGCGAAGCCCGTCAGGTATTCGCCGAGATTGGCGTAGCGATCCTTGAACACGGTCTCGCGCAGGCCGCCCTCGGTGAAACTGGGCAGTTGCAGGCTATGTTCACGGGCCAGCTCGATGAGCGTCGGCAGGCGCAGCGAGCCGTCGAGATGGACGTGGAGGTCGGTCTTGGGCAGCGCTGCGAGCAGCGCGTCGGATATCTTCTGGCTGGGCACGACGGCAACCGGCGTTGGGAGGGGAGCGAAGCATACCGCGCCCGCGCCGGACCCGCCCACGGCCGTCCGACGTCAGTGCGCGTGCCGGGCGAAGAGGCGCCCCAGTCGCCTGCCGGCTTCCCAGCGCAGGTTCAGGTAGAGGCGCTGGACGATGCCGGGTGGACGAACTTCGTCCGTGGAGGCCAGTTGCAGCTCATCCGCGGCAACGCTGTCCCAGGCGGCGAACGCGTCGCCAGGGCCGTCGTACCAGCAGCTTCGTCTCCGGGTCGGCGCCGGGGTGCTCATGCCGGCTGGCCCATGGCGCCTCTGTCACCGCGAGCGCTGTGCACGCGGTCGATGAACGCCGGACGCGGGGCGAAAAACGGCCGCGGTGGCAGCAGCGGGGCCGGCGTCGGGAACGGCTCAGGCTGTGCCGCAGACCGTGATGGGGCCAGGGCTGCGCCCTGTTCGGTGAAATCGTTCACGTGTACCTCCCAGTCCCGGCCCTGCAGGATTGCGGGTCGCCGGGATCGGTCGAGGCGTGAAATCTACGCGGTCATCCCCATCGCGTCGGTGCGCCGCCGAACCTAGGGCAGCAGGCGATCGCACTCGCGCCTGACCACGGTGTAGCACTCGCAGCACCTGGCCTCGAGGCCGACGCGGTCGATGACCGATATGTGGCCGCGGCTGTAGTGGATCAGGCCAGCCTTCTGCAGCTTGCCGGCGGCTTCGGTGACGCCCTCGCGCCGCACGCCCAGCATGTTCGCGATCAAGTCCTGCGTCATGGTCAGCTCTGGCACCGGAAGTCGATCGATGCTCATCAGCAGCCAGCGGCACAGCTGCTGGTCGATGGAGTGATGCCGGTTGCAGACCGCCGTCTGCGCCATCTGGGTGATCAGGGCCTGCGTGTAGCGCAGCAGCAGCAGCTGTATGCCGCCGCTGCGCGAGAACTCGTCCTTGAGCAGCTGGCCCCTGAGGCGATAAGCCCAGCCTTCGCTCTGGACGACGGCGCGACTCGGGGTAGACAAGCCGCCCATGAACAGCGAGATGCCGACCAGGCCGTCGTTGCCAACGATGGCGATCTCGGCAGAGGAGCCGTCCTCCATCACGTACAACAGGGACACGATCGCGGTGGTCGGAAAATAGACGTAGTCCGGTTGCACGCCGGATTCGTAGACCACCGAACCGAGCTTCATCAGCGTTGGCTTGAGGGCGCCCTCGATGCGCGCCATCACTTCGGCCGGCAGCACGGAAAGCAGCCGGTTCCGGCGGACGTCTCCGACGTCGAGATGATCCTGTTCGGCGAGGTTCCGCATCGCATGGTCCTCGCGTGGTGGGCCTGCGAGAGCAGGTACTAAAAAATCTCATGTCCGGGCGCGCAGGCTCGGTGCGCCAGCGCACAGACGTCGGCGCGAGATCGTGCGGCAGGCGTTCGTGGCGTGGCGTACAGACCCATTCTCTCACGACCGGTAACGTAGTCGCATGTCGCACTGCGAATCCGCAACCGGCACGCCGAGCCGCCCGGTTCCGGCGGAGACACAGGAATTGAACCCATGAAATTCACGAAATTCACGCCGGTGGTGGCGGTCGCCACTGCGCTGCTGTTCGCGGGCTGCGCGTCAACCCGGACCCAGCAGACTGCTGGAGAACAGATTGACGACGGTGCGATCAGCGCCAAGGTCAAGGCCGCGCTGATCGCGGACCCGGCCGCCGAGGCGAGGCACATCAACGTCGAGACGCGACGCGGCGTGGTGCAGCTTAACGGCTTCGTCGAGACCGACAAGGGCCGTACCCAGGCGACCCGCCTGGCGCGCGAGGTCGAAGGAGTGCGCTCCGTGGAGACCAACCTGACGCTCAAGGACCAAACGCGCTCGCTGGGCGAAGTGGTCGATGACGGCACGATCACCGGCAAGGTCAAGGCTGCACTGATCGACAGCCCGGTCACCAAGGCCTACGAGATCAAGGTCGAGACCAACGACGGCCGCGTGATGCTCGGCGGCTTCGTGAACTCGCCTGCCGTTCGCCAGGAGGCAGGTCGTCTCGCCGGCCTGGTCGGCGGCGTCGTCTCGGTCGACAACAACCTCGACGTCAAGAAGTAAAAACGAAACGCCCCTCGCGGCATGTGCCGGAGGGGCGTTGTCGATGCGAAAGGGGCCCTTCAGGGCCCCTTTCCTTTACCCATCAACGCGAGCCGACCACCTCGATCTCGACCCTGCGGTCGGGCTGCAGGCAGGCGATGCGCGACGCGCGGTTGGGCCGCTGGTCACAGTCTTCGGCCTTGCTGATCGGCTGGGACTCGCCCTTGCCGACTGCCGACACCTTGCCGGCCTCGACGCCGCCCCTGCTGACCAGGTAGTCCTTGACCACGGTGGCCCGCTCCAGGGAGAGTTGCTGGTTGTATTCCTCGGAGCCCATGCGGTCGGTATGACCCTCGACCGTGATCACTTCGAACTGGCTGCCGCGCAGTTCGCTGGCGAAGGTGTCGAGTGCCGCCATGCCCTCAGGCCGGAGCGTCGACTTGTCGAAGCCGAACAGCGCTTCCGCCGAGAAGCTGACGCGACGGCGTGTCGGGGCCGGCGCCGGCGGCGGGGGAACCGGCGCCGGCGGCGGGGCGACGGCGGGAGCCGGCGGAGGCGTGTAGGCCTGGGTCACGGCCACTGGCTCGGCGTGCCTGCGCCCGAACGGGAACACCAGGCTCACCGAGTAGAGGTTGATGTTGCCCTCGCTGCCCAGGGCGTCGCTGACGCGATAGCGCTCGGCTTCGGCGCGCATCAGGAACGACGGGCTGAACTCGTACTGAAGGCCGACGCCGTACTTGTAGTTGGTGGCCTTGTCGCTGCGCTTGGAATCGAGCACGGTGACCGCGCCAGTTCCCTTGAAGCTGTCCTTGGTCTCGGCGTACTGCGCGCCGCCGCGAGCGATGAAGGCGAACCGCTCGCCCATCGGCATGGTGAGCACCAGGTCGAGGTTGACGCCCCTGACCTTGAAGTTGCCGTCGAACGTGCCATCGGGAGCCGTCGCGGCCTTGAATCCGAACTCGCCGAGGTCGAAGTAGCCGGCCTCGAGGCCGAAATAGCGGTTGAACTGGTAGCCGCCGAAGACCTTGTAGCCGATGTCGCTTTCGTCGAGCTTCAACGAGGTGACCGTGAGCTCCGTATCCTCGATCATCGTGCTGACGCGCTGTTTGTCGATATCCGCGTCGGACTGGCCGACGCCGAATCCGCCGTAAAAGTAGCTGTCATCCTGCGCAACGGCTGGAGCTGCTATCAATGTGCCGAGTCCGGCGAGGCTCAACAGGCTTATCGCATGGATTGTTTTCATTTGGCTCTCTCAGAATTTCCTTGGGGCTGGGGCGATGCTTGCGGTTCCACGCCTGCATCGATGCAATCCCTTCTAACAGCACTGCGGCTGCCGGTCTGTACGCTGGCGCACCGGCCTCTTGTGCCGGCAGCGGTGCGGTGGCGAACCGACACGTTCGTCCGCGTGGATCACCATGGCTTCACGCTAACCAGGCGACCGGCACGGTGCCGTGCCCAGAAGCTCCTACAGGACATTTCCATGAACAAGATTTTGAGAAACGCACTGGCCGTCGCCGGGCTGGCGATCGCCACTTCCGCGTCGGCACAGGTCACCTTCTACGAGAACGCCAACTTCTCCGGGCGCGCGCTCACCGTGCAGCGCCAGGCCAGCAACCTCTCCAACACCCGCATCAACAACCGCGCGTCATCGGTCGTGGTGCACAGCAACCGCTGGGAGGTCTGCGAAGATTCGGGTTACCGGGGCCGGTGCGTCATATTGCGCAAGGGCAGCTATCCGTCGCTGGCCGACATGTCGATGAACAATCGCGTGTCGTCGGTCCGCCGTGTCGGATCGAAGGCTCAGTACGAAGACGACCGCTATGCGCCGCAGCCGTCGGCTTCCTACGATTATCGACGTCGCAGCGACGAGCGGCTCTACGAAGCGCGGGTGACCTCGGCCCATGCGGTCATGGGCCAGGATGGGCAGCGCTGCTGGGTCGAGCGTGAGCGTGTCAGTGGCGAACGCAGCGGTGCGAACGTCCCCGGCGCGCTCGCCGGCGCCCTGATCGGCGGCGTCATCGGCCACCAGATCGGCAGCGGTCGCGGCAATGACGTTGCGACCGTCGGCGGCGTCGCCGTCGGCGCTGCAGTGGGCGCCAATGTCGGCCGCGATGGCAGCTACACCCAGGACGTGCGTCGTTGCGAGCAGGTTGCCGGCGACGTCGACTACTGGGACGTGACCTACAACTACCGCGGCAAGCAGCATCGCGTGCAGATGACCGACCGTCCGGGCGACACCGTCAGCGTGAACCGTCAGGGCGAGCCCCGGGTGTAGCGCGCCGGACGCAGGTCGTCGCCCTGCAGGCCTGGATGGACCAGGCGATCAACGCTGCCTGCTGAGCAGGTGGATCAGCATCGCCGCGCGCCTGGCCTGTACCGGCAGGCGCGTGAGGTCGATGCTCTCGCCTGCGCCGCGCAGCAAGGGTTCGAGCGTGAGCGCTTCAGCGGCGAGTGCAGCGGAGCGAGCCTACCCGGGGCTTATCGCCGGCGCCTTGACCGGCGGCATCGCCGTCGACTACCCGTATGTGACGTACAACTACCATGGCAGGCTGCATCGGGTGCCGGTGACGGTCCGACCCGGCCAAATGGTCCTGATGAGTTTCCAGTGTGAGCCGCGAATGTCAATGGGAGTGCGTTGCTTTCGAGTGGAAGTACCGGTAAAGAAGCAGCGAGCGCTGAGCATGGCAGTCGGCACACAGGAACTCGGTCGTGTCAGTCACCCGGAGCAGCGTGCGCGAGGTTGACGTGCCCTCACCAGCGGTGGCCGGGCCGTGCGCGTCGTGGCAGGTCGCGCAGCTGATCTGGCCGATGACGGCGCGGTGTCCAGACTTGTCGAACACCGGCATCTCCTGGGTTGAGCGCGCGCGCATGCCGCTACGCAGCGACTGTGACCAGGCCCAGACTTCACCTGGATGGTCGGTGCGGGCGGGCAAGCCCACGCCGCCAGTGGCACGGTGGCAGCTGCGGCACAATCGATCGGTCTGGGCGTTGCCCTCCCCGGGGACCTTGGCCCACAGCAGCGGCCCCTTTGCGACATGCGCCACGTGGCACTTGCCGCACAGCCCACTGCCTTCGAAATCGGCTGGAGCTCCGGGCTTGCCGGCTCCCCGGACTCGGCCGTGCGGCGAACCCGCCATGCCGCCCTGGTCGGCGTGGCAGCCACTGCAGAGTTGGCCGTCGCTCGGCCCGACGCGCATGAACGGCGGGGCCTCGGACGCGGCGTCCTCGTCAGCGTGGGCGGTGTGGCAGCTGCCGCAATACACCTTGCCGTCGTCGTTGAGCGGGAAGGCCGGGTCCGCGCCCGCTTCCGGCTGCCGGATGCGCGGAGACGGCACGACGCCCACGGGGTGGGCCGCATGCGCGGCGGCGAAGGTCGCGCGGGAGTCGAGCACGAAGCCATCGTGGCAGGACAGGCACATACCGGAGGCGCTCGCCGCGTTCTGCCGGCCGCTGGGCTCCAGCGGCGTTGGCTCGTTTGTCACCAGCGTCACTATGTCCGGATTCTTGAATTCCTTGAGGCGACCCAGGTGGCAGGCAGGGCACTTGAATTGCTCGGCCACTTCTGCGGCACCGGCCGGCATCGTTCCGACGGCCAGCGTCAACAAGGCGCCAAGCACCCAGCATGCCGCGACACGCAGCGTGGGCGAACTCATTGCAGCGCCTCCAGTTCGGTGATCGACACAGTGCCTGGAAGCATCTCGGTCACCAGCAGGCGGCCGCGCCCGTCGACTGCAAGGCCCACCGGCGTGTTCCAGCGCCGCACCTTGCCGGCATCGCCCAGTACCCGCAGGAACCGGCCGCTGCGGTCGAAGACCTGCACCACGCCCAGATAGCTGTCACTCACGAACAGGCGGCCGTCCGCCGCCAGGGCAATGCCCTTCGGCCGGTACAGGCTGCCGGGTGTCGCCCCGAGCTTGCCGAAGGCAAGCAGGAAGCGGCCCTCCGAATCAAACTTCTGGATCCTGGCATTAATGACGTCCACCACGAATACAGAGCCATCCTGGTCGATCGCCACGGTGGCCGGATACTGGAACTCGCCATCGCCGGTGCCACGACCACCCCACGAGGCCCTCACCCCGCCGGACGGATCCATCACCATCACCCGGTGGTTGCTGCAGGTGATGTAGAGCCTTCCATCGCGGCCGACGGCCACATCGACCGGGGAAGTCGGCTGGCCGTCCACGTGCACTGCCAGCGCGGTCTTGAAGCGGCCGTTGTCGCTGAAGATGGCGATGCGCTGATTGCCGCGATCCGCGATATAGAGCGTGCCATCCGGGCCAGCGCCGATGCCAACCGGGTCCTTGAGCGCGGCGGCCTCGCCATCGCCGGTGCCCAGTTGCCCCGTGCGTCGGCCTGCGGCGTCATAGACCACGACCCGTTGCTTGGCACCTTCCACGACGAACACGCGGCCATCGGCCGTGACGACGACATCGGTCGGCAGGGACGGCCCGTCCTGATCGGGCCCCAGCGTTGCCATTCGGCGTGACTCCAGCAGCCCAAGTGTCGCGGCGTCCTCGGCGCGTGCATCCGTGAGGGTGGCGCCCAGCAGTACTAGCCACGCGGTTGCAACGGTGGAAGCCTGGCTGGCCCGACGGGATGCGAGACTAAATTTCATGGCAAGCACTACAGATGTTGCTGGCACGGAGCTTGTAGTCGCCGGTCCCGGCCTCCCCTCCAGCGGGATAGCCCGGCAGGTCCGTGGCGTGCGGATTGTGGCAAGTCGAGCAGACGATGCGGTCGGTTCCCGGTTCGAGCGGGAGCTGCAGACCAGTCGCTGTCGATCTGGCGCGCATGAATTCGAGCATCTGCGGTGAGGGTTTTACCAGGTGTGTCCAGCGTGGTCCGCGCTTGGCGGGGCGATTGTTGAAGCCCGGGTGCGGTGCCACCGGGTGGCAACCCGCGCAGACCGCATTGAGGTCACTCGCCAGGTGAAACCCTGGCTTGGGCGAGCTGTCCGGAGCCGTCGACGGCGTAGCGGGGTGACACAGCAGGCAGGATTCCTTGATCACGCCCGCTCCGGCAGAGACCTGGCGGTGCGGATTAAGCTTGCGCTGTGCGCTGCGCGTGTGGCACCCGTAGCATTGCTCGCTGACGTCCCGATACGGGCCATCGCGCAGGAACGCCGGGTTCGCAGCGCGCCCCTCGCGATGCTCGGCCAGACACTGCTGTTTGAGGTCGTGACAGGTCACGCAGCCGACCTTTCCGCCCGCCATTGCAGCCGCCTGGGTAGATGGCATCTGCGAAACCATGGCTTCAGGCGCGGTCAGCGGCGAGCGGTGACCGCAGCCGCCAGCAGTTGAGCCGTCATGGCATTCGGCGCAACCCTCGTCCGCAAGGCTTGCTTTCAGCGGGGCAGCCCCGACCGCCGGGCCCGGCGTCGTGTGGCACGCGTCGCAGCGGTCATCACGCCAGTGCGGCTGTTCCTCGGCTACTGCGAGTCCGGTCCAGGCCAGCCAACCGGTCAGTAGCCACTGCGCATAGCCTGACACCATCCTGTGGCTTGGCCTGCCTGCCATCGCGAGCCGATGGGGGTGACTGGCCATGGTCAGTAGTTCTCGCCGCGGTGATTCTTGCCATGGCACAAAAGGTCGCAGGACCCGGTAAATCTCCCACCGTCGACGAAGCGGAGCTGCCCGTCGCTGTTCGGCAACACGACGCTGGTGTCGAAATTGATAAGGTGCGAGTTGTTGGTGGTGGTGCCCTGCGTGGCGCTGACCCCATGCGGGTCGTGGCACACGTTGCAGGGAGTGCTCTCACCGCGGATGTGCTTGTCGTGATCGCCGAAGCTCGCATCGTTGAGGATGCTGGTGCGACTGTGGCAGGCATAGCACAGTGAGTACGCCGCGCTGCTCTCAGCCGTATTGTCAGTCGTGATGTAATTGCGGTTGAGCAGCGGCCTGTACGACGAGCCGTGCGGCCCGTCTGCGCCGCTTCCGCCAAGCGTTCGGGAGGCGCTGTTGTTGTGACAGTCCGTGCAGTCCATTGTCGAGGTCGTCGTCCACGGTGCGATCAGGCTGGGCACGTCAGCGTTGCGCCCCGCGCCGCCGACAGGGTGGAAGGACGGGTTGCCAAGCTGAAATTCCAGGCGCGTGTTGCTCTGGGCAATCTGGCGGGCGGTCCTGGGTGCAGGCAGGCCGGGGCTGTCGGAGTGGCAGCGGAAACAGAGTTCGTGGGTCCTGGTAATCGGCTCGATCGCTGCCCCGGCGAGGTTGATGCCGCGCACGTTGCGCAGTGCCCCTTGCGCCGCATCCGCATTGGCGCGTGCCGAGTGCGGTTCGTGGCAGTCGGCGCACTCCACGTGTCTTGATGTGACCAGGGACTGTTCGGCGGGGTCGTGGACACCGGTGGTCGAGCCGATCGGGTGGCTGGAAGTTGAACTGAACGCGGCCATGACGTCTTGCGTTGCGACCTTGGCGTTGTGGCAGCTGCTGCAGTTCGCCTCCTCGGTGGCGTAGGGAAGCAGGCGCGGACCACCAGTTGCCGCATGCGACAGATGGCAGTTGCCGCAGGCATTGGCTGCGACGGTGGTCAGGCCGCTTGTCGGCCAGGGATCGGGGGCTTGGCCGTTCCAGGTCGCGGTCGATGTGGCGTGAGCCGACTGCGACCACGACGCCTTGGTGTGGCAGGTCGTGCACAGCGCCGACCCCTGGTTCGCCAGGACCAGGAACTTGCCGTTGCGATCGTCATGGGGATCGTGGCAGGTTGAGCACTGCAGCTGGCCACTGGCGTCAAGCCGGACCTCGGATCGCAACGAGGCCGGGTCCGCCAGTTCACCCTGTTGCGAGGCGAGCGTGCTGGTGTAGGGAAAAGAGAACGGATGATCGTGGGTCAGGTTGGTGCCGATCAGCCCGGCGCCGGAAGGCATGGTGGTCAAGCCACCGGCCATCGCGATCGGCGTTGTCCGGCTCAGCACGTTGCCGAGCGCCACGGTCCCGTCATGGCAGCTCAGGCAAAGGATCGAGGAACCGGTCGGCTGCCCGGGGCTCGCCTTCGCGGTGCTGCTGCTGTATGGGACATAGGTGGCCGTGGAAGCGCTGCGGTTCCACAGTTGGGCGGCCGTCGAGGCGTTGTGCGGCGTGTGGCAAAACACGCAGATCTCGTTCTCCGTGCTCGCCTTCACGGCGCCCGGCCCGGACACAGACAGGTTGTGGCGGGTACTTGCGACCTCTGGCAGCGCCACGGGGGACACCGTGACCAGCATCGTGATGACGATCGCCGTCCGGATTGGCAGCCTCATGGAGTGGACCCTGTGTAGCGGAAGACCTGAACTCGGCGGTTGTGCGTGTCAGCGACGTAGATTGTGTTGTCTGGCCCGATCCAGAGGCCATTTGGCAACCAGAACTCACCCGGTCCCGAACCCTGCGATCCCAGGGAAAGCAGCAGCGCTCCGCTGCCATCGAATACCTGCAGGTCGTGCAGCAGAGCGTCGACTACGTAGACATGGCCACCCGAGTCCATTGCCACGCCCTTGGGGCGCGGCAGGTTGCCAGGCGCACTGCCCAGCGAGCCGAGCTGCCCGGTTGGCCGATGTTGTGCATCCAATACCTGCACCCGGAAGTTCAGCGAGTCGGTGACCAGCAGCCGGTCCGTATCAAGCCAGAGGTACGTCGGAAAGTTGAACTCGCCGGAACCCGCGCCACGCGTGCCAATGCGCTCGATGAGTCGACCGGTGGCGTCGAACGCGCTGATCCGGTGAGCGCCGGTCTCGGTGACGAACAGCCGTCCGGTCGCGTCGTCGAACGCGAGGCCTGTGGGCTGCGACAGGGTGGCCTGCAGGGGCAGTGCTCGCAATACGGTTGCGCCGTGCGCGGCGACTAAGACCTGGTTGAGCTTCGAGTCGGCGACGAACAGGCGGCCATCCAGCGCCAGTGCGAGCCCGACCGGCGAGGGCAGCGGCTGGTGGCCCTCGGCCTGCAGGCGGCGGTACCGTCCACGCGTGCGGTCGAACACGTGTACGACGCCGGCGCCTGGGTCGGCTACATAGACGCGTCCACGATCATCGGTCGCGACCACTGCCATGGGCTGAACCAGTGCATCCGGCGCAGATCCCGCCACCAGATCGGAGATGCGCTGCCAGGCGGTCTTCGTCACCCCCAGGTCGGCGGGCGTGCGGAACTCGCCGAGGAACGTGATGCGGGCTGGATCAGGCGCGGCAGGCCAGCGGATGCCCTGTTCCGGCGCGATGTCGAGCTGCACCCGCGCTGGGGCCGTACTGCAGCCGGCTACCGCCAGCAGCGAGCCGATCAGCGTAGTGAAACGGCCCGTGACGCTGCTGGCGCGCATTCAGAAGTCCCTTGCGATGAAGGCGCGTACGGTGCTGTCCTCGCGGGTGGTGTCGCCCTGCGATTCGTCGAAATGCTGGGCCCGCAGGCCGAAGCGAACCCGTCGGTAATTCCAGTCGAGACCAAGCGTCTGGCTGCGACGCCGGCGCTCCAGCGTCCCGCCGGTATCTTGCTCGTAGTCAGCGTCCAGCGCGCAGGATATGCGGCCCCAGGTACGGACTTGCACGTGAACAGCGAACCTGACGAGGTCGACATCCTCGGCCGAGCGGGCGTTGTCGACCTTCTCGCTGTAGGCCGTCAGCCGGAAACTAGTCGTACCGGGTACCGGCGCGTCAAGGTAGGCCGAGTAGGAGTCGCGTACGTAGGGTGCGATGTCCTCGTCCTGGTTGGTATGCCGGACTTCGCCGCCGATATTGAAGCTGTGCCACAGTGGGTGCTCGAAGGTCGCGCCCATCTCATAGAGTCGGACGTCGTTGAGCGGCTGCGTCGGGCGCCCGCTGATGATGGAATTGCGCAGATCCTGGTAGCGGGCGAACACCGTCAGGTGGCGAAGCAGGGTCGTGCTCACGGAGTACGACTGGCCCATTGAGTCATAGGTGACCGTGCCACCGGGCTCATAGTCGTAATCCACCCGCACGGTTTCTCCATCCAGGATGTTGCCGCCCAGAAGTCGCTGTATGGACACATCGCTTCCGACGGTGACCAGCCGGTAGTCAAGGCCCTCGGCGTACACCTGAGTCTGGGTCAGGTTCCGAACCACTACCGTCGAGGTTACGATATACGGGTTCCTGAGTGTGACCGGGGCTGTTCCTGCCAGCACGACCTGTTCACCGAAAACTGACACCTGGTTGACTGTGGACTGCTGGTCGGTGCGGTCGGCATTCCAGCTGCCGCCGAGCGACAGCGAGCCGAAGCCCCAGTCGGCCAGCGTATAGTTGGCCGTGGCACGCGCACCACCGATCGTGCGGCGGAAGCCCTCCGAGCGCTCGCGAGTGGCGTGCGAGTCCGCGCTGTAGCCGACGGTCTCGCCGCGGACACCATTGAGCCCGGCTACCACTGCATCCAGCCGTGAACCTTGGTTGTCGCGCGAGCTGTTACGGTAGTCGTAGCGGTAGAAGGTGGCGAAATCCGGCCGGTGTTGCGCGCGCAGGTCGGCCATGTACGTCGCATAGCTGAAGTCGGTCATGCCTGGGTTTTCGAGCGTCTGGTCCAGCAGATTCCCCTGCTGCCTGAGGGTCAGCTGGCGGCGCTCGCCGAATACGTTTTCCGCAGCGAAGTCGGTCGAGTCGGTTCTGGTTAGTGACTGCAACACGGGTAGGTTGGGGCTGCCGCTGGCCGATTCCTGGCGCGTCCGCGTGTGGTCCAGGCGCACCCAGTCGCCTTTGCGGTAGGACTTGCTGAAGCGGATGGACGCGATGTCCAGCGTATCGTCGATGCGCCTGTCAAGGCCGGCCCCGGTGGTCTCGTCATGCGACGCATCGACTTCAACCTGAACCGGCGCGACCGGCTCCAGCAGGCTGGCGCTTGCGCCGTAGCCGGTCGTCTCGGTCAGGAAGGAACCAGTGAGAGTAGTGCTGAGTGTCGGGTGACCGCGCCGGAAGTAGACCGCGAACGGATAGGCTTTCTTCTCCAGAAAATCCATGCGTGCAGCGAAATTGAACAGCACGTCGTTCTTGCGGTTGGCGCCGGCACTGCTGTCATATGTCTGCTGCACCAGGACCGGGCCGCCTTCCGCCTGCCAGGTGGCGAGATTGGGGTGGTACGCATAGCCACGGGCCCACAACTGGAGCTCTTCCTCCAAGCTGGCGAGCGTCTGGAAGGAAGCCCCGCTTCCTGGAGCGCCGCGACTCTCTTCATCCATCAGGTAACGAGCGCTGGCGAAGCCGCCGAAATCGATGACGCGCAGCGCGGCGATCGGTGTGCTGTGCCCATTGCCATTGCCGTTGCCGTCGCCAGCGACCGCGGTACCCACTGATAACGTCAGCCATGCACACCCCACCGCGCCGCGGGCAGCGCAGCGCCACGCGCGCCGGCCGGGTTGCCGCTCAGCGCCTGTCTTGGCTTGCGGCCGGTCGTGCAACGTCTGCTCCCGTCTGGCGATAGCTGCCGAAGCCGAATGCGACGATCTTGTTCACGCCGAACTGGCTCGCGACGAGCACGACGTAATCGATCATGAAGCCAGGCGCAGCGTATTGCTGAAAGGCGCCGACGTTGGCGTAGTCCACGGTGATGGCAGCTGGAAGGTTGATGCTGTCGCGGCCGTCCCCGGGGCCGCCCATGTACAGCAGCGGGTTCCCATCAGCATCCAGCAACTGGATGTTCTCGAACGCAGCATCCCCCACATACAGGCGGCCTGATCGGTCCACGGCTATGCCCTTCGGGCGCGCGAACTGACCGGCCACGGTCCCGATCCTGCCGAATGAACGCCGCAGCTGGCCATCTGGCGAGAATTTCTGGACACGGAAATTTCCGGTATCCGTGACATAGACATCGCCAGCGGCGTCTATTGCCAGGTTGGTCGGCTGGAAAAGCTGGCCGTCCCCGGAGCCCGCCGCACCAAAACGTCGGAGTTCCACGCCGGTGTGCTTGTTCAGCACCACAACCTGGTGGTGTGCGATGTCCGTCACATACAGCCGGTCGCCCGACACCACTGCATCTACAGGCTGGAACTCGCCGGCCTTGCCGAAGGCGCGCAGGTATCGGTCGTTGGCATCGAAGACAACCACCTGGTCGCGGCCCGTATCGGTGACGTAGCGCGTGCCGTCCGCATCGATGCTGATGTTGATGGGCTTGCGCAGCGCGCCGGCTCCTGACGGCCGGACGACACGCGTACGGCGCTGCGCCAGGTCGAACACTGCCCAGCCTGAGTTTCGCGTGTCCACCACGAAAATGGCCTGGTCGTGGATATCGACGCCATACGGCTTGACCAGCAGGTCACTGCCGCTGGTCTCGGCGCCCAGGACGAAGTCCTGCAGCGCGGAGGACTTCGTCGCCAGGTCCGCTTCGGTCGAGAAGCGTGCGAGGAATTGCAGGCGAGGCTGGTCAGGGAGAGCAGGGTAGAAAATCGGTGCAATCGATTCCGACGTGCGCGGGGCCTGGCTGGCGCAGCCGCAGACGATGGTCACCACTGCCAACGCGGCGGCAACCGTACGCAAGCTCACCATGCACCTTGCGGAACTACCCACGCCCCACTCCCTGGGCATTGCCCTTGTCTTGTCTTGAACATTCGACAAGAGAAAACCGCCGTCACTGGCTGTTCGCCTCGTGGCGGCGATTGCGTCCTGCAGTCGATCCAGTGTCTCAGACGCCGTGCGTTACTTCACGTGGCAGGTCAGGCACAACGCGCTGCCTGCATTGCTCTTGACTAGCAGGCTGGCGCCGTTGGTATAGGTGTTGTGCACGTCGTGGCATGAAGAACACTGGACCTTGCCGTCCGGGGCCATGATGGCGCTGATGGAACCGGTCTTGGTCCTGCCGCCGTTGCCGCTGGTGCCGATCGTGACCTGCGCAGTCGCCGGGTCCGCCAGCGACCCGTCGGCGGTGGCGAGGGCGGTGTTGTAGGTGATCGATACCGGGTGGTCGTTCGCGAGAGTCGTGCCCAGATTCTGGCCACCGCCGATGTAGCTGGTGCCGGTCTTGCCACCGAAACTGTCGAGCGCCACCGTGCCGTCATGGCAGGACAGGCACAGCTTGGACGAGCCGTCCGGCTGGCCGACGGTTGCGTTCATGGTGGCCGAGCTGTAGAGGGTGAAACTCGTCGTCGTCAGCGAGTGATTCCACAACGGCGCGTTGGTTACACTGGTGTCGGCGTTATGCGGTGTGTGGCAGGCCACGCAGATCTCGCCGCCCGACCAGCCGTCGCCGGAGAAGTCGTGGTCCGAGCCGACGATGGTGTCGGCGCCGGCAACTGCCGGGAGCATGGCAAGGGCCACTGCCGTGGCCGCCAGGCCCAGGACGAAGTCTCGTGAAGTCATCGGTTGTCTCCCGGTCAGTTTATGCATGGCCATGTCGGTGACCAACGAGTTTGACTGTTACAAACTGCTGCCGCGCACTCTGCCATTCAGCAATATTGCTGATATATACGGAGTTTCCGGCGCGAGTTGGGTGCGACCCGCAAAGCAGGTTGCTGCTGGTTCAGTGCCGGACCGGCTGGGGCGACCCATGTAATCGACGCCTTCCTGCTATCCTGCCGCATTGATCTGGTCGACGTTTCGAAGGAGTTGCTGCGTGAAGGTCGTTTTGCGCACGGGCCTGCTTACGCTCGGGTTGGCCCTGTTGAGTGCCTGCGGTGGTGGTGGCAGTGGCGCGTCGCCGGATTTCGCCCTGGCCAGCGGGACCGCTGCCTTGGCGGTCCAAGGCAACAGCACCGGCATAATCACGGTGACGGCGCTGCGCACGGGTGGCCACAAGGCCGCCATCGAACTGAGCCTCGAAGCGCCCCCGGCCGGTGTGACCGCAACGGGGGTCATCCCTAAGGACAGTTCGTACGGCACACTGACGATCTCTGTCTCCGCTGCGGCCGCCGTGCAGGGGCATGCGCTGACGGTCAAGGGCATGTCGGGAAACCTGGTCCACACGACTCCGACCACGGTCGCGCTGACGGTCACGCCGGCCCCGCCTGGCACGAATCGTTTGACAGCATTCATGGTGGAGTCGGCACCCCACCCACTGCTGCTGCCGTTCCGGGGCCCTGCCGACGTCGAGCAGACGCCTGCCGGCGGACGCATCGCAGCGACGCTTCCCGGTGGCACCGCTGCGGTAGTCAGTGTGTCGTTCGTGACCGATGGCGGCACGGTGTTCGTTAGCGGCAGGCCGGTATCCAGTCCGGCGACGCTGGACCTGACCACAGTCCGCGAACTGCTCGTGGTCGACGCGACCGGCAACGCCCGGCGCTACACGCTGGATATCGGCGACAGCGGCATCCCCTCGGTGATCATCCGCAGCACGGGCGGCGTGCCGATCGACTCCAAGGACTTCTATGTAACGGGTGACATCACGATCATCGGTGGCTCGACCAGTTACGCGCAGCCCCTGCCGACCAGCACGATGAAGATCAAGGGGCGCGGCAACTCCACCTGGGGCCAGCCAAAGAAGCCCTACCGCTTCACGCTCGACGCCTCGGCCGCCGTGCTGGGACTGCCAGCGGCAAAGAACTGGGTCCTGCTCGCCAGCTACTTCGACATGAGCCTGATGCGGACCCAACTGGCGTTCGACGTAGCGCGCCGGCTCACGAATCTCAGTTTCACGCCCAGCGCACTGCCGGTGGACCTGTTCCTGAACGGGGCCTACCAGGGCACCTATACAGTGGGCGAGCAGATGGAGATCGGCAGCGGCCGGATTCCGGTCGAGAAGCCGACGACGCTCGATGACACAGGCTATTGGCTGGAGGCGAACCTTCGCTCACCGCTGGAAGGCGGTGTGGCCGGTGTCGACTACTTCACGACCACCGATGGGCAGATATTCGACTACAAGTCGCCCAAGGCGGACAGCCTTACGCCAGGGCAGAAGGCCTACATCCAGGCGATGGTCCAGCAGATCGAGGATGGCCTGAAGAGCGGCGTGCCAGGGGCCAGCCTGGTCGACGTTCCCTCGTTCATCGACTGGTTGATCGTGCAGGAGCTTTTCAAGAACCAGGACAGCATGTTCATGTCCAGCGTGAACCTGTACCGCGACAAGGGCCAGAAAATGGCCATGGGGCCGATCTGGGATTTCGACCTGGGGGCCGGCAATTCCAATTACGGCGCCATTGGCGGTTACGCGCTCAACGACTGGCATGGATGGTTCCCGACCTACGCCCCCTGGTACGAGGGGCTGTTCCGGGAGGCGGAGTTCCGAGCCGCGTTCAAGGCGCGCTGGAACGAGGTCAAGGGCACTCTGCAGGCGGAAGTCGCGGCGTCCATCACCCGGCAGCGCGCGTTGCTGGCAAAGAGCCAGAAGTTGAATTTCCAGCGCTGGCCTGTGCTCGGCGTGGGGACATGGGCCACCCCGCCCGAACTGCTCGCCGCCAATACCTGGGAGGCGCAGGTCGTTGCCCTGCAGGTCTGGGTCGGCAATCGCTTCCAGTGGATGGACCAGGCGATAAACGCTACCTACTGAGCATGCGGATCAGCATCGCCGCGCGCCTGGCCTGCACCGGCAGGCGCGTGAGGTCCACGCTCTCTCCGGCGGCATGCGCGCCCTGGCCGACGGCGCCGAGGCCCGTGATCGTCGCGACATAGGGACTCACGAACGCCGAGTCGCCTGCGCCGCGCAGCAAGGGGTCGAGCGTGAGCACCTGGGGCAGGCCCATGGCCACGCTCGCCTCGCTGTACCGGGCGAGCAGCGCCGCGTTGCGCGGCGTCGGTTCCATGGGCGGGTACTCGGCGCCCTCGAAGCTGATCGTCGACGTCGTCCCGGGCAGGCTGGCGGCGACGATCTCGCGCATGCGCTGCCTGACGCGCTCGACCTGGGCCGGCGTCAGCGCCCGAAGGTCCCCGATCGCCTGGGCCTCGGCGGGCACGATGTTCGCCTTGCCCGCGACCGAGCCGATGCCGGCGTCCTCGAGCTTGATGTTGGCGCCGCCGAGCATCAGGCCGACGTTGTAGGTGAGGTTCGGCTCGCGCAGCTCGTCGTGGAAGCGGCTCAGCACCCGGCTCAGCTCGAAAGCGGCGCCATCGCCCTGCTGCGCGGAGAAGATGCCGCCAGAGTGGCCGGGGCGGCCCTCGCTGGCGACGCGCCATCCCGTAAAACCGCGCCGCCCGATCGACGCATAGTCCCTGCCATCGCGGCTGATGCCTGATTCGAAGCACAGCGTTGCGTCGGAGCGCTTCGCGATCTCGACGAGTTCACGGCGTGACTGCTCGACCGGCTCGCCAGGCGCCTCCTCGTCGGAGGTGATGAACACCGTGATGCGGGCTTCGTCCAGCGCCCCGGCCGCGCGCAGTGCTTTGAGCGCGGACAGCATGACGACCAGGCCGCCCTTCATGTCGTTGACGCCCGGACCCGTGGCGGAGTCGCCGTTGCGCGTGAACTTGCGGAAGGGATGGAAGGGCTCGAACACCGTGTCCATGTGCCCGATCAGCAGCAGTCGCTGGCCATGGCCGCCGTCACGCTCGGCGACGAGATGCGGCGCGCGCCCGATGGCGTCCATCGGCACCCAGCGCGTCCGAAAGCCCAGCGCCTTCAGTTCCGCCTCGAGCATCCGGCCAACGGCCTCGACGCCGGTCCGGTTGAAGCTGCCGGAGTTCTGCGTCGTCAGCCGCTCGAGCAGGTCTACGGCGGCCGGTGCCTCGGCATCCACGGCGGCAGAGATGGCGCTGGCCGTTCGCTGCGCCCCGTCGGCCCAGGCGGGCGGCACCCGTGCCGCGCCGGCCAGGCCCAGGGCGATTGCAAGGGCGAGGAGGGCCTGCCGCGTCGTCATCGGGTTCAACTCCTGGGGCCGTTGCGCGCAGTACAAGCGCCCCGTTGCTTTGCGTCAAGGGCAGGCCTGCGGCAGAGCCCCGCGCAAGTCCCCCAGTTATGTGACGAACAGGGTGACAGCTGTTCCGGGTTAGGTATGATCTCGCGGTCCATGGAGGGTCGCCGGCGAACTGGCCGGCCTGCAAGGGAGGGTACAGAAGTGCTGTCGATGTATTCCCAGCTTACCGATATGGAGATCGCCGACCTGGCGGTCCTGCGCTCGGGCACCGTCTACCTGCTGACCGGGCACGGCGGCGAGAAACTGGTGGTCAAGGTCGAAGCGAACGTCTTCGAGAAACAGACGCTCACCCACCATCGGGCCGCCATGAAGGCCGTCGACAAGATCGGCGGCAATACCAAGGCCCTCAAGGATTCGGAAAAGAAAGCGCTGGGTGACTACGTCGCGTTCATGGAGCGGGTCACCAGTGGCTTTGCCGAAGACAAGATCTGCGTCTTCGATGCGGGGCCGGCCGCGAAAAACCTCAAGGAGGCGCTCCACGACTTCCAGGGAGGCGTCTGGTACAAGATGCCCTGCGCCGACCTCACCGGCGCCGACAAGCTGCTCGAGGCCCGACTGGGTGTTGGCGGCAACCCCCCGGACAAGGGCGTGATGGTGCAGCTGGCCGATGGCCTCAATGCAGACGGCGGGCTGGAGCAGTTGGGCCGGATCATCGCGGCCGACATGTACATCGGCAACACGGACCGGTTCATGCCGACCGGTGGCTGCAACAAGGACTTCGGCGGCAAGAACCTGAAGTTCAAGACGCTGGTCAATCCGGGCAACCTGTTCATGGTCGGCAAGAACACGCAGCAGCGCATCAGCGTGTCCGGCCACGACTTCATCGACCCGAACAGCGGCTTCAAGAACTATTCGATGAGCCTTGCCGACGTGAAGGAAGGCTACAACACGGACTGGCCCGGCAATTACATGTGCAGCTCGTCCAAGCGCAAGAAGTTCGCGAGCGACGTCGTCGACGACCTCGAGACCATCCTGACGCCGAACCGGAAGGCCCTCTCGCCGTTCCGCAAGCTGGACAGGAGCGCCGCCAAGCGGATCGAGAAAGGCATGGTCGACGGCATGCGCCTGATCGTGAAATCCCTCGAGAGCGGGTACACGAAAAAGGCGCTGCCGGTGGGCGTGACCCAGCGCAGGGACGCCTTCAAGGCGGCCCTGGCTTAGGGTTCCTGCCGTCGCCTAGAGGAAGGGCTGCGCGCGTTCCACAAGTTCCGCCAACCCGGGCTCGTTGGGGTTCAGTGGCTTGCCCGGGTGGATGATGGACAACTGGCAGCCTTCCGCGGCCTCGACCAGCTGCCGGTAAGTGCCCGCCTTGAGGTCCTTGATGTAGGCCTGCTTGTTCTCGTTGTAGGCGAACATCTGGCCGTTGAGCTGGGTGCACTCGTTGCAGGTCGAGCAGCGGATCGTCTCGATGTAGGCCTCGTCCTTCGAACGCTCGGGTTCCGGCGCGGGCGCCTCAGCGGCGTCCGCCACGGCGGCCTGGGGCGCTGCAGCCGGCGTCGGCGCTGCCGGCGGCGCGGCGCTGGCCAGCGCCGCCAGTTCCTGTCGCTTCTGTTCGTCCCACACAGCGCGTTCGCGCGCCAGCAGGCGATCAGCGTGCGAATTGTGCACGCCGCCGAGTTCCTGCAGCCGGTGCCAGTTGTCGAGGCAGCGGCGGGCGGCCTGTACCAGCTTGTCGTCGACGATCAGGCGCTGCAGCACGTCGTGCTCGTCGACCGCGAGCAGGTAGGGCACGCGTCCCTCTTCGCGCGCGGCATCCGGCCTGAACCACTCGCCGATCGGGGTCATGCTTCCGCTCCAGGAACCGTGCGGCACCAGCGCGAAATGCTGCGCGTACCTGGAGTCTGTGGCGACGAAGTCGGCCAGGGTGAACGACAGTTCCTCGCTCACCCGCTGCAGCCCGGCGTCGGCGTACTCGAACTTCGCGACCGGCCAGTCGCTGTCCGGTTGCGGGTTGTCGTCCAGCGAGAAGCGCGAGGCAAGCTCGGCCCCGGCGGCCGGGTCGTAGCTGAAGGCGGGAAACGCACGGGACTGCATGGCCGCTGCGCTGGCCAGGTAGTGCGGCAGGCCGCCGGCGTGGGCCGCGGAAGGCGTGAAGACGGAGAACAGCGCGGGCCCGGCGGTTGCGAGTCCCTGCAGAACCCGACCCTGCATCTGCAGCAGGTTGGAACTCGTCGACTGCAGCACGAAGGTGTCGTTGAGGCCGATGGCAAGGCTCGCCAGCTGCACGCTGCGCACGCCGAACGAGGAGTTGCCCTGGCCGGCCGAGGACTCCTGGAGGATGTCGTCGGTCTCGACCAGCACTTTCACAGAGAAGCCCGAGGACAGCAGCTCGAGCAGGTTGGTGTCCTTCGCGGCGTCGGTGGGCCGACCGCGCAGGCTGACGAAATAGTCCGGGAAGGTCGCCATGTCCTGCGGCGAGAGTGAGCCCGCGTCGAAGCCGTCGAAGAACGCGTCGTGCTTCGACTCGTCATAGCGCCCGCTGCCCTCGAGTTCCGCCACGGACATCGCCTTGACGAGCTCGGCCATGGCCGGCAGGCGATCCTGGAAAGCCTGCCGCGCGCCGCGGCAGGTGTCGAAGCTGAACTCGTAGGCGGGCTCGCTGTGCCCCGGCACGCCCGCGGCCGGGAAGAAACGCTGCGAGCGCAGCACCGACAGCGCCCAGTCGATGCGCCGACGCCGCGTGGCGGATAGCCGGCTGTCCGGGGAAGTGTGCGCCAGCAGGCGCGACATCATCGCGAAGTCGAACAGCCCCTGCTGGCGTGTGCCGACCGACGTCTTGAGGCCTTCGGCAGTCCGCCCGGCACCGGAGCGGACGAAGTCCGCGCGCAGGATGTCGTTGAGCCGAACGATCAGGCTGTCGATCTCCGCACGCGCCTGGCTGAGCTTCGCGGCCTGGACGTTGCGCCAGGCATGCGTCAGCAGCCGGGCGGGCATGGCCTCGCTGCAGTCGAGCACCTCGCCATCCACGCCCAGGGTTCGGCCGGCATGGTTCAGCGTGTCAGCCACCCTCGGATCACCCGTCGCCGTGACTTCCGCGACCGCCTGTTTCCACAGCGCCGACAGCCGCCCGGAGGCGCCGCCGGCGACAGCGCGGCGAATCCTGCGCTCGACGTTCAGCAACTGCTTGCGCAGGGCCTCGCCGGTCGGGCCGGCCGAGGCGACGTTGCGGGCCAGTTCACTGACCAGGTCGCTCAGCGAGCGCGCAACGGGTCCGTTGGCGCCGGACTCGACGAGCACCAGCGGGAAGTCGTAGCGCAGCCGGGCAAGGTCGCGGTATCGCGCCAGCAGGGCTGGCCGAAGTCCGATGCCTTCCACGGCCACCAGCGGCGGCGCGGGCCGCCGTCCGGTGAGGTGGAACATGGTCTGCAGTTGTAGCGATGCGTCCATGTCGGCTCTGGGCTCGATGAGTTGGGAGGGGGGGAGGGTGGCGCGTGACGGCGTCAGGCTGCGGGCTGCCGGCCTTCCGGCCAGACCGTGAACTTGTCGAACTCGGCTTCGAGCCCGTGCCGGACCATCTCCGGCGTGCGCTGCCTGCCGGCGCCGCGGAGTTCCTCGTAGCAGGGGACGTCGGGATTGCGATACAGGATCCCGACCGGAATCGGGTCGTCGCCGGAGGCGATCTCGCGCGCGCGGTCGATGTCCGCAGGGTCGTGCCGCAACTGGTTGCGGTACAGCTTGCCGATGGCGGCGCTCGGCTGCAGGCCGTTTTCGTGCGTCAGCAGTTGCGTCTTCTGCGTGTCGTTGAGCCACGCGTCGAACATGTTCGGCAGGAATGCCGGGCAGCGCTGGATGATGCGCACGAACGAGAAGCCCTTGT
Source organism: Gammaproteobacteria bacterium (assembly GCA_020851435.1). GTDB lineage: Bacteria > Pseudomonadota > Gammaproteobacteria > Steroidobacterales > Steroidobacteraceae > JADZCS01. Next base: position 17,101 of record JADZCS010000230.1, on the reverse strand, counting down.
GATGAAAGGCTGCCGAGATGATGTCGTAGAGAACCTCGGGTATCCAGTCCACGGCCTGGGCGACGAAGGAGACGTTCTGCACGCCCAGCGTCACCGTCAGCGGGTTCAGCGCCTCCAGGTAGGAGCCGCGCGGCGTCGTATTACTCTTCGTGCCGATCGGCGAGGTCGGCGACGCCTGCTTCTTGGTCAACCCGTAGATGTGGTTGTCGTGCAGCAGCATCGTGAGGTTCATGTTGTAGCGGACCGCGTGTACCCAGTGCGCCGCGCCGATGCTGCAGTTGTCGCCGTCGCCCGTGTTGACGAACACGTTCAGGTCCGGCCGCGCCATCTTCACGCCCTCAGCGATGGGCAGCGCCCGGCCGTGGATGCTGTGGAAGCCGTAGGTCTTCATGGAATGCGGGAAGCGGCTGGAGCAGCCTATTCCGGACACGAACACGGTCCGTTCCGGCGCCAGGTCCTCGTCGCGGCAGAGCCGCTGAACGGCAGTCAGGATGGCGTTGTCACCACAGCCGGTGCACCAGCGCGGCACGCCGCCCTGGTAGTCCTCGAGCACGTGGTGGTCCTCGTACAGGCGCATCACGGACTGAGTTGCGTTCCTGGTCATGCGCCGTACCCCTTGCCACGGTTGAGCCGCGAGCGGACCTCGCTGCAGATGGTGCCCGGCTTGATCGGGCGGCCGCGCGACTCGCTCCAGCAGTCGATGTCGACGAGGAAGCGCGCGCGCAGCATCCAGGCGAGCGCCGAGTAGCGGCGGTTGTCTTCGTCGATGATCTCGTCCTCGAGCCGGTCGGACCAGTTGTTCTCGATGGTCATGACCTTGCGGAAGCGTTTCAGGACTTCGCCGATTCCCGACGGCATCGGCTGCACGAAGGTGAGGTGCAGCGAGGAGACCTTGTGCCCTTCGGCCCGCAGGCGCGTCACCGACTCCTCGATCGCGCCCTTGGTGCTGCCCCAGCCGATCAGCAGCAGGTCGCCTTCCTCGTCGCCGAAGACCGGCGGAGTGGCCAGCGTCTTCTGCAGCGCCGCCAGCTTCAGGCTGCGGTGCCGCAGGCCTTCCTCGTTGGTTGCAGGATCGTAGGCCACGCGGCTCGAGCGGTCGTGCGCAAGTCCGGTGACGGTGTGCATGCCGCCGGCCTGGCCCGGGACGAAGCGCCGGAACAGGCCCGTGGTCTTGTCCCAGTCGTAGGGCTTGGCCCCGGCGGGCACAGGGCCCTGGTCGATCGGGGGCGCCAGCCAGTCCTCGCTGAATGTCGGTCGCGGGAATGGCGTCTGTGCCGTGGCCAGGCTCGCGTCGGTGAGAACGACCACGACCATGTTGAAGGTCTCGGCGATCTTGCGGGCCGTGATCACCGCGTGGAAGCAGTCCTCGATGCCCGATGGCGCGAGCACCACCTTGGGCGCGTCGCCGTGGCTGCCGTAGCACACCGTCAGAAGGTCGCCCTGCTCGGTCTTGGTGGGCTGCCCCGTGCTGGGGCCGCCGCGCTGGACGTTGATGATGACCATCGGGATCTCGGCCATGACCGCGAGCCCGATGGCCTCCTGCTTGAGCGAGTAGCCGGGCCCGGAGGTGACCGTCACCGCGCACCTGCCTGCGTACGACGCGCCGATGGTGAAGGCCGCCGCGGCGATCTCGTCCTCGGCCTGGTGCACCATGCCACCGACCTTCTCGAACACATCGCTGAGGTAGTGCGATACCGAGGTTGCCGGCGTGATCGGGTACATCGCGCAGATGTCCATGCCCGAGGCGAGCACGCCGAGCGCCAGCGCGGTGTTGCCGTTGACGACGATCTGCGGTTCGGTGGCCCGGGTGGCGGGAATGCGGAACTTCAGGTCGAGGTTTTCCTCGGCCCAGGCGAAGCCGGCGTCGAGCAGCCGCTGGTTGGCCTGCACGACCTTCAGGTCGGTCTTCTTCAGCGCCACGGCCACCTGGCCGCGGGCGATGTCGAGGTCGAGGCTGTAGATGCTGCACAGCAGCCCCAGCGCGAACATGTTCTTGCCCTTGCGCGCATCCGAAACGAGCTTCAGGCATTCGCGTTCCATCGGGGTCTCGATCACGCGATAGCCCAGGCCTATCAGCCGGTCGAAGGTCTCGACGTAGGCGGCCCGGACCGCCGGATCGCGGTGCTCGCGCCACATGCTCTCGAGCAGGATCGTGCAACCCGGCTTGAGTTCGCCGTCGCGCACCCGGCCGAGGAGGACCTGCTCGTTGAAGGCGACCACGAGGTCGGTCTCGTCGCCACCATTGCTGATCCTGCCCGAGGCCAGCCTGATGCGGTTGCCGCTGGCGCCGGCCACGCTGCGCGCGGGAGGCTGGATCTCCGCCGGGATGATCTCGACCGTCCAGACGCCGTTGCCCATCTTCGCGCCGATCGAGCCGAGCGACTGGCCGCAGCGCTGCGCGCCCTCGCCGGAGTCGCTGATGATCTCGATGATGGCTTCGGAGATTTCGATGGCCTGCTTGCTGGCCGCCGGCGTGCGTTTCCCGGCGTCTTGGGTCAGGTCTGCTGCGCGCGTGGCATTCATGGTGATGGGTTCTCTGCCTTGGACCGTGTGGTTCAGGTATGGGTGGGCGTGGTGCTGGCGGCGCGCGGCAACCGCACCAGGACGAAGTCGCGTTCGGCCGGATCCAGCCCGAAAGGCCGCTGGTCCGGCGCCAGCGTCGCTTCGCTGCAGGCGTCCACGGTGTCGCGCAGCCCCAGCCACGCCTTCATGCCGCGGGCGGCCCTGCGGCCCGCACCCATCGCCTGGATCACCGTGGCAGCACCGGTGACGATGTCGCCGCCGGCGAACACGCCGGCGATCGACGTCGCGAGGTTCTCGTCGGTCGCGATATAGCCTCGCTTGTCGAGCTTCAGGCCGGAGGTCTGGCCGAGGATCGGGTTGGCATTGGTGCCGATCGCATAGACGACGAGGTCTGCCTCGAACTCGAACTCGCTGCCCTCGACCGGGACTGGGCGCCGCCGGCCCGACGCGTCGGGTTCGCCGAGTTCCATGCGCTGGCAACGCAGGCCGCGGACGTTGTTCTTGCCGTCGTCGAGGATCTCCACCGGGTTGGTGAGCCAGTGGAACTCGATGCCCTCTTCCTCTGCGTGGTGGAGTTCCTCGGCACGCGCCGGGGCTTCCTTGCGGCTGCGGCGATAGATGCAGTGGACCTTGTCCGCACCCAGGCGCAGCGAAACGCGCATCGCGTCCATGGCCGTGTTGCCTGCGCCGATGACCACCACGTTTCGGCTCGGCGGCAGCGGCGTGTCGAAGTGGGCGGGGTCGCGGCCGTGCATGAGGTTGCAGCGGGTCAGGAGTTCGTTGGCCGACAGGACGCCGTTCAGCGACTCGCCCGGGATGCCCATGAAGGTCGGATATCCGGCCCCGGTGCCGATGAACACGGCGTGGAAGCCCATGTCGTCGAGCATCTCCTCGACCGTGAACAGCCTGCCGACCAGCGTGTTGCACTCGAAGCGGATGCCGAGCTGGACGAGCTTGTCGAGTTCGGCGTCGACGACCGTGTTCGGCAGGCGGAAGTCCGGGATGCCGTACTTGAGCACGCCGCCGGCCTCGTGGAAGGCCTCGAAGACCGTGACCTCGCAGCCGGCCTTGGCCATGTCGGCGGCGCAGGCCATGCCCGCAGGCCCGGACCCGACGATGCCGACCCGGTAACCGCAGGGTTCGATGTAGGGAACGTTGCTCCAGCCCTGCTGGATGGCCATGTCGCCGACGAAGCGCTCGAGCCTGCCGATGGCCACCGGCTCCAGCGAGTCGCCCACGGTGCAGACGCCCTCGCACTGGTTCTCCTGCGGGCAGACCCGGCCGCACACGGCCGGAAGCAGGTTCGTGTCGGTGATGACGTCGTAGGCGCCGTGCAGGTTCTTCTCGCCGATCTTCTGGATGAATCCGGGGATGTTGATGCCCACTGGGCAGCCACGGACGCAGGGCTCGTCGGCGCACATCAGGCAGCGCTCGGACTCGCGCAGCGCGTCCTCCAGCGTGTAGCCGCAGTTGACCTCGAGGAAGTTCCTCGCGCGGACCGCCGGGTCCTGCTCGCGCGCGGGCGTGCGTTCCTGGGGGATGGTCCTGATCGTCCGCTTCCTGGGTGCCATGGGGGTGCCGTGAGGGTCGGGGCGTTGGTAGGGGAGGATAGCTCGCGGCTCAGTCGGGGGACTGCCCGCCTTCCTGGGCGGAGGCGGCCACGAACTCCGCACGCATGTTGCAGTTCTCTTCGAACCGCGCGGTGGCCTGGCGCTCCACTTCGCGGTAGCGGCCGAGGCGGGACATCAGGTCGTCGAAGTCCACTTCGTGGCCGTCGAAATCCGGCCCGTCCACGCAGGCGAACTTGATGCCGCTCTGCAGCTTGACGCGGCAGCCGCCGCACATGCCGGTGCCGTCGACCATGACCGGGTTGAGGCTGACCATCGTCTTGATGCCGTGCGGGCGGGTGGCCTCAGCGCAGCCCTTCATCATGATCGGCGGACCGATGGCGACGCACTCGTCGATGTCGGGGTGGCTCGCGATGGCCTGGCGGATGCCTTCGGTCACCAGGCCCTTGATGCCGGCGGACCCATCGTCCGTGCAGATGATCAGCTCGTCGCAGACGGCGCGGAACTTGTCTTCCCAGAACATCAGATCGCGGTTGCGGAATCCGACCACGCCGATGACGTAGGCGCCGCTCTCCTTGAACCCCCGCGCCTGCGGGTAGATGGGCGCCACGCCGAGTCCGCCCCCGACGCAGAGCACCTTTTTCGCCTTGCCGATGTGGCTCGGGATGCCCATCGGGCCGACCAGTGCGTGCAGGCGGCTGCCGACGCGGCAGGACTGCTGCATTTCCTTGGTGGTCTTGCCCACTGCCTGGATCACCAGCGTGATCGTTCCCTTGTCGCGGTCGAAGTCGGCGATGGTGAGCGGGATGCGCTCGCCCTCGGGGTGGGACATGACGATGACGAACTGCCCCGGGCGCGCCGACCTGGCCATTCTCGGGTGGTGGACCTCGAGGAGGTAGGTCACGTCGGAGAAATCCTCACGCCTGAGGATCTCGTAGCTGGGTTGCGGTCCGGTCGTGGTCATGGAATTCACCGGTCAGACGGGTAACCCGGGAACGGGCCCCCTTTGACGTCGGTTCTAACCCGCCTCGGGAAGGCCCGCAATGACGGCATCCCGAAACACAGCGATATCTACCGCAGGGCTGGTCCAGTCGTCGTGTCCTCGTACAACCCCTGCACGCCTAGGTACATCTGGCCGCCTGCGCCGACAGCGGGCGAGGCGTGTGTCCGTTAGAATCAAGGGGCTTCCAGGCTAGTCCGCGACCTACGCTGGTAACGGCACGTCATGCGCATCGACCGCTACGTCCACGACGAGCGCCTGACCTGGGGCGCAGCGGGGATACTGACGGTCGTGGCGATGGTGCATGCCGGCGTCATCGGCCGCCTGCTGCTGACGGCGCCCGAGATGCCGGCGAAGCAGAGTGCCGACGCAGTCTTCCAGGTCAGCCTGCAGAAGCTGCCGCCCCTGCGGTTGCCACCCCAGCTCCAGCCTGCCGGCGACAAGCCGCCACCCCCCAGCGACGCGGTCAGGCAGCCACCTCGCCAGACCCGTCCCGTGCCGATCCTGGTGGACACGCCGACCTCCAATCCGGTGCCGCCCGACACGCAGGTGAAGCCCTACGAAGCCGGCGATGAGCTGCTGCCCGGAACGCCAGGTCCGCCGATGAAGTACGGCGTTCCCGGCGGTGAGGGGCTCGAAGACGTGCCGGTCGCGGCCTACGCGAACCTGAAGCTGCTCGACATGAAGCCGCCCGACTACCCGCCGCGCTGCCTGCGCATGGGCATCGAGGGCAGGGTGCGCGTGCGCGCGCTGGTCGGCGAGAACGGCCGTCCCGAGGAACTCACGATCGACAGCTCCAGCGGCGACGCCTCGCTGGACCAGGCGGCACTGGAGGCCGTTCGACACTGGCGCTTCGAGGCCGCCATGCGCCGCGGCCTGCCGGTTCGCGCCTGGGTAATCGCAAGGGTGGAATTCAAACTGCTCGATTGACTCGAGGAAGACATCATGGACCCGACCCAAGCCCTCACCGCGATGAGCTTCGAACATTTCCTCAAGCAGACGGATGCCGTGGGACTGTTCGTGTTCGGCCTGCTCGTCATGATGTCGATCGTCTCGTGGTACTTCATCATCCTCAAGGGCGCCCAGGTAGTGCGCATCCGCTCCCGGGCGGGCCACGTCGTGTCGGCGTTCTGGAAGACCTCGCCGGATCTCGCGATCGCCCACCTCGAGCAGCAGCCCGACTGGGAGCCGTTCTCGAAGATCGCGCTGGACGGCGAGTTCGCGATGCAGCATCACGACCACCTGCCGCCCGAGCTGGCCAAGGGGACGATGCGTCGGGCTGAGTTCCTCGACCGCGCGCTGCGCGCCGCGACGGACCGCGAGATGGAGCGCCTGGAGACCGGTCTCACCGTGCTCGCGTCCGTGGGCAGCACCGCGCCGTTCGTGGGCCTGTTCGGCACCGTGTGGGGAATCTTCCACGCGCTGGTGCGCATCGGCGCGACCGGCGATACCTCCCTGGACCAGGTGGCGGGACCGGTCGGAGAGGCCCTGATCATGACGGCGCTGGGCCTTGCGGTCGCGGTGCCCGCGGTGCTCGGCTACAACCTGCTGGTGCGCAACAACCGCGTGATCATCGCGGGCTTCCACGCCTTCGCCGAGGACCTGCTCGCCTACCTCACCACCGGCGCGCGCGTGCCGTCCTCCATGGACCACCACCGCGCCAACCGGCCGAAACAGCAGAAGCAGCCCGCCTGATACCCACCGGAGATCGTCATGGCATTCAGCGGACTTGGCGGCAGCGGCGGGGGGCGGCCTCACTCGGCCCCGATGGCGGAGATCAACATGATCCCGCTGGTGGACGTCATGCTGGTGCTGCTGATCATCTTCATGATCACGGCGCCGCTGCTTGCGCACAAGATCAAGATCGACCTGCCGCAGGCTTCGACGGTGCTGCTCGAGGAGAAGCCCGACACCATCGTGATCGCCTTGATGGCGGACGGCCGGATGTTCCTCAACGACGTGGAGATCAATCGCGCCGACATGGTCAAGCGGCTTTCGAGCGAGGCGCAACGCAAGCCGCAGCCCGAACTGCACCTGCACGTCGACAAGACGATGCAGTTCCAGGCGCTCGCCACGGTGATGGCCGACGCGCAGAACGCCGGCATGGTCAAGGTGGGCATCGCCACGGATCCGATCAGGGCGACCAAGCCCTAGCCACGGGTCACGCCCGCCAGAGCACGGCCGCCATCCGCGGATGCGCGGCCCAGCGCAGCAGGAACGCCAGTTCATCGCGCCCGCCCTTGGCCAGCGCGATTTGCGCCAGCTCACGACGTTCCGACGCGCTCCAGCGGCCGATGCCTGGCATGGAGGCGATCAGTGGCGCCCAGCGCTGCCAGGCGAGCCGCTCGTCCCGGCTGCAGCCCGCGAGCGATCCCAGGCCCGTCAGCGACAGGGCCGCCGCCTCGGCCGCCGCCACGCCATTCGTGCCTGCATCGGCACGTGCAAGCCAGTGGGCCGCGCGCTGGAGCAGGGCCTGCAGTTGCGGCAGTCCGCGCCGGTCGGCAGGGTCCAGATCGAAGAACAGGTGATGCGCCGCCAGGGCCTGCAGCGTGCGCTCCGACGAGCGGTGCGCCGGCCTGGCCTGCAGCCGCGCGACCTCGTCGCGCGCCAGCCGGCGCGCGGCCGCGGCCTGCGGACGAAAGCCGAGCTTGTAGTAGAACCACCAGGCGCCGGATTCGATACCCTCGTGGTTGCCGTGGCCGAGCTGGTACGGCTCGATGCTGAACGACACTGCCCCGAACGCGTGGCGGACCGCAGCCAGCAACCTCGCGAACACGTGGCTCGCCTCGCTGCCGCGGAAGGTCTCGAAGGTATTGAACGACAGCGCGGCACAGGGTCCGATCACGTCCACCTGCACGTAGCCGATGGGCACGCCGTTCCGGAGGGTCAGGCCGCCGAAAATCGCGGGCAGCAGCGAGCGTCGTTCCGGGATCACGCCGCAGAACGCGAAGGCCAGGCCGTCGCCGTCGTCGACGAGGCGCACGCTGCGCGCATCGCCGTATTCGAAGGCCATCAGGTCGCGTGCGCGCGTGACCATCGCCGAGCGCGCAAGGTCGATGAGCGCGGCGCCGTCGCGGCGCGAGAGCAGGCGCATGCCGCGCGGCTGCACTGCGATGGCGGCTCGCAGGTCCGGCCGGCCCCGCCGCAGCGGCGCCTGCTGGAAGGCCCGCGGGGCGGACGCGAAATGCGCGCGGCTGCGCGACGGCGTGTCCTTGCCGGGCTCGACGGCGAATGGCGCGTCGACGGCGTCGGAAAAGGCCTCGCGCGTGAAGCCGTCGCCGGGCAGCTGCGCCACGCGTCCGACGAACCACGCCGCGTCGCTGCGCCGGCCGCGCAGGCGGTCCAGCGCCTCGAATGCCGGCAGTTGCCCTGCGCGCAGCCACTCTGCCGAGGCCGCTGGCGCGACCAGCGGCAGGGCCGCCGCGATCCTTGCGGCGGCTTCCGGATCATCACGCTCGAACTGCAGTCGGTCGGGCCAGCGCCGCGCCAGCCACAGCGCCGTGGACCAGAAGAACCGATAGTGGATCGCAGTCCCGGCGATGCCTGAGTCTGCGAGCGCGGCCCGGTGAGCCAGAAGGTCTGGCCGCCTGTCGAAGCCCTCGAGCATGCGCGTGACCTGCGCGAGCACACGCGCGTCGTCCGGGTAGGCGCGCAGGAAACACAGCATTTCGTGCAGCCGGGCGACCTGGGCCGCGGTGTGCAGCCTGGAGCGGGCCAGGACGCGCAGGAGCGCCAGCCGGGTTGCCACAATGCCTTCGCCGTAGCTCGACTTGAGCCGCTCGAGGCGGGCCAGATGGGAGATGGGCGTGCGCCGTGTCGTCGTCATGCGCCACAGCCTACCCCGCGGACGGCCGGGTTGGCAGGGGCCGTGTACTAGAGCAGTTGGGCAGCGTCGGTCGCCGCGTCCTGGCGATGGCGCCCGTCGGACAGCAGGCGTGTGGATTCCTTCCTGACCACGGCATAGCATTCGCACGCGCGGGCTTCGAGGCCCGACCGGTCGAGGACCGAAATGTGTCCCCGCCGGTAGCTGATGCAACCCGCTGCCTGCAGTCGCCCGGCGGCCTCGGTCACGCCCTCGCGCCGCACGCCGAGCATCCCCGCCACCAGTTCGTGGGTCATCACCAGTTCGCGGCCAGGGCTCCGGTCGGCGACCAGCAGCAGCCAGCGACACAGGCGCTGCTCCAGGGAATGATGCCGGTTGCAGGCCGCGGTCTGCGTCATCTGCGTGATCAGCGCCTGGGTATAGCGGAGCAACAGGCGCTGGAACAGGCCGCTGCGGTTGAATTCCTTGACGAGCAGGTGACGCTCCAGGCGGTAGGCGTGGCCGGCGACCAGCACCACGGCTGAGCTGGGCGTCGTGTTCCCGCCCATGAACAGCGATACGCCGACGATGCCTTCGTTGCCGGCGCTCGCGGTCTCGGCCGTCGCGCCGGATTCCAGCACGTAGTGCAGCGAGACGATGGCGGTGGTCGGGAAATAGCCGTGCTGCAGCTGCTCGCCGGGGTCGTAGGGCCTGTCGCCCAGCGCCAGCTGCACCAGTTCCAGGCTGGCGCCCACGCGATCGAACTCCTCAGGCGTCAGCGCTGCGAGCAGGTGGTTCTGCCTGGGGTCATGCTGGACTGCCATGGTCGGCACTGGCCGGTGCGCGCTAATGCCTGGCACTCAGCTGCACGCCGATGCCGCGGTAGCCGATGAAGCGGCAGGAGCGGTCGAACATCGGCTCGCCGCTGACCTGGAACTTCTGCTGCGTGCCATCCGCAGTCACGCGGCTGAAGACGAAATCCAGGAACGGGCGCCGTGCGGCAATCGCTTCCTGCAGCGTCTGACGCTCGGCCTCGTTCCAGCCGTCCGCCTGTTCGCGTGGCCCCTCGTCGGCGAGGCCTTCCACGCGGATGCCGAGCATTTCCAGCACCGGTCCCGAGACGCGCGTGAACCTCCCGGTCTCGTCCTGCTCCCAGTACCAGTCGGAGGCCAGCTCGGTCAGGCTGCGGTAGCGCGCTTCGCTCTCCCGCAGCTCGGCAGTCCGTTCCTGGACTGTCCGTTCCAGCAGCACGCTGTAACCCTGGAGCTTCCGGTACAGCAGCCGGACTTCCAGCATGTTGCGGATGCGCGTCCTGGCCTCGACCAGGTCGAACGGCTTGCTGATGAAGTCCCGGGCCCCCGCCTGCAGGGCACGCAGCTTGTGGCCCGGCTGGGCGGTGATCACCAGTACCGGGAGATAGCCGTCGGTATCGCTGGCCTTGAGGCTTTCTATGACCTGGAAGCCGTCCATGCCGGGCATCTGCAGGTCGAGCAGGATCAGGTCGTAGCGGTTCTTCCGGTGCAGTGCGCAGACCGCTGACGGATCCATGGTCGAGGCCACGTCCTTGTAGCCTGCCGCCTTGAGCAGCTGGTCGAGCAGGGCCACGTTGGCCGCCTGGTCGTCGACGATCAGGATGCTCGAGTCGAGAATTTCCGATTCGGAGACGGTCATGCTGCTTCCCTCCCTGTCGGGAGGCCGTCCGGTGTCTTTGTGCTGCGCAATGCCGCATCCAGCACATCCATGAACTGGTTGACCCGGATCGGCTTGGTGAGATAGCTGAAAAACCCGGCTTCCAGGGCCCTTTCGATGTCGCGGGGCACTGCGTTGGCGCTGAGCGCAATGACCGGTATGTGGGCCGTGGCAGGGTCCGCGCGCAGGACGCGCATGGCGTCGATGCCGTTCATGCCGGGCAGGTTGATGTCCATCAGGATCACGTCCGGCCGGCAGCCCCGGGCGAGCTCGACGCCGAGCAGGCCGTCGGCGGCGCCCAGCAGGCGCCACTCGGGGCGGCGCGTCACGAGTTGCTCGACCAGTTCCAGGTTGGCCGGGTTGTCTTCCACGTAGAGCAGCGTGCGCAGCGGCGTGCCGTCCGGCACGACCGACCGCGTCGCCGCCGCCGGGTGCTCTTCGCTGGCCGCGAGCTTCGGAGCGGACGCCGTCATGAGTTCAACCCAGAACTCGCTGCCGACGCCGACCGTGCTGGTCACGCCGATGGTACCGCCCATGAGTTCCACGAGCCTCTTGGCCACCACCAGCCCGATGCCTGTGCCTTCCTCCTCGCCGGTTTCCCTGCCGAGGCGGTTGAAGGGCTGGAACAGGTGGCTCTGCTGCTCGGGCGTCAGGCCGTCGCCTGAGTCGCGAATGCTGATACGAATCACGCCGGGACGCGCCAGGGAGCATTCGACCACGACTGTGCCTTTCGGCTTGTTGTACTTGACGGCGTTGAACAGCAGGTTGATCAGGACCTGCTTGACGCGGGTCCGGTCGACGTCGATGAACCAGGGCATGGCGACGGCGGAAAAGGTCATCGTGATGTGGCGCTGCTGCGCCTGTGGCTCGATCATCGCGCGACACTCCAGCATCACCTCCGACAGCGACACGGGCTCGCGTGACAGCGTTGCCTTGCCCGACTCGACCAGCGCCAGGTCGAGCACCTCGTTGATCAGTTCCAGCAGGTACCAGCCGGCCTTGAGGATCTGCTCCAAGCTGCGCTTCTGCGCGAGCAGCGGCGGCGGCGTCGCCGACTCCATGAGCTGGGCAAAGCCGAGTATCGCGTTGAGCGGAGTGCGAAGTTCGTGGCTCATGCTCGAGAGGAAATCGGTCTTCGCGCGGTTGGCGTTGTCTGCAGCCGCCATGGCCTCGTTGAGGCTGGCGTCGCTCAGCTTGCGTGCCGTGTTGTCGGTGCCGATCAGCAGGTAGCCGATGATCTCGCTGGCCTCGCCGCGGAGCGCCGTGATGGAAACGACGGCAGGGAACCGGCTGCCATCCTTGCGGATGTAGGTCAGTTCGTAGATGTCCTCGATCCCGCGCGAGGCCTTGAAAGCCAGCGCCTCGAAGCCTGGCGCGATGGTGGTGCCCAGCTCCTCGCTCAAGGCCAGCGCGCGCGCGCCGACCTCCTGCTGGTCATGGATGTCGCTCGGGCTGATCCTGTTGACGACCTCGGCAGCCGTGTAGCCCAGCATGCGCTCCGCGCCGAGATTGAAGAGCTGGATGATCCCCTTCTCGTCGGTGGCGATGATCGAGAACGTGGCGCTGCCGAGGATGGAGTTCTGCAGGGCGGCGGTCTTGAGCAGCGAGCTCTTCCGTTGCAGGTCGGTGTCGTTGGTCGAGGGTTGGGTCATTGTCCATGGTCGTGGATGACCGGCGGCGTCACTGTGCGGTATCGAACAGACGGGTGCGGGAATAGCGCCTGCCACGGCTGAAAGCCGAAAATCCGGCAGCGCAGAGCGCCAGTCTGGGGCCGAGCCCGGCTTTAAGTTACATAAAATCTAATCTGCATCACGCTTTCAAGCCGTCCAGATCAGAAGAATACGGCGCCACACGACACCCGTCGTGAACAACAAGGAAGGGAAGGACAATTCATGGTTAAGAATGCTCTGGCGCTGGCAACAGCGGGCGCCCTGCTGGTGGTATGGGGTTCGGCGAGTGCAGCAACCAGGACCACCACCCTAGGCGTAAGCGCGGTCGTCAACGCCAACTGCATCATCAGTTCGCAGAACCTGGCTTTCGGCAACTACGACGGCACGGCTGCGAAGACGGGCACGGCCGACATCACGGTGCGATGCTCGAACCAGACGCCGTACGGGGTCTCGCTGAGCACGGGCGGCGGCACGTTCGCGCAGCGACTGTTGAGTGGCAGCGGCTCGAACAAGCTGCAGTACAACCTGTTCACGTCCGTGGCGGCCACCACGATCTGGGGCGACGGCACGCTCAGCACCGGCATCATCAGCGACACCGGCACCGGCATGTCGGCCGCCAACGCGAAGACCCACACCGTGTACGGCCAGCTGCCGGACAACGCGTTCAACCAGAACGCGCCGACCGGCAGTTACAACGATTCGATCACGGTCACCGTCACTTACTGAGCCGGATCCAGTGCGGCCCAGCAAGATCATTCCCGCAATGGCCGGCCTGGCAACGCTCCTCGCGTTGTCAGCGCCGGCCCTGGCCGGATCATTCTCGATCTCGCCGCTGCGGGTCGACTTCGCCGAGACTTCCGGCACGGCTTCCCTCACCGTCAGGAACGAGGATGCCGCGGCGGCGGTGGTTCAAACCCAGGCAATGGCATGGTCGCAGGAGGGAGGGAAGGATGCCCTTAGCCCTTCCCGCGACCTGTTGATTTCGCCGGCGGTCTTCACGCTGCAGCCGGGGGGCTCGCAGCTGATCCGCGTGGCCCTGCGCCGCAGCGTCGACCCGGCGCGCGAGCTGTCCTATCGCCTGATCGTCCAGGAAGTGCCGCAAACCGCTGCCCCGGGCTTCACGGGACTGCAGGTGGCGCTCAAGCTCAGCGTGCCGATTTTCGTGGCGCCGACCGCGCCTGCCGAACCGCAGGTGACGTGGGCGGCCAGTCGCGACGCCAGCGGCAAACTGTCCGTCACCGCCCGCAACGATGGTGCGGCTCACGCGCGCATCCACAATTTTGCCTTGAAGACCGCCGATGGCACCGCGAAGGTGCTCGAGCAGCCGAGTCTCAGCTACGTGCTGCCCGGCGCGATCCGCCAGTGGTCATTCGGCGACAACAACAACACCCGTCCGGATGCGAAGTCAGTGGCCAGCCCCGGGAAGGCTGGACAGTATCGGTTGGAGGGAACCACCGATCGAGGCTCGTTCGCGACGGAGTTGACGCTCACGGCGGATTGAATCCGTGCACCTGCGCTCGTGCATCGCCGCGATCCTGCTGTTGACTGCGGGTGCATCCGCCATCGCGGCGCCAGTACCCGGCGTGGCGGCAGCGGAGCCGTTCGCCGAAACCATCGTCGAACTGCACGTCAACGATCAAGCCGAGGCCGTCAGCCTGGTCGTCCGTCGCGACGTCGACGGCACGCTGCTGATCCGCGCGGAAGACCTCCAGGCGCTGCGCCTCAGGAAGCCTGCGCGCGGCGGGATGCAGGTCAACGGCGAACGCTATTACCGCCTCGGGCCTGAGATCGGGGCTGTCGTCGCGTTCGACCAGGCGTCCATGACCGCACGCGTCACCCTGCCGGCGAAAGCGTTTCTGTCGACGCAACGCGCGACCGCTGCCGCCGATGCCCCGCGTGCCACCCGCACGGGCCTGGGGGCATTCCTCAATTACGACGTGTCGGCTGAGCAGAGCAGCGGTTCCCGGCAGGGCGGCGGATTTTTCGAACTCGGACTGTTCGGTAACCAGGGCATCGTGGCCAATACGATGGTCGCGCGCCATGAGGTTGCCGATCGCGGCGTTGCCCGCCTCGATACCACCTGGAGCCGCGACTTTCCGGCGCTGCTGGCAACCCTGCGCGTCGGCGACGCGATTTCGACCCCCGGCCCCTGGGGCCGTGCGGTGCGTTTCGGCGGAATCCAGTTCGGCACCAACTTCAGCACGCAGCCGATGCTGGTGACGACGCCGCTGCTTGCCGCCGAGGGCGAGGCCGTCGTGCCGTCGACCGTGGACGTCTTCGTCAATGGCCGGCCGATCGCCAGCGAACAGGTGCCACCGGGCCCGTTCTCGATCGATCGCCTGCCAGTGCTGACCGGTGCGGGACAGCTGCAGGTCGTGGTCACCGACGCGCTCGGGCGGCAGCAGGTGCTGACCCAGCCGTATTACTCCGGCAGCTCGCTGTTGCGCCAGGACCTGGCCGAGTATTCGGTCGAACTCGGCAGCGTGCGCGAGGACTACGGCTCGCGCAGCTTCGGCTACGGCGACATGATCGGCGTCGCCTCCTACCGCCGCGGCGTGACCGACACGCTGACGGCGGGAGCGCGCGCCGAGGCGCAGGCGAATGGCACTTACGCCATCGGCGCCGATGCCGCGTGGCAGGCTGGATACGCCGGCATCGTGACCGCGCAGCTCGCCGCGGGCGGCGACTCCAGCGGCATCGGATTCCTGACTGGATTCGGCATCGAGCGCAGCGGCCAGACGTTCAGCGCCTTCGCGCAGATGCAGTACGCGTCCCGCTCGTTCGTCCAGTCCGGCATGGCGGAATTGCCGTTCACGCCGCGCCAGCGCACGTTCGCGGGCCTCGGCCTCAACCTGGGCCATTTCGGCAATGCGCAGCTCGCCTATGGACTGCAGAGCTACTACGACGCGGATACGGCCGAGACGATCGGCGTCAATTACTCGGTTGCTCTCGGCGGACTCGGCTACCTCGGACTGTATGCATCGCGGACGCTGTCGAATGGCGGAGAGACAAACCTGCTGCTGACGTGGTCCATGGCGCTCGGCAACCGCCGCACGCTGAGCTCATCCGTGCAGCAGTCGTCCGTCGCTCCCGCACTCGGTGGCGGCCTCGAGGCGGACGTCACGCTGCAGCGCGACTTGCCCGCCGGCTCGGGCCTGGGTTACCGCATGTCGCTGTCGAGCGCCGACCGGCAGGACACCTATCTCGCCTACCAGGGCCGTGCGGGCATGGCCGCGGTCGAACATGCGAGGCGCAACGGCCAGTCCGGCTTGCGTGTCGGCGCAACCGGTGCGCTGGCGTTCACTGGTGCGGGCGTGATGCCCTCCCGGCAGCTCGACCAGAGCTTCGCGGTCGTGCAGGTTGCCGACTACGAAGGACTCACGGTATTCGTCGACAACCAGCCGGTGGGCCGCACCGACGCGCAGGGGCGCGTGCTGGTCGAAGCACTGCGCCCGTACGAAAACAACCTGATCAGCCTGGACCCGACACAGGTGCCGATGGACGGCAGCCTGGCGCAGTCCGAGATGGCGGTGACACCGGCCTATCGCAGCGGCGCGCTCGTGCGCTTCCCGGTCGAACGCGCGCTGGCTGCGACGATTCGCGCGGTGCAGGCCGACGGCACGCCCGTGCCGGCTGGCGCGACCGCGCACGTCGGTGAGGCGCGTTTCCCTGTAGCGCTCGACGGCCTGCTCTACGTGGAAGGGCTGCGCGAAACGACACAGGTTCGAATCGACTGGAACGGCGGCCAGTGCACGCTAGAGGCACGGCGGCCGACGGGCGGCGAGCCCATTCCCGATCTCGGTGACCTGCGATGCAGATAGCGCGCGCTTCGCTGACGGCTGCGCTCGCCCTGTTGCTTTGCGGCGCCAGCCGCGAATCGCACGCGGCCGACTGCTCGATCACCGCGGTCAGCCTCAACTTCGGGGCCTACGACCCGGTGGTGACTGCGCCGGACGACTCGGCCGGCACGGTCACCGTCACATGCCGCATCACGACCCAGGCGGCAACCCGGGTGAACTACACGGTGACCATTTCGCACGGCATGAACGGGGCGACACCCGCTGCGCGCCAGATGAGCGCGGGCGCCGGGCGCCTGGGCTACAACGTGTTCACCGACCCCACCCGCTCCAAGGCCTGGGGAACGGGAAGCGGCGGAACGGTGATCGCGTCGGGTGCGATGACGGTCGGTCCGGGCGTCGGCAACGGCGGTGGCACGCAGACCGTCACGCACAAAGTCTACGGCCGCATCCCGCAATTGCAGGACGCTGTGCCGGGCACATATTCGGATACCCTGCTGGTTACGCTGACGTTCTGAGTCAGCGCAGGAGCGCGACGACGTGCACGGGCAGCGCGTAGTCGCCGGGGCGGGCGCCAGCACTCAGCCAGAGCCGGTAATTCAGGGTGAACTCGCGCGCGAGCGGCTGCGTGATCTCGAGGCTCGCGTGGTCCATGCTCAACGGCACCTGGAGTCCCTGGATGTCGATGGAGTCCGTGAGGCCAACCCGCGGATTCAGCTGCAGCACCACCCGGTCGGGCGCGTTGGTCCTGAGGTGATAGTGGCGCGAGACGTCGCGATAGCCGCGCTGCACGTCCGCTGCGGTGATCGAGACGGGGGCAGCGACGGTCTGCAGTTGCGCGTGGGGCAGGACCTGGACGGAGACCTGCAGGTTTGCGGAGGCCGTTTCCGCCCGCGCGGTTCCAAGGTGGAGCGCCGCGACGAAAGCGAGAAGCAGCCACCGCGACCGCATTGTCACCACCGTCCCGAACCGGGGGACCGCTTGCGCGGCCCGGCTCGTTGTATGGGTGCCATCAGACCGCGATAGGGGTCGCGTCGCCATACGCCTTAACG
>JADZCS010000229.1 GCA_020851435.1 Gammaproteobacteria bacterium | reverse complement strand
GGGTGGTCCGGAGCAGGACCCCATCCCCCACGACGACCACCGTGCTCAGCGTGGCACTGACCGGATTTCAGCGAGCAGAGGCCACGGCGCGGTGATCGGTTCCGGCCACTCGTGGCAGCTCAGCCCGGGCAGCGGCTGGCCTGCACGCGCGACCTGCAGCACGGCGAGCACGGCGCCCGGTCGCGGGGCGTAGACGTTGGCGGACCAGTTGCCCTCGCTTGCGATCGCGCCGCTCCAGCGGCCGCCGGACTCGGCGAAGTTGCAGCTGCGCGTCGCGGTCATCAGGCCGAGTCCGAGCGCTTTCGCGCAGGCCTCCTTGAGCGTCCACAGCAGGTGGAAGCGCAGCGCGCGTTCGGGTTCGGGCAGCGCCTCGAGGGCCTCGACCTCGCGGGGATCGTAGGCGTGGCGGGCGAGGGCGAGCACATCGCGCGGGCGCAGCCATTCCAGGTCCAGCCCGACGCGCAGGCCTTCGGGCGCCAGCAGCGCGGCGGACCATCCCTGCGAGTGGGAGAGGCTCGCGTGCCGTTCACCCAGGTCGGTGAGGTGGGCGAGCAGGGCGCGGCTCGCGGCCCATTCGCGGCGTCGTCCCGGGGCGTTCAGGGTCGGCCAGCGAGCGGCGTCGGCTGGCGACTGGCGCGCCGGGTCGAAGCGGCCTGCCGCCTGCGGCGGGGCCAGCCAGGCCTGGCTGCCGGGAGTGGTCGCTAGGGGTTCCATGGGGTGTCATTATTACGCATGGCGCAACGCGATCGCCCCGCAAGTCGAGACGCCTACTACTGGCGGCTGTTTGTCACCGGCTTCTGCTTTGCCATGTTCGGGCTGGCCGGGCTGGTGCTGGGCCTGACCGTGTTCCCGGTCCTGGCCCTGTTGCCCGGCGGTTCCCGGCGGCACGGCCGACGCGCGCGCAGTGTCCTGCAATACGCCATGCGTACGTTCGTCTGGCTGATGACTGGAATGGGCGGGATGACCTACGAGTACCGCGGCGCGGAAAAGCTGGGGCGACCGGGCCAGCTGATCGTGGCCAATCACCCGTCGCTGATCGATGTCATTTTCCTGATCGGATTCACGCCGGCCGCCGTCTGCGTGGTCAAGGCGGCCATGTGGCGGAATCCCTTCACCCGCCTGCCCGTCACGGCCGCCGGATACGTGTCCAATGCGACGACCGCGACCATGATCGAGGGCGCGGCGGAAGCGCTGGCGGCGGGCGAGAGTGTCATAATGTTCCCCGAAGGAACGCGCACGACCCCGGGTGAGGCCATGCGTTTTCACCGTGGTGCGGCCAGCGTGGCAATTCGTGCCGCGCAGGTGGTGACGCCTGTCTACATCCGTTGCGAGCCCACCGCGGGCCTCGTCAAGGGTTTGCCGTGGTACCGTATTCCGGATCGACGCGTGCACCTGACGCTCGAGGTCGGTGAAGACATCGACGTGGCGCCATTCCGCTCGGCGGGCCAGCAGCCGCCGGCCGCGTCCAGGGCGTTCAATGATCACCTCCTGCGGACCTTCGAGCAGGAGCTTGTGCGACGCGGCCTTGCCTGAAGCCGCGATAGAGAGAGTGTGCCGATGCAGACCAAGGAACAAGTGCTGGCGCTCATCCGTGACGCCCTGGTCGAGATGTTCGAACTCGATCCCGCGCGGGTGACGCCGGAGGCCCGGCTGTACGACGATCTCGAGATCGACAGCATCGACGCCGTCGACCTGCTGGACCGCGTCAAGCGCCTGACGGGCCGCAAGATCTCGGCGGAAGATTTCCGTTCCGTGCGCACGGTGGAAGACCTGGTCGAGACGCTTCACCGCATCATGTCGGCCTGAAGGCCATGGGTGCCGGGGTGGATGTCGCAGGGCCGCAGGGGCCGGTCGTCGTCAGCCGGCACGAGCGCGACGGCCGCCTTGAGCTCAGCTTCGTGGTGCCGGCTGACCTGGCCTGCCTGAGCGGGCACTTCGAGATCGCGCCGATCGTCCCGGGGGCCCTGCACGTTGGCTGGGCGCTGGCTTTCGCACGGTCGCACTGGGCCCTGCCGCCGCGTTTTGCCGGCGTCGAAGCCCTCAAATTCAAGGGAATCCTCACGCCGGGGATGCAGGTGGACTGCGTCCTCGAGCGGTACGGCGAGGGTATTTCATTCCGTTTCCTGGAGTCGGGCCGCTTGCGCTCCTTTGGCAGGATCCTGCTCGCATGAGCGTGACGCGTCCCTGTGCGGTCGTGCCCGTCTACAACCACGAGCACGCGATCGGCGCCGTGGTGGCGGGCCTGCGCGCCGCAGGACTGGACTGCCTGCTCGTCGACGACGGTTCGAGCGCCGCCTGCGCCGCGGCGCTGGACAGGCTCGCCGACGCCGATCAGGCCGTGCGCGTGCTGCGGCTGCCCGTCAACCAGGGCAAGGGAGCCGCGGTTGCGGCGGGACTCGAGGCGGCTCTCCTCGACGGCTACACGCACGCACTGCAGATCGACGCCGACGGCCAGCACGACGTGACCGACGTGCCGCGTTTCCTGCGTGAATCCGCCGCCCACCCTGGCGCGCTGATCGCCGGCCGCCCGGTGTTCGACGCTTCGATGCCGCGCGCCCGCTTCTACGGGCGATACGCTTCGCACGTGATGGTCTGGCTCAACACGCTGTCCTTCGACATCCCGGACTCGATGTGCGGCTTCCGGGTCTATCCGCTCGCACCGGTGGTGGACGTGATCCGCGAGGAACGCCCGGGATCGCGCATGGACTTCGACCTCGAACTGCTCGTGCGCCTGCATTGGCGGGGAGTGCCGATGCGCTGGCTGGACGCGAGCGTCCGCTATCCCACCGACGGGATCTCGCACTTCCGGCCGCTCGACGACAACCTGCGCATCTCCTGGATGCACACGCGGCTGGTGTTCGGCATGCTGCGCCGCCTGCCACGGCTGTTGCGGGGGAAGTTCGCATGAGCGCCGCAGCAGGGATGGCCGCCGAGGGCTGGGCGCAGCGCCGCGAGCGGGGCACGTTGTTCCTCATGAAGCTGTGCTTCCTGGGCCTGCGCTGGCTGCCGCGGCCGGTGATGCTGCCCTTCGTCCGGCTGGCCGTCCTGTATTTCCTGGTGTTCGGCCGCGCGGCACGCATGGCTGTCTTCGATTACCTCGCGCGCGCCGGGGCGGCCTGCGCCGTGCCTGGGCTGGGGGCGAACTGGCGCAGCGCCTGGCGGCTTTACCGCGAATTCGGCGACGCGATTCTCGACCGCCTCGACGCCTGGCTGGGCCGGCTGGGCCTGGAGCGGCTGATCTTCGAGGACTTCCCGCTGGTCCAGTCGATGCGCGAGAGTGGGCGCGGCGCGCTGATCATCGGCTCGCACCTCGGCAATCTCGAGGTGTTCCGCGCGCTCGGCGAGCTCAACAGCAAGATCGTGCTGAACGTCCTGCTGCACACGCGGCACGCCGGGCGCTACAACGAAATCCTCGCCCAGGCCGGCGCCTCGCAGCTGCGGCTGTGGCAGGTCACCTCGCTGGATGCGGCGACCACCCTGAAGCTCCGCGAGCGAATCGCGGCGGGCGAGTGGGTGTTCATCGCCGGCGACCGCGTGCCCGTGCACGGCGGCCGCACCATCGAGGTGGATTTCCTCGGTTCGCGCGCGCCGCTGCCGATAGGGCCCTACATCCTCGCCAGCGTGCTCGAGTGTCCGGTGTACCTGATGTTCTGCCTGCGCGAGGGACGTCGCTATCGCATCGTGGTCGAGCGCTTCGCGGAGCGCCTGTCGCTGCCGCGGCCCGACCGCCAGCGCAGCCTCGCGGACTGGGCGCAGCGCTATGCCGGCCGGCTGGAGCACTGGCTGCGCC
>JADZCS010000228.1 GCA_020851435.1 Gammaproteobacteria bacterium | reverse complement strand
CCAGGGTTTGCCGACGTCGCTCGGCATCTTCAAGACTGAAATGATGGGTGCGGCCAACTGGTCGTTCAACATGTATCCGGGGCTGAGCCTCGGTTGCATCGAAACCCTTTTGCGCTACGGCACCGACGAGCAGAGGGCGATGTACCTGCCGCCACTCGTCAGCGGCGAGTGGACCGGAACCATGTGCCTGACCGAGCCGCAGTGCGGCACCGATCTCGGGCAGGTGCGAACCGTGGCAGAGCCACAGGCGGACGGCAGCTACAGGCTCAGCGGCACAAAGATGTTCATCTCTGCGGGCGAGCACGATCTGGCCCCGAACATCGTGCACATCGTTCTCGCCCGACTGCCCGGCGCACCAGCGGGAACACGCGGCATTTCGCTGTTCGTCGTGCCCAAGTTCCTGGTCGGCGAAGATGGGTCGATGCGTACGCGCAACGCAGTGGCCTGCGGCTCCATCGAACACAAGATGGGTATCCGCGGCTCCGCAACAGCCGTGCTGAATTTCGACGCGGCCGTCGGCTACCTGATCTTCGAGCCGAACAAGGGCCTCGAAGCCATGTTCACGTTCATGAACACCGCGCGGATCGGCACCGCCATCCAGGGCATCGCACATGCGGAAGCCTCGTTTCAGGGTGCCCTGGCCTACGCCCGCGAGCGCCGCTCGATGCGTGCCGTGACGGGGAAGAAGGAGCCGGACGCTAATGCCGATGCGCTGATCTGGCATGCCGACGTGCGTCGCATGCTGCTGACCCAGAAAGCCATCGCGGAAGGTGGTCGCGCCATGATCTACGCGGCGGCCCAGACCGCCGACCTCATGGTCGATGCGGGACGGAGACAGGACCGCGCGACCCAGGACAAGCACGACGACACGCTAGGCTTCTACACGCCCATCCTGAAGGGTTTCCTGACCGAGATGGGACTGGAAGCCGCCAACCTCGGCATGCAGGTCTTCGGCGGCCACGGCTACATCCACGAGCACGGCATGGAGCAGATCGCGCGCGACGCACGCATCGCAACGCTGTACGAAGGCACCACGGGTATCCAGGCGCTCGACCTGCTCGGCCGCAAGGTCCTGCTGGGGACGCGCGGAAAATGCGTGCGCGACTTCAGCCGCATCATGCTGCGTTCGGCGAAGGCCCATTGGCTCGCACGCGGGTCCATCGGCCGCATGGCGCGCTCGACGGCAAAGCGTGCCATCGAGTGGAACCTGCTCACGCTGCGAATCATGCGGCGCGTTGGCAAGGATCGCGACCTCGTCGGCTCGGCAAGCGTCGACTATCTGATGTATTCCGGCTACGTGATGATGGCCCACTTCTGGGTCCGGCAAGCCGCGGTCGCCCAGACGTTTCTGCGCAACGGCAAGGGAGCCGAATCGGCAGAGTTCTACCGCGCCAAGATTCAAACTGCCGAATTCTACTTCGACCGGCTGCTGCCGCGTGCCGATGCCCACCGCAAGAGTGCACTGGCACCGACGCGTTCCCTGATGCAGATGGGCAACGGGGACTTCGCGTTTTCCTGATGCGCCCACGAGGACACGTTATGAACGTGCTCAAGCAACTCGACTCAGAAGCGCGCCCGTTGGTGGTGGCACTCGTCTTGGCGATCGCGGCCTCGGCCGTTTTGTTCCCCAATCATCTCCTGGCCATCGGCTGGAACCGCTGACCCGGACGCGCCGGCGTGACGCTGGTAGGTGCACGGTCACACCCCGATCACACGCAGTGATGCCGTCCCGTCAAAGTAATTGATCTGGTAAGCCGGGCAGTACGGCCTCGAGCAGTGATGCTGCCCGTTGTGGTCGAGGTCAGTGCGCCCGCCCGCCGGGGCCAGGGGCCGCGGGCCCGGAACTGATCTCTGATCTCGACCAGCCCGCTTACAACACTATTCCAGAGTAGGCTGAGGGCGAGTCCTGCGTCACAGTTTCCATTGCGTCGCGAATTGACTATGCTGCACCGGCATCGGCCGATCTCGCGTGGAGGGTGAATGAGCGCGCAGTTTCTCTCGCCGGATACCCGGGGCCAGAAGCCACTGTGGATCGTCTTCTGGATCTATGGCGTGGTGGTAAGCCACCTGTACTTCGCCGCGATCCTCTACCTGTACCCGCGGATCGAATCGCCGGCGATGGCGATGCTGCTGATCGGGTTCGTCGCCTATACGGCCTTCATCACACGGGCGGTGTGGATCAACGCCGGTAACACGGACCGGGAGTCGTACGGCGACATTGCGCGCTACCTGACGGTCGCGTGGGCGCTGAATGCCGTGCTGGTTTGCGGATTTCTGTTCCTGAGCCACTTAGGCGCGACGGACCCGCGGCTGCCGCTGCCGTTCTGAGCCGTCGGCGCGCCGTGGCGCCCGTTCAGGTTCGGGACGTGCCGCGAGCCCGCAGGCTGCAAGCTGCCACTGCCTCGGCAGCGGCTGCGGCCGCAACGGCGGCTGCAGCAGCGTTGGCGGCCGCGAGCCGCGCCTGCTGGGTGGCGTTGATCATCTCGGTGAACTCCGGCAGATCCGTATCCGCCTGGATCTGCGGGAAACGACGGCGGTCCATGCGCCGGATCGTGAAGTGCATCCAGGTGAGTGCGCTCGCCACCAGCACGAACAGCAGCATGAAGCAGCTGGTCCAGACGCCGAGCCAGTCGTTCAGCGCACCGAACGTGATCGGCAGCAGGAAGCCGCCGAGGCCGCCGATCATGCCGACCACGCCGCCGACTGCGCCGACGTGCCCGGGATAGTAAACGGGGATGTGCTTGTAGACGGCTGCCTTGCCAAGCGACATGAAGAAGCCAAGCACGAACACCAGCACGGTGAATGGCACCACGCCCATGGCCAGCGTGAACTCGATCGGGCCCTCGATCCCGCTCACGACGTAGGTGGTCGTCGGATAGGACAGCAGGAATGTGCACACGGCTGACACACTGAACGTCAGGTACATGACCGTACGGGCACCGACCCGGTCGGACAGCCAGCCGCCGACGATGCGGAACAGGCTCGCCGGGATCGAGTACATCGCCGCAATCAGGCCGGCCGTGCGGACGTCGAGTCCGTAGGCGCCGACGAGGTAGCGCGGCAACCAGAGCGCAAGCGCCACGAACGCGCCGAACACGAAGAAATAATAGAGCGCAAAGCGCCAGACCTGCAGGTTCTTCAACGGCTCGAGCTGCTTGAGGAACGGCTCGGGCTTGGCGCCGCTGGCACGCCGCTCCACGTGGCCCGGGTCATCCTTGGTCAGCAGGAAATACAAGACCGCCGTGGTCGCAAGCACGGCAGCCCAGATCTGCGCGACCGCGTGCCAGCCCCACGCCACCATGACCAGCGGCGCCGCCAGCTTGGTTACCGCGGCGCCGACGTTGCCCGCGCCGAAGATACCGAGCGTGGTGCCCTGTTTTTCCCTCGGGAACCACTTGGACACGTAGGCGATGCCGACCGCAAACGACCCGCCGGCGATGCCCACGAGGAGCGCTGCGAACAGGTAACCGCCGTACGTCGACATGGTGGTCAGGAACCAGGTTGCCGCGGCGGCGCAGAGCATGACCCCGGTGAACACGATGCGGCCGCCAATCTGGTCGGTCCAGATGCCGAGCGCCAAACGGCTCAATGAGCCGGTCAGGATGGGCGTGGCAACCAGCAAACCGAACTGCGTGTCGTTGAGATGCAGTTCCTGTTTGATCTGCAGGCCGATGATCGAAAAGATCGTCCAGACCGCGAAACAGACAGTGAACGCAAACGTGCTGCCCCACAACGCAACCTGCTGGTCGCCGCGACTGACGGTGCCTTCGTACATGACTGAGTTCCTCGCGGGCGGTCGGCCTGGATCGCGGCGCGGCTCAGCGCGCGCTCGCCAGATCATCCAGGCCGTGCACTGGATAGCGGTCCTGGAGAAGCTGCAGGTACTGGTGAATGGCGTTCTGCCGGGCCTGAGTCTCGAGATAGGCCGCGATGCGTGGCGCAGCCTCCTCGTAGCTCAGCGGATCGCCTCGCTCGATGGCGTCGATCCAGGTTACATGATGGCCATAGCGGGTCTCGACCGTGAGCTTCGCCAGGCCGGGCTCAAGCATGAACAGCTGGCGCTCGAACTCGGGCGTCGTGTCGCCTCGCTCGACCCAACCGAGCTCGCCGCCCTGGTCCTTTGACGGGCAAGCAGAGTAACGCTGTGCGAACTCCGTGAATCGCTCCGGGTGCCCGCCGAGCTCGCCGATCAGGCGCTCGCCGGTGGCGCGGGCGCTCGCGCGAGCCTCGATGTCGGTGGGTTGCGCGGCCAGCAGGATGTGCCGCACGCGGATCCGGTCAGGACGGTGCAGCCTGGCGTGGTTGTGCTCGAAGTAGCGTCGGCAGTCGGCAGCGTCGGGCGTCGGCACCGGCGCCTCCCGTTCCAGCAGCAGCCGGATGCTGGCCTCCTCGAGGGTCTCACCTGCAACCGGCTCCACCTGCTCATCGAGACGTTGCCGCGCAATTTCGAGCCGCAGCAACTCACGCACCACCAGCGCGCGCGCGGCGTCGAACCGCGCCTGGTGCGGGTCGTCGGCGCGATGGTGCTGCATCTCCCGTGCGATGTCGGCCTCGCTGATCTGGGTGTCGGCGACCTGCACCCAGACCGGCGATGGTCCCGGCAGCGGCTTGGCAGGCGTAGCGTCGTGGGAATGCGTAGGCACGCTGTGGACTTCGCGGCGCATGGAGGATCAGCGACCCGAGTAATCGACCGCCACCTGGCGCTTGCGGACCACCTGGTACGGCCGTGAGAGGTAGCCGAGCGGCACAGACCAGACGTGAACCAGCCGGGTGAAGGGTGTGAGCAGGAGCAGGGTCAGCCCGAGGAAGACATGCGACTTGTAGACCCAGTGCGCGTCGGAGATGTAGTCGGCGGCACCGGCGCGGAATGTGACGATGTGCTGGGCCCATTCGGCGAGCTTGATCATCTGCGAGCCGTCCATGTGCCCGGCCGAGATCGGGATCGACGCCATGCCGAGCATCAGCTGCGCGAACAGCAGCACCAGGACGACGATGTCACGCCGGCTCGAGGTCGCGCGGATGCGCGGGTTGAACAGCCTCCGCCCAAGCAGGATCACGATGCCGACGAAGCAGATCGTCCCGAAAAGGCCGCCGATGCCCATGGCCAGAAGCTGCTTGTGGCTGGAACTGATGAACGGCTCGTAGACCCAGTGCGGCGTCAGCAGGCCGACGAAGTGACCGAGCAGGATGGCGATGACGCCAATGTGGAACCAGTTGCTGCCGAGCCGCATCCATTTGCCGGACAGCAGCTGGCTCGAGCCGGCGCGCCAGGTATAGGCGGCGTGGTCAAAACGCGCCCAGCAGCCGACCGCGAAGATCGCCAGCGCGAGATAGGGATAGAACTGGAAGATCAGAGTATTGAGGTAGCTCATGGACTCACCTTGGATTCCAGACTCGTCGTGCCGGCAGGCAGTCGCAGCGGCGGAGCACAGTCGGTCGCCGGGGCCTCGGGGCCGAAACGCACGGCCTCCTCTTCCCAGACCTCGTCGATGGCCTCTGGCGTGTCGTCACGCGCCTCGCTGGCGACGCGGCGGCGCATCTGCGTCAGGTCCACGCGCCCCTGGGCGATCTCCACGAGCACCTCGAACAGCTGCGCGTACGAGCTGCCACGATCGGCCGCGCGGGCAGCCAGCAGCTCGAGGATGTGCACGACGTGGCGCAGCCAGTCGCCGATTTCCTCGGCGGGCCTCAGAGAGAGGTACTCAAGCACCAAGGGCAGGTAGTCGGGCAGCTCGCGGCTCGCCAGTTCGAGACCGTTGGCTCGATAGGTCTCGATCAAGTCGACCATCGCCTGTCCGCGGTCGCGCGACTCGCCATGGATGTGTTCGAACAGCAGCAGGCTCATCGCCCGGCCGCGATCAAACAGCATCAGCCAGCGTTCCTGGGCCTCGAGTGGATCGCGCCCGAGCAAGTCGCGGATGAACTCCGCGAGCTGCGCGCGACGCTCCGGCGACAGCGTGGCCTCGTCGGCCGCGTCCAGAAGCTCCTCGCGGTGCGACCAGAGCTCCGGATCCGGATACTCGAGCAACACGCCGACCAGCTTCAGCAGCTTCATGCGCGCTCCCGCTCAGGCTTCTGCCGTGCCGGCGGCACCTGGTAGGTCGTCGTCGGACGCCCGCCGAACAACGCCTCTGCGGGCGAGGATGGCGAGCAGCCCTCGCCGAACGTGAAGCCACAGCCACCGCGCTCGCCGAATGCGTCGTTGGCGTACTCGCGATGCGCGGTCGGGATGACGAAGCGATCCTCGTAGTTGGCGATGGCGAGGTAGCGGTACATTTCCCCGGCCTGCGCCACGCTCAGGCCCGCCTGGGCGAGCACCTCGGTGTCCTCGATGCCGTCGACGTTCATGGCCCGTCGCCAGGCGCGCATCGCGAGCATCCGTTCCATGGCGCGCACCACGGGCGCCTCGTCGCCTGCCGTGAGCATGTTGGCGAGATAGCGCACCGGGATGCGCAGCGAGGCGACGTCGGGGATCTCGCCGTTCTTGCCGATACGGCCTGAATCCGCAGCCGCCTGGATCGGCGACAGCGGCGGCACGTACCACACCATTGGAAGCGTGCGGTATTCCGGGTGCAGCGGCAACGCGAGGCGCCAGTCGATCGCGAGCTTGTAGACCGGCGAAGCCTTGGCCGCGTCCAGCCAGCTGTCGGGAATGCCCTCGGCGCGCGCCGCAGCGATCACGGCCGGGTCGTGCGGATCGAGGAAGAGATCGAGGTGGGCCTGGTAGAGGTCCTTCTCGGACGGCACCGCCGCGGACTCGGCGATACGGTCGGCATCGTAGAGCATCACGCCGAGATACCGGATGCGGCCCACGCAGGTCTCGGAACACACCGTGGGCTCGCCCATCTCGATGCGCGGATAGCAGAAGATGCACTTCTCGGACTTGCCGCTCTTCCAGTTGTAATAGATCTTCTTGTACGGGCACGCCGAGACGCACATGCGCCAGCCGCGACACTTGTCCTGGTCGATCAGGACGATGCCGTCCTCCTCGCGCTTGTAGATCGCGCCCGAGGGGCAGGCAGCTACGCAGGCCGGATTCAGGCAGTGCTCGCACAGGCGTGGCACGTACATCATGAAGGTCTTCTCGAACGCGCCGTAGATCTCCTTCTGCACGTCGTCGAAGTTCCGGTCGCGACTGCGCTTGGCGAACTCGGTGCCGAGGATCTCCTCCCAGTTCGGTCCCCACTGGATCTTCTGCATCCGCTCGCCCGTGATCAGCGAGCGCGGCCGGGCGGTGGGCTGGTGCTGGCCTTCTGCAGCCTCGTGCAGGTGCTGGTAGTCGAAGTCGAACGGCTCGTAGTAGTCGTCGATCTGGGGCAGATCGGGATTGGCAAAGATCTTGGCGAGCAGCCGGAAGCGGCCGCCGGCCTTGAGCGTCAGGCGGCCGCGCGCGTCGCGGACCCAGCCGCCGTTCCACTTCTGCTGGTTCTCCCACTCCTTCGGATAGCCTATGCCGGGCTTGGTCTCGACATTGTTGAACCACGCGTACTCGACGCCTTCGCGCGACGTCCAGACGTTCTTGCAGGTGATCGAGCAGGTGTGGCAGCCGATGCACTTGTCGAGGTTGAGCACCATCGCGATCTGGGCACGCACTCTCATCGCACTACCTCCGCTGCGTCGGCCGGTACTGGTTCGCCGTCGAGCCAGTCGACCGTCTTCATCTTGCGC
Organism: Gammaproteobacteria bacterium; assembly: GCA_020851435.1. Taxonomy (GTDB): domain Bacteria; phylum Pseudomonadota; class Gammaproteobacteria; order Steroidobacterales; family Steroidobacteraceae; genus JADZCS01. The sequence continues at coordinate 15,645 of JADZCS010000228.1, read as the reverse complement.
ACCACCACCAGCTCGTCACGATTGGTGCCAACGGTGCCGTAGTAGTTGAAGCCGTATGCGAACTGTGCGTAGCCGCCGATCATGTGCGTCGGCTTGACCACCACGCGAGTCACGGAGTTGTGGATGCCGCCACGGGTGCCGGTGATCACGGAGCCCGGCACGTTGATGATGCGTTCCTGCGCGTGATACATCATCGCGATGCCCGGCATGATGCGCTGGCTCACCACGGCGCGCGCCGCGATCGCGCCGTTGACGTTGAAGAGGTCGATCCAGTCGTTGTCCTCGATCCCGGCGCTCTTCGCGTCGTCTTCCGACAGCCACACGATCGGGCCACCACGCGACAGCGTCTGCATGATCAGGTTGTCGGAATAGGTGCTGTGGATGCCCCACTTCTGGTGCGGGGTGATCCAGTTCAGCACGATCTCCTTGTGGCCGTTGGGCCTGGCGCCGAGCAGCGGCTTGACCGTCTTCGTGTCGACCGGCGGGCGATAGCCCATGAAGCCCTCGCCGAAGGCCAGCATCCACTCGTGGTCCATGTAGAACTGCTGGCGGCCGGTCAGCGTGCGCCACGGAATCAGCTCGTGCACGTTGGTGTAGCCCGCGTTGTAGCTGACGTGCTCATCCTCGAGGCCCGACCAGATCGGCGAGGAGATGATCTTGCGCGGCTGCGCCTGCACGTCGCGGAAGCGGATCGCCTCGTGTTCCTTGCCCACTGCAAGGTGCGTGTGGTCGCGGCCAGTGAAGCGCCCGAGGGACTCCCAGGCCTTCACGGCCACGTGCCCGTTGGTCTCCGGCGCGAGATGCAGGATCACCTCGCAGGCGTCGATCGCAGTCTCGATGCGCGGCCGCCCCTGGCTGACGCCTTCGTCGGCGACGGTGCGGTTCAGACGGCCGAGGAACTCGACTTCTTCGCGGGTGTCCCAGCTCATCCCCTTGCCGCCATTGCCCTGCTTTTCCAGCAGCGGGCCCAGCGACGTGAACTTCTTGTGGATGTTCGGGTAGTCGCGCTCGACCATGACGATGCCCGGCATCGTCCGGCCGGGCACCGGCTCGCATTCGCCCTTCTTCCAGTCGGTCACGCCGAACGGCATCGCAATCTCGTTCGGCGTGTCGTGCAGCGTCGGCACCAGCACGAGGTCCTTCTCCACCCCGAGCACGCCGGGCGCCATTGCACTCACCGTGCGCGCGATGTCCTTGAAGATCTCCCAGTCGCTCCGTGACTCCCACGCCGGGTCCACCGCCTTGGACAGCGGGTGGATGAACGGATGCATGTCGGAGGTGTTGAGATCGTCCTTCTCGTACCACGTCGCCGTCGGCAGCACGACGTCCGAGTACAGCGCGGTGGTGCACATGCGGAAGTCGAGCGTGACCAGCAGGTCGAGCTTGCCCTCGGGAGCTTTGTCGTGCCAGCGGACCTCCTGCGGCTTGACCGCACCGCGCTGCCCGAGGTCCTTCCCCTGCAGCCCGTGGCGCGTGCCCAGCAGGTACTTCAGCATGTACTCGTGGCCCTTGCCGGAGCTGCCGAGCAGGTTTGAGCGCCATATGAACAGGTTGCGCGGAAAATTCTCCGGAGCCTCCGGGTCCGCGTAGGCGAAATCGAGGCTGCCATCCTTGAATTTCGCCACTGCGTAGTCCACAGGCGCCACGCCGGCAGCCTCGGCTTCACGGGCCACACCGAGCGGGTTGCGGTTGAGCTGCGGCGCACAAGGCAACCAGCCCATTCGCACGGCGCGCAGGTTGAAGTCCACCAGGCTGCCGGAGTACCGCGCCGGGTCTGCAAGCGGCGAGAGGATTTCCGCAACATCGAGCTTCTCGTAGCGATACTGGCCCGAATTGAAATACCAGAAGCTGGTGCCGTTCATCTGCCGCGGCGGCTTGCTCCAGTCGAGACCGAAGGCGAGCGGCAGCCAGCCCGACTGCGGGCGCAGCTTCTCCTGACCCACGTAGTGCGCCCAGCCGCCGCCGGTCTGCCCCACGCAGCCGCACATGACCAGCATGTTGATCAGGCCGCGATAGTTCATGTCGTTGTGGAACCAGTGGTTCATCGCAGCGCCGACGATGATCATGCTGCGGCCGCGGGTAAGGTGCGCGGTCCGGGCGAATTCACGCGCGATCTCGATCACCTGCGCGCGCGGCACACCGGTGATCTTCTCCTGCCAGGCCGGAGTGCCTGGCACGTCGTCGTCGTAGCTGCAGGCGACGTTGCCGCCGCCGAAGCCCCGGTCAAGCCCGTATTGCGCCAGCAGCAGGTCATAGACGCTGGCGACGACTGCCTCGCGGCCGTCGGCCAGGTGCACGCGCCGGCTCGGCACGTTGCGGATCAGGATGTCCTGCCGCGGGCTGTTCGCCCAGAATTCACTGCCGCCACCTCCGAAGTACGGATAGGCCACCGGCACCACGCCGTCGCCGGCATCGGCGAGGCTCAGGCGCAGCCGCGTCGGCTGGCCCTGGCTGTCGCGTTCCTCGATGTTCCACTTGCCCTGTTCGCCCCAGCGGAACCCGACCGAGCCGTGCGGCACAACCAGATTGCCGCTCGTTTCGTCCACGGCGAGCGTCTTCCATTCCGGATTGTTGGCCTCGCCAAGGCCGCCCAGGTCACTGGCGCGCAGGAAGCGGCCGGACACGTAGTTGCCGTCCTCGCGCTTGTCGAGCATCACCAGCAGCGGCATGTCGGAATACTGGCGGCAGTAGTCCTGGAAATACTGCGATGGCTGGTCGAGGTGGAACTCGCGCAGGATCACATGGCCGAAGGCGAAGGCGAGCGCCGCATCGGTGCCCTGCTTCGGATGCAGCCAGTGATCGGCCAGCTTGGCGACCTCGGCGTAGTCCGGCACGATCGCCACGGTTTTGGTGCCGTTATAGCGCGCCTCGGTGAAGAAATGCGCGTCGGGCGTGCGGGTCTGGGGCACGTTCGAGCCCCAGGCGATGATGTAACGCGAGTTGTACCAGTCGGCCGACTCGGGTACGTCGGTCTGCTCGCCCCAGACCTGTGGGCTCGACGGCGGAAGGTCGCAGTACCAGTCGTAGAACGACAGGCAGGCGCCGCCGAACAGCGACAGGTAGCGTGCGCCGGCGGCATAGGACACCATCGACATGGCCGGAATAGGCGAAAAGCCGAGCACACGATCCGGCCCGTACTGCTTCGCGGTATAGAGGTTGGAGGCTGCGATCAGCTCGTTGGCCTCGTCCCAGGCCACGCGCACGAAGCCCCCCATGCCGCGCTTGCTCTTGTAACTCGTCGCCTTCGCCGGGTCCTCGACGATACTCGCCCAGGCATCGACCGGCGACTTGAGCTTGCGCGCCTCGCGCCAGAGCTTGAGCAGTGCGCTGCGCATCAGCGGGTACTTGAGCCGGTTGGCGCTGTACAGGTACCAGGAGTAGCTGGCGCCGCGCGGGCAGCCGCGCGGTTCGTGGTTCGGCAGGTCGGGCCGCGTGCGCGGGTAGTCGGTCTGCTGGGTCTCCCAGGTGACCAGCCCGTTCTTGACGTAGACCTTCCAGCTGCACGACCCCGTACAGTTCACGCCGTGCGTGGAGCGCACGATCTTGTCGTACTGCCAGCGCCGGCGGTAGCTGTCCTCCCACGAGCGGTCCTGCTGTTTGGCCACACCGTGCCCATCGGCAAACGCGACGTCTGCGGGCCTGAGGAAAGTGAGGCGATCCAGGAAGTAGCTCATGGGCGAACGCTCCAGACGATGAGTGCGAAACGACGGGCGGCGCCAGCTGGTGCGCCCGTTCGGCTCAACATGGACACTCAGCACCCCTGCGGAAATACCACCACCACGTCACGGCGATGCACGTCACATAGAAGACGATGAACCCGTACAGCGCTGCGTTCGCCGCGCCGGTCAGCGCCAGCGACGACCCGAAGCTCTTCGGGATGAAAAAGCCGCCGTAGGCGCCGATCGCCGAGGAAAAGCCAATCACTGCGGCCGACTCGATGCCGGCGCGTCGCGTCGCCAACGCCTTGGTCGCGGCATCGGCATTCGCAGCCGCGCGCTCGTGATGGGCGCGGAAGATCACCGGAATCATGCGGAACGTACTGGCATTGCCTATGCCGGTGAAGATGAACAGGGCGATGAACATGCCGAGGAAGCCGTAGAAATTGCCGGCGCTGCCTGCGGCAGGCAGGAAGTACAGCACACCGAGTACGGCGGCGACCATGAGCACGAAGACCCAGAAGGTCAGCAGCGCCCCGCCAAGCTTGTCCGCCAGCACGCCGCCAACCGGGCGCGCCAGCGCGCCGACCAGCGGCCCGAGAAAGGCGAACTTGAGCGCATCGACGTCGGGGAACAAAGTCCGGCTCAGCATCGGGAAACCGGCGGAGAAGCCGATGAAGCTGCCGAAGGTCCCGATGTACAGCCAGCACATCAGCCAGTTGTGCTTGCGCCGGAAAATGATCGCCTGGTCGGCAAAGCTCGACCGGGCGGCCACAAGATCGTTCATGCCGAACCAGGCCGCCAACGTGCAGACCGCGAGGAAGGGCAGCCAGATGAAGCCCGCATTCTGCAGGTAAAGAACCCGGCCGTCAGTCGTCGTCTGCGGCTCGCCGACGATGGCGCCGAACAGGCCGACGCCGATTACCAGCGGAATCACGAACTGGGTCGCGGACACGCCGAGGTTGCCGAGCCCCGCGTTCATGCCGAGCGCATACCCCTGCCTGGCCTTGGGAAAGAAGAACGAGATGTTGGACATCGAAGAAGCGAAATTGCCTCCGCCGAAGCCACAGAGCATCGCGATCGCGCCGAACTGCCAATAGGGGGTCGTTGGATCCTGCACGGCGAGGCCCAGCCAGACGGCTGGGATCATCAGCGATGCCGTCGAGATGGCGGTCCAACGGCGGCCTCCAAAGATCGGCACCAGGAAACTGTAGAACACCCGTAGCGAGGCGCCGGACAGCCCCGGCAGCGCCGTGAGCCAGAACAGCTGGTCGGTCGTGAAGTCGAAGCCGACCTTGGGCAGGCTGACGACCACGGCCGAAAACATCATCCAGACCGCGAAAGCCAGCAGCAGGGCCGGAATCGAGATGAACAGGTTTCGGTTGGCGACGCGCTGCCCGGTCTCGGTCCAGAAGGCTGCGTCCTCAGGATGCCAGTCGTGGATAACCCCGCGCTCGACGCCTTCGCGCGTGGTCGTAGCCTTGCTCATTGGACGGCCTCCCGCCGAAAGGATACTGCAGTGCAATGGTAAATATACTGGTGCACTGCGGTGGCTGACTTGATCAGGGTCAACCACATTGCGTTTTCTGAAGATATTCGGGCCCGCCGAGCGGACGACCTGCACTGCTCATCGGTGGCGCTGGTGCGCGACTCGCTGCGGAACCTGCGCCCGGAGTGGGTGGCCCGCGGCGGGTCGCGTCCGGGAGGGGCTCTGCAGGGCTGGCGCCCAGGGCGGGGGCAGCCAGCGGGCGTATCGAAGAGCGAGTCTGGCGGCGCAACCGTGTAGAATTAGTGTACAGAAAAGCACCACGGGCCCGGGGAATCACAATGGACCAGCGCGCACCGGCCGCAGGTTCCGACGAGGCATCCACGCACCACGATCTCGGGCAACTGCTCCCTGAGGTGTACGACGACCTGCGTCGGATTGCGCGCAACCACCTGCGACGGCATCGCGCCAACATGACCCTCAACACCACGGCGGTGGTTCACGAGGCCTATCTCAAGCTTGCTGATGGGAACGGTGCCTGGAAGCACCGCGCACACTTTTATGCCCTGGCCTCCACGGCAATGCGCCAGTTGCTGGTGGACCACGCGCGGCGGCGCCACGCCGACAAGCGTGGCGGCGGCGTGATCCTTGTCACCTTGAGCGAGGCGGCGGCGAGCGCTGCACCGGCGATCGATGTGCTGGCGATCGATGACGCGCTGAAAGATCTCTCGACGCTCGATCCCATGCTGGAACGCGTCGTCGAGTGCCGCTTCTTCGCCGGCCTCAGTGTCGAGGAAACCGCGGTGGCGCTCGGCCGGTCCACGCGCTCTGTAGAACGCGACTGGGCGCGGGCGCGCGCCTATCTTTTCGACGCCCTTCACCCCGGCGGATGACTCCCCCCGATCCAACGGACGGATTGCGGTCGCCGATGCCGGATCGGCGTGCCATCGACCGTATCTTCAGCCTCGCGCTCGACCTGCCGGACGCGCAGCGCGGCGAGTTCCTGGATCGCGAGTGCGGCGACGACGAGGCGCTGCGATCCACCGTGCAACGCCTGCTGCGGGCGGAGCGCGTCAGCAGCGCTGCGTTCGACAAGGCGGCGTTTCACAACGTGCTCGCCATCGAGCAACTGATCGATGACCCGACGACTGAGGGCGCTGATCAACGTGTTGGCCAGCATCTGGGTCCCTATCGCCTCGTGCGGCGCATCGGTGAGGGCGGCATGGCTGTCGTCTACCTCGGCGAACGCGACGATGGTCAGTTCGAGCAGCGGGTGGCGATCAAACTGCTGCGACGAATGGGCGATGCGACCGACAGCATCAACCGCTTCAAGGCCGAACGCCAGATCCTGTCTGCGCTCGAACACCCGAACATCTCGCGCTTGATCGACGGCGGCTCCACAGCGGAAGGCTTGCCGTACCTCGTGACGGAGTACGTCGAGGGCTCGCCGATCACCGACCATTGCCGCGTGCGCCGCCTCGGCCTGGAAGAGCGCCTGGACCTGTTCCTGCAGGTGATTGACGCGGTGCATCACGCACACCAGAACCTCGTTGTACACCGCGACCTGAAGCCTTCCAACGTCCTGGTCGATGGCGACGGCCGTGCCCGCCTGCTCGACTTCGGCATCGCCAAACTGCTCCTGCCGTCGCTACGACACGCTGCGGCACCACTGACCCGCGTCGGGCAGGTCGTCATGACGCCCGAGTACGCCGCACCAGAGCAACTCGCGGGAATCGAAGTAACCACGGCCGCAGATATCTACCAGCTGGGCGTTCTGCTGCACGAACTGCTGACCGGGGTCCGCCCGGAGCGGCCGCCACGAAGCGGCGACAACGCATCTGGAACCGTGCAACGCCCAAGTACGCGGGTCGCGAATGGCGACGGCAGCGGCGCTGCGCCGCCACTTGATACATCAACGCTGGCTCGGCGGCTTCGCGGCGATCTGGACGTGATCCTCCAGACGGCGCTGCAGGACGAGCCGACAAAACGGTATGCCTCGGCGGCGGCCATGGCGACGGACCTTCGCAATCACCTGCGCGGTCGACCGATCGCGGCGCAACCTGAAAGCGCGCTCAACCTGCTGCGCCGGCTCGTACGGCGCAGTCCGTACGCCACCGCCGCGGTAGTGCTGGCACTCGCGCTGCTGGTCGGCTGGGTGGTGAGCCTGCAGTTCTATTCACGGGAAGTCGCACGCGAACGTGACAGCGCCGATGCGCAGGCGCGGCGTGCGACCCGAGCCTACGAGCTCCTCGTCGGGATTTTCAGACGGGCCGATCCGCTCGAGCAGGACAGCGTCGGTGGTCGTGGAGCGACGGTGTGGGATTCCCTCGACGCATCGGCCGACAGCATGCGCGCAGCACTCAGGGACGAACCGGGCACGCTCGCCGAGTTGCTGGACACACTGGCGCGTCTCTACCGCACCGGCGGCCAGTTGGAGCGTTCACGCGACCTGCTGCTCGAGGTGCTGTCCATCCAGCGACAGGCGGCAGGTCCGGAGTCTGCGGCCGTTGCCATCGTATTGGGGGAGCTCGGCTCGGTCGAAACACAATTGGGCCACGCCGCTGCGGGTGCTGCCTACCTGGAGCAAGCCGTGCACATCGCCGGGCGACTGTCTCGTGCCGAAGCAGTCGCGGCAGTATCCGTCCTGCTCGACGCCGGCCACGCCGCCGTCGACGCGGGCGACGCGCGGGCGGCGGTGCGCCAGTTCGAACGCGCGGAATCCCTGCTGCGGGAGGCGCCACGCCCCGACCCGAATGCGCTCATCGAAGCGCTGTTCGGCCTCGGCAATGGACTGATCCAGCTGGGCGAACCGGCCCGCGCGGAGGTGCTCGTCCTGGAATCCGTGCGACTGACCGAGGATCTGTACGGGCTGGATCACGCGCGCATGGCAGGTCCGTTGTCGGCCCTGGGAAACGTCCAGCGACGCCTGGGGCGCCACGAACTCGCGGCGACGAACCTGCGACGCGCGGTGGCCATCATGGAACGCGAGTATGGCGAGTCGTACGCGGACGTCATCGCGGCACGCAACAACCTGGCGCTCGCGCTCGGTGACGCGGGTGATCGGCGCGGAGAGCAGGCAGAGATCACCAGCCTGATCGCGCTCAAGCGAAGGGCCGTCGGCGACGATCATCCCAGCGTTGCGGACTATTACCAGAACCTGGGAACGTCGCTTGGCCGAAGCGGTGACTACGAGGCTGCGTTGACGGCGCTGGGCGCGGCACAGCGGATCTACGATGCCAAACTGCCCGTGACTTCACCGCGACGGGCTTTTCCCCGCCTGACCAGTGCCCTGGTCTACCTGCAGCGGGGCGAGCCGGCGAGGGCGGCGCTTGCGGCCGGGGAGGCCGTGCGGATCCTGGAACAGACACTCCCCGAAGGCCATTTCGCAACGTCGATCGGAAACTGTCTGCTCGGTGAAGCCCTGGTCGACCAAGGTGACTTGGCGCGTGGCGCGGAACTCGCCCGTGCCGCGCTGCTCGTGCTGCAGAACGCGCCCGCAGAACAGTCCTTTTATGTCGAGCGTTGCCGCTCGGTCACTGCGCGCACTGCGCCTCGAGAGTGAATCCGAAATCCCGGCCGCTGTCGATCGGCTGTGGCGGGCCGAAGGCCGTTTCGCTGGTCGCATAGAAGCGTTGACCGTACATCGTGCCGGTGATACGGGTGACAGCTCCCTCGCGCTTGACCGCCTGATGGCTCCGGCTTTGCCACTGTTCTTCGTAGCGCCGGCCGTCCTCCTCGCCGGTCGTCCGATAGCCCGACACCGTCGACAGTTCGAGCGGTTCGCCGCCGCGCATCGTTGTATTTTCGATTATGCGAGCCTCGACCTGGGTATCGCCCTTACGCCCTACGACGGTCAGTACCGTGCCAAAGCCCGTGCAGAACGTGATCGGCAGCTGCACCGACACACCGCGGTCGAGCTTGAATACCAGCGTGCCGCCGCTGTCGCTCTCGCCGGACGCCTGCCCGCCGCAGCCACTGACGAGCCCGATGGCAAGCACGACCGCCATTGAATCAAGCCAGCTCCGCAGAGGTGATGCTTCCCTGCTCATCGCAAGCTCTCCGTTGACGCGTCAATACTTGACGAAGTGCCACGACGCATCTTCCGGCATGCGCTTCACGACGTCGGTGACGACATGCTGTGCATGGCGCTTGCCGGTCGCGTCCGCATGTACCGCGAGTATGCTGTTGCGGATCAGGTTCCAGCCCGCGACAAAGGCTACCTTGTGTTCGCTGGCGTACTCAAAGCCCTCGCTGGCGGCGGAGTCCGTATAAAGGGTGACTCTGCAGTCCCCGGTTGCATCGGCCTCAGCCGTCACGTGGACCCACTGCAACCACGCTCCCACCGCAGCATCCATTTCAGCGAAGCTGTTGCGCCACGCGACGACCTCAGGCGAGGTTGCGGCATGGAGCACGCCGAGCTCCGCGCCGTCGCGCTCGACCGTCAGGCTCGTCGGCGTGAAACCGACATCGAGGGGTCCCACCGACATGCCGCCCTCGCCACCGCAATTCGCGAATGACTGGTCGACGGTCTGCGTGGACGGTGGCGGCGCCGGCATGTCCAGAACCAGGGAACCGTCGGCTTCGATACGGCCGAGCGCGAGGCTGCCGTCTGGTCCGTACGACTTGACCGACGCGGTTCCGCCAGGCCAGCCAACGACCTTCGTGGTATCCGCGTTGACCGTCTGCGATGTGCATAGCAGTGCGATGAGAAGGAGTGCGCCGTTGTTCATGGGTTGCCAGGGTCCTGTCAGTAGAAGTTCCAATGCACCACGGTACGAGTTGCGAGCGGCTTATTCCCGCAGCCGGAAGACCGCCTGATCCCCTATGGGCTGGACGACCCGGAAGTTCAGGTTCGGTTCAACGACTAGCTGGACATCCGCCGGATCGCTGAGCGGCACCGACATGATTCCCGCGACGCTGCGAGCCTGGGGCTCCGCCACGAAGTAGATCGTGTCGCCGTCCGCGGCCAGCTCAAACACCGAAACGCCGGACGGGCTTGCGTGTGCAGGCGCAGGATCAAGTCGAGTCAGCGCACCACCTGTCGTCAGTCCCTGACTGTAGAGCTGCCACTCGTTGGTGTTGCCGTCCATCAGGCGCAGCAGGAGCGTGCCGGCATCCGGCGTGAAAAACGGGTTGCGCGGCAGTCGGAGCGTCGACGGCGTCCTCACTATCACCTGGTCGATGCCTGGCTGGCTGATACGTGCGCCACTGACTTGCTGCGAGTCCTCGAAGATAACGAGATCGGAATCCGGCGCAATCGACCAGGTCAGGACGCTCGAGTCAGCTGTCAGGCGCACTGGAGCGCCTGGCCGCGCCGGGTCCGTGACATTCACCGCATACAGGGTGCCAGTGCTGGCAGTGGCGGTATTGCCGCCGAGTACGATCAGATGCCTGCCGTCAGGCGTGAAGCGAAGGCCGCGTACATGGTCGAGCAGCGGTACGTTGGTGTTGCTCAGTCCGTTCAGCTCGATCGACTTGCCGGGGTCGTCGAGATCGGCGAGGTAGGCGCGCACGGGCCCCGTGCTTCCTGGCCGCGCGCGATAGGCGAGATGCCGGCCGTCCGGGTGCAGCGCGTACTCGATAATGACTGCACCGGAAGCGAAATCCAGAGGCGCGTTGACGACCGCAAGTTGCGTCGGTGCGTCGAGGTCGACGAGGTAGAGGTTGTCGTCGCCGACAGTAGACGTGCGTGCCGAGTCGCTCAGGTACACGACCGCACGCCCGCCGCGGGCCAGCGCAAAATTGAACGGCCCGAGCTGCAGCTGGTCCTCAGGCGTGCCTATCCGGACGCTCGTCCCAGGTGTGTCGGTGTCACCAATGAAGAGATCTCCGCTGGCGCCTGCGCGGACCAGATAGACCACGCGGGTGCGGTCGGCGTCGCTGATCCGGAACTCCGCTACCTCGGCATTGACCTGCGAGGCCACTTCGGGGCCGTTCATCCGCACCGGCTGGCCTGGCCGGTCGAGGTCGACGTAGAACAGCTCGGAGACATCCCTGGTCTGCTGGTCAGCGATATAGACGACGCGCCCAGCTGTCGCTTCCTCGAAGTTCGCCTTGCGCGGAAGCCACGGGTTGTAGCCCTGCCCGCTCATGGTGGTGTTCGGGAGGGCGGCGGATATGCCCTCAGCGAAAGCTGGAAAGGTGCCAGTCAATTCGACCGGAGGCGCCCCGGGATTGGCGACACTGACGAGCCGGTTCGGACTTCCCGTCGTGGACGACAGGGTCTCGACGAGGAACAGGACGCCCGCTCCGGGCGTCGCGCCCGCCGCCCTCAGCCGCGTGCTCGCAACGTACCAGCTGGGAACCTTGCCTTCGGCGACGAAGCGCACGATGTATTCGCCATCCGCAGGCAGCTTCACCTCGATGTCGCCCGCGAGGTTCGATTCAAACGATGCGGCACCCAGTTCCGTGTCACCGCGCAGCACGGCCACGCGCGCGGCCAGCGTGCCGCCCGTGAAGCCGGGCGGGGACAGGAACGAAACCGCTGGATAGGCCACTACGCGGAAAGTCATACCCGCGCGGCCTTCGAAGCGGTACTCGTGAACCTCGCCGGCTGTCGTCATCTCGCCGCGCAGGTACTCGCCCGGTGTGAAGCTTCCATTTCCCTTGTGTAGAGGCTTCACGACGATCTCGACATCGACGGTCGTGTTGGCCTGCGCCGTTACCGGGTTAGGCGTCACATCACCCGTGAACGCGCCATCGCCGAGTGCTGAAAATTGCACCGGCCGCCCTGCCGCGATCATCAGCTCGGTCGGCGCGTCAGTGCGGATAGGACCTGTCGCGTAGGCCGCCGGCCCGGTATTGCCGAGCACCTGCGCCTCGATGCGCAGGCCCTGCGCGCCGGAACCGCAGCTCCCGCCGGAAATGTTGCACCAGACGGTAATGCGAGCTGTCGCGCTCGCGGCGAAATCGTCGCAGTTCCACCAGCTGAAGTGGGTGACTGTCGAGCGTTGCACGAAGCCGCTGGGTGCGCCTGCGGCGGCGACGACCGTGCCGCTTCCCTCCTGTTGCCAGCGGCCTGTTGACTCGTCCAGCGACCATACCGGTATCGATGTGCCCGCGACGTGCGCTCCGCCATCCTTGTTGCGCATCGTGTAGATGGGGATGTCCATTTCGGCGGTACGCCCGGCGGCAAGCCGAAGCGGTGCACCGTTCTGTTCGAAACGGACGTCCATGACGCCGTGCGACAGCATCAGCGCCTCGGCTCCGCTGTCTGTGCGGCCAGCAAATGCACCGGGGAAGGCGCGCCGTGCGCGAACGTCCAGGACGTTCACCGGCGTCATGAAGACGTCGATAGGTCCCGTAACCGGCTGCCCTGCTGAATTCACCATCGAACCGGGAGCCAGCGCGATGCGTGCGCCGTCACGGCCGACGGCCGTACCGCCGTTCTCGATCGCGTCGATCCGTACCGCGGGCGCCAGCCGTGTCATGCCGGTCACGAGTAAAGTTGGATCCGTCCCCGGCTGAAGGTTGAGGGGAACGAACTGGTGGGCAAAACCGGTCTTGCTGACGCGAAGCAAGCGCGGTGTCGACGCCGTTACCGGAACACTCGTCCGTCCGTCCGTGCCCGTGACGGCGACGTCGCCTGTTCCCGCAACGGCTACCGCCGCTCCCTCGACAAGGCTGCCATCGGTCTCGAGTACCAGCAGGCTAATGGTGACTCTCTGCAGGGCGGGGGGCGCTGCGCGCGTCACCGTGATGGTGTAGTTCTTCTTCGACTGGCCATCGGCCGCCGTCACGTCTATGGGGATTGCCGTCTCGCCGATGGCAAGGTTGATCGGCGCGCTCGCCGCTCCCGAGGCCGTCGTGATTCCATTTATCTGTAAGGACGCACCAGCATCGCTCTTGGTAGCCGTCACCGTCACGGACGCGACACCGTTGGCCACTGAGGCCGCGTAGTTCGTCGTAGCTGCCTGAAAGTCTGGAGCCAGAACCCCGCTGGATATCGTGAGCGCAGCAAGGTCCGCGTTGGTGCTGGCCGCCGGCGGGGGCGTCGGAGAAAGCCATCTTCCCGCGTCGCCATCGGTGCAGCCGCCCAGCACTAGGGTGAGCCAGACGAACATCGCATGACGGCCGCTGGCAGGAATTCGCTGGGGGATTGTCATCTGGGCGGTTTCTCCAAGGCGGTCATGATTGGTCCAGGCCGCGGGCGATGCGCGCGTCGCCTTGGTCCTCAGCAGTTAATACGCAGTCATGACGTGGCAGCCGCCATCAAGGGTTGCTTCGGGCTGCAGCGCGCTGACCTTGGCCCGCTGCCAGAGGGAACTGCCCTTGCCGGGGCGGCTACCCGAGAAGATCTTGTCGAGTGATTCAGTCCGCGAGCGCGGGCATCAACGACAGGTCGACAACGGCTACCAGGGCATCGGGGACGACGGCGGGCGCAAAGGGCGGCAGGCGTCCTAGCAGCCACAGGCTGGCTAGCCCAACACCGGCGTAGTCGTGCGTGGGAAGGCCTGCTCCTTTAGGATGTCAGTCCGGCATCGCAGTCACTACCACCCCGGGGAGCACACCATGCCAAACGGCGCCCAAGCCCTGATGCGCACGCTCGTCGATGCCGGGGTCACGGTCTGTTTCAGCAATCCCGGCACCTCCGAGATGCACTTCGTCGCCGCGCTCGACAGCGCTCCGGAGATGCGCGCCGTGCTCTGCCTGTTCGAGGGCGTGGCCACCGGCGCCGCCGACGGCTACGCACGCATGGCCGGAAAGCCGGCTGCGACCCTGCTGCACCTCGGCTGCGGCCTGGGCAACGGGATGGCCAACCTGCACAACGCGCGCAAGGGCCGGGTGCCCATCGTCAACATCGTCGGCGACCACGCCACCGCCCACGTCAAGTTCGACGCCCCGCTGCAATCGGACATCGAGACCGTTGCGCGCAACGTATCGGCCTGGGTGCGCACCTCGCAGAGCACGGACGCCCTGTGCCGTGATGCCGCCGAGGCGGTCGCAACGTCCATGGGGCCCCCGGGGCAGGTGGCCACGCTGATCCTGCCGGCCGACGTGTCCTGGGGCGACGGCGGCGTGCCCGCGGCCCTGCCACGGATCACGCCTGCCCCGTGCAACACGGACGACGCCGTCGCGGCGATCGCAGGCGTGCTGCAGCGGGGTGGCAGGAACGCCCTGCTGCTTGGTGGACGTGCATTGCAGGAACCGGCGCTCGTGGCCGCCGCGCGCGTCGCTGCCCGCACCGGCGCGAAGTTGCTGACCGAAGTGTTTCCCACGCGCCTCGTGCGCGGCGCCGGCGTGCCGCACGTCGAGCGCATTGCCTACCTCGCGGAGCTGGCCTCGGTGCAGCTGGGGGAGCTGGACAACCTCATCCTCGTCGATGCCAGGGCGCCCGTATCGTTCTTCGCGTACCCGGGCAAGAAGAGCTACCTGGTGCCCGACAGCTGCACGCTGCATCACCTCGCGAGCCCGACGCAGGATGCGCTGGGCAGCCTGGAGAAGCTGGTCGAGCAGCTCGGGGCTGCCGGGGCGGCGCCTCTTCTGCAGCCTCCGGCGCGCCCCGGACGCCCGCGCGGCAAGTTCACCGCCGACAAGGTCTGCAAGGCCGTCGGCCACCTGCTGCCCGACAACGCCATCATCGTCGACGAGGCCCAGACCTCAGGCCTGATGCTGCCGGTGATGACGGCCGGCGCGCCTCGTCACGATGTGCTCACGCTCACCGGCGGTGCCATCGGCCAGGGCCTGCCCTGTGCCGTGGGTGCCGCCATCGCATGCCCGGACCGCCCGGTACTGGCGCTGGTCGGCGACGGCGCGGCCATGTACACGATCCAGGCCCTGTGGACGATGGCGCGGGAGAAACTCAACGTCGTCGCCGTGATCCTCAACAACCGCGCCTATTCCATTCTCAACGCCGAGCTCCAGCGCGTCGGCGCCGCCGCAGCCGGCGCCAACGCTAAGGCGCAGTTCGATCTCAGCGATCCGGCCCTCAATTTCGCTCAGATGGGCAGCAGCATGGGCGTGTCCTCGGTACGCGTGACGACGACGGAGGAATTCGTCGCCGCGCTCGAGCGCGCCTTCAAGACGCCCGGTCCGCACCTGATCGAAGCAGTGGTGCCGAGCGCGATCTCTGGGCTGAAACTCAAGCTGATGCCCCTCGTGCTGGGCGCGCTTGCAAGCCTGCCGGCGCCGGTGGCGCGCTCGATCAAGCGCAAGCTGGCACCGTAGGCGGCCGTCGGGGAGATCGTCGATTTGCCGATCCCGGGGAACCTGCATAGAATCACCGGCCTGCGCGGGTGTAGTTCAATGGTAGAACTGCAGCTTCCCAAGCTGCTAACGTGGGTTCGATTCCCATCACCCGCTCCACCGCATCATTCTGTGGACTTCCGCAGAAGTCCAAGAGAGTCCGCAAGTCGTTGCTGCACAAGGACTTTTCCTCTCTTTGACGTTCTGCCGCGGTCCACTGCGATCCATCTACAGCCGGGACTTTTAAGTCCACAAACAAGTCCATTTTTGCGGGCGCGGCTGATTCCGGATTGTTGATGGAGGGGCGAGGTCGACGTG
>JADZCS010000227.1 GCA_020851435.1 Gammaproteobacteria bacterium | reverse complement strand
TTCGACCTGGGTGACCGAACCAACGCCCTGCCCGGCCGACCAGATGTCGCGCCAGGCCTTGGCGTCGTCGCGCTGGTCGATGTTCACGGACGCGCGCCGATCGTAGCTGGCGAGATCGATGCCCGCCGCCACGATGCTGGGCCGCAGGTAGTTCGCCGGCACGCCCGTGAACTTGTCCGACAGCACGATATCGTCGACGTCGGAGTCGATGAGCATCTGCCGGTACGCGTCGCTGGCCATGCTCTCCTCGGTCGCGATGAAGCGGGTGCCCATGTAGCCCAGGTCGGCGCCCAGCACTTCCACGGCGCGCAGGTGGCTGCCGGTCATGAGGCCACCGCCGATCACCAGCGGGCCATCAAAGAATTCCCTCACGGCCGCGACGAACGCGAACGGCGACAGGAAGCCCGTGTGGCCGCCCGATCCCGCGCAGACCAGCACCAGGCCGTCGGCGCCGCTCTCGACGGCGATGCGCGCGAACTTCACGGAGTTGACGTCCGAGAACACGAGCCCGCCATAGCGGTGCACGCGTTCGGCGACCGCGGCCGGCTTGCCCAGCGCGGTGATGACGATCTCGGGCTCGTGGCGCAGCACGATGTCGAGGTCGGTAGCCAGGCGAGGATTGGAGGAATGCACGATCAGGTTCGGGATCCACGGCGCCGCGCCGGGATGGGCGGCGAGTTCGCCCGTGATCGTTTCCAGCCACTCCTCGAGCACGGATTCTGGCCGCGCATTCAGCGTGGGGAATGCCGCGGGCACGCCCGCCTTGCAGGCCTCGATGACCAGGCGCGGCCCCGACACCAGGAACATCGGCGCCACGATCGCGGGCACGGAACAGCGCGCCTTGATCGCCGCCAGCGCCTCGCGCGCAGTGGCGCCGCTCACGACTGCACCCCCGCCAGCGCGGCGGCGCGCAGCACGCGCTTGAGCACCTTGCCCTGCACGCTGATCGGCAGCGCATCGACGAAGGCGACCGACTTCGGCACCTTGTAGCCGGCGAGCGCGGCGCGGCAGGCGGCGAGCACGCCGTCATCGGCAACCGTGGCGCCCGGTGCCCGCACGACGAAGGCGCGGCCGACCTCGCCCCAGCGCTCGTCGGGCACGCCCACCACTGCGACCATCGCAACCCCCGGTACCTTTGAAATCACGTGCTCCACCTCGATCGGGTAGACGTTCTCGCCGCCCGAAATGAACATGTCCTTGACGCGATCCACGACGTACATCGTACGGTCCGGGTCCATGTAGCCGGCATCGCCGGTGCGGAACCAGCCGTTGACCTGGGCCGCGGCCGTGAGGTCCGGACGGTTCCAGTAACCCGGCGTCACGCCGGGCCCGCGCACCTGGATCTCGCCCCTCTCGCCCAGCGGGAGTTCACGGCCCTGCTCGTCGCCGATCTGCACCTCGAGGTACATGAGCGCCTTGCCCGCGGCGGCCGGGTTCTCGCGCGCCGCGGCGGGCGGCTGGAAGCCCAGGCCGAACACTTCGGTCATGCCGTAGGACTGCGACAGGGGAATGCCCTTCGCGGCCCAGGTGTCGATGAGCTTGCGGTTGGCCGGCGCTCCGCCCACGCCGATCAGGCGCAGCGCCGGGAACCTGGCCTCGGCGAAGGCCGGCAGCGCCGCCATCGTCGCGAGGTGGAAGGGCACGCCCAGCGTGTGGGTAATGCCGAGCGCGGGATCGCGCAGGTAGCCGAGCGCGGCGGCCGCATCCCAGTTCTGCATCACGTACAGCGTGCCGCCGAAGTGGAACAGCGGCATGGCGAAGCTGTTGAGCCCGGCCGTGTGGAACAGCGGCGCAAACGTGAGGCAGACGGTGTCGCTGCCGACGACGCCGGCCGCGGCGCTCTGCAGCACGTTGGTCATGGAATTCAGGTGCGTGCCGACCACGCCCTTCTGCTCGCCGGTCGTGCCCGAGGTGTACAGCAGGGTGTTGGGGTCGTCGAGGTCGACGCCAGCCATCGTCACGGCCGGCGGGTGATCACGGATCAGCGCCTCGTAGCCGCAGTCGGCGGCCACCCCGGCACGCTGCACGATGGGCGCGGCGGCCCCCGCCGCGAGCGGCACGAAATCCGCATCGACGAACAGCAGGCGCGGCGTCGAGTCGGCGAGCACGCCGCCGAGCTCGGCCGGGCTGAGCCGCCAGTTGAGCGGCATGAAGATCGCGCCGAGCTTCCAGCAGGCGAACATCAGCTCGAAGTGGTCGGTGCTGTTGCGCGCGAGCAGCCCGACGCGGTCGCCCTTGCGCACGGCATGCCGGTCGCGGAGGCCGGTGGCCAGGCGCGTGGCGCGGTCGTTGAACTGAGCGTAGCTGTAACGCCGCCCGCTCGCGAGGTCGACGGCGGCCAGCCGTTCACCGTCGCGGCCGGCGTAGTACGCCAGCCAGTCCACCACCAGGCCGAATCGACTCGTCATGACGCCCCCCGCTTGAACGGTCGCAATGCTAGCAGGCGCGCGCGCATGCTGCGCCAGTAGCGGTATGCTGCGCGCGGTCGCTGTGCGGGAGGATCGGAGTGGACTATCGCAAGGTGCTCGAACAGCTGCGCCCCGACGGCGCGGACTGGGTCGCGGAAGTGGGTGAAGACTGGCTGCAGGGCCGGACGGTGTTCGGCGGCATGCAGGTGGCGCTGGCCGTGCGCGCGATGCGCGCGCTGCTGCCGCCCGGCGCGCCGCGTCTGCCACTGCGCAGCCTGCAGGCCACCTTCGTCGGCCCGATGCCCGCCGGCGTCGAAGTACGCCTGCGCGCCAGCGTGCTGCGCAGCGGCAAGTCGGTCACGCACGCGCGCTGCGACGTCGTGCACGACGGCGCCATGGCCTGCACCGTGGTCGCGATCTTCGGCGCGGCCCGGCGTTCGAGCTTTGCGCTGGAAATTCCGCGACCGGTGGTGAGCGCCGAGG
Source organism: Gammaproteobacteria bacterium (assembly GCA_020851435.1). GTDB lineage: Bacteria > Pseudomonadota > Gammaproteobacteria > Steroidobacterales > Steroidobacteraceae > JADZCS01. Next base: position 62,543 of record JADZCS010000227.1, on the reverse strand, counting down.
CCGATGCGCTACCCGACCAACCCCACGTCGAGGGCATGTCGCCCGCCTTCACGCGGCACGTCCAGCTGCGCTGGGTCGAGGGACAGTATCCCTACACGGGCTACCACGAACCGCGGGCGACGATGTATGCGCGCCTGCGCGACGGCAGTTGCGCGCCGGAGGATGCGCTGGTCGCCCTGGGCGACGTGATCCCGCCGCCGGCGCTGTCGACGCTGCGCGAACCCGCGCCTGCGAGCTCGCTGAACTGGACGCTGGAACTGCTCGGGGATCCCGATCTGTTCGATGCCCGGCAGTGGGCGCTGATCGGCGCCGAGGTCAGGGCCGGCGCCGATGGCTACCTGAGCCAGACCGCAATCCTGTGGGGCGCGGCCGGCCATGCCTTCGCCGTCAGCCACCAGACGGTGGCGATGTTCGGCTGACGGCGAGGCCGGCCCCAGCCGGCCTCAGACCTTGCGCAACCAGCCCCGTGTGTCGGGCGCCTTGCCGGTCTGGATCGCGACCAGCGCCGCGCGCAGCTTCTGGGTGTGGGGCCCGATGCCGCCGGCGCCGCAGGTGATCTCGCGGCCCTGGTAGATCAGCGTGCCCACGCCCGACAGTACGGCCGCCGTGCCGGACAGCGCGGCTTCGCCGTCCTTCACCCACTCCAGCATCTCGGCGACGGTGAAGACGCGTTCCTCGACCTGGTAGCCGAGGTCAGGCGCCATGTGCAGCAGCGAATCGCGCGTCACGCCGTGCAGGAACGTGCTGTCGAGGCTGCGGGTCAGGATGCGCCCGTCGCGGAACAGCAGGAAGTTGGCCGCGCCGGTCTCCTGGACCTCGCCGCCCGGGCAGAACAGCACCTGGTCGACGCCGAACTCCTTGCGCGCCGCGAGCGTGGGGCCCAGGGCGGCAGCATAGTTGCCGCCGGTCTTGACCACGCCGAGGTGGCCGGCGCAGCGGTTGTTCTTGTCGTCGACGAAGATGCGCAGCGCCTTGGCGCCGCCCGCGAAGTAGTCCCAGACCGGGCTGGCGAGCACCACCAGCATGGCCTCGTTCGAGGGCGTTGCCGCGGCGCCGATGTTGGGCATGGTGCCGATCAGCAGCGGCCGCAGGTACAGGGCGCCCGGCGCTTCCGGCACCGCGTCGCGGTTGCGATCGATGACGGCCAGCACCATCGCCTCGACCTGGGCCGCATCGGGCTCCGGCAGCACGAGGCTGCGCGCACTCTGGCGCAGGCGGGCGATGTGACGGTCCATGCGGAACACGTGCACGCTGCCGTCGTCGTGGCGATAGGCCTTGAAGCCCTCGAAGCAGGTGCTGCCGTAGTGCAGCACGTGAGCGGCCGGGTGCATCGGCAGCGGTGCGACCGGCCGGACGTCGTGCGGGCCCCAGGCGCCGTCGCGATACTGGGCCACGGCCATGAAGTCGGTGAGGATGCTGCCAAAGGGCGCGCTGCGCGCCGGGTTGCTCGACATGGACTCTCTCCGGATTACTCAGCCATGAAGATGGTCGCGGGATGCTCGAGGAGATCCTTTAGCGCCTGGATCATCGCGGCCCCGTCGAAGCCGTCGACGAAGCGGTGATCGAAGGAAGAAGACAAGTTCATCATGCGGCGCACGACCACGGCACCGTGGAGAACCACGGGCCTGTCGATGGCCTTGTTGATGCCGATGATGGCGACCTCGGGTGCGTTGATGACCGGCGTGCTGACGATGCCGCCGAGCCGACCGAGACTCGTGATGGTGATCGTCGAGCCCGTCAGCTCGTCGCGCCTGGCCGTGTTGTTGCGCGCGGCGTCCGAGATGCGCCGGACCTCGTCGGCGATGTCGCGCAGCCTGCGGCCCTCGGCATGGCGCAGCACCGGCACCTTGAGCCCGTCGGGCGTCTGGGTTGCGACCCCGACGTGCACGGCCCGGTGCCGGATGATCACGTTGCGCTCGGCGTCGTAGTGCGCGTTGCACTGGGGGAAGTCCTCCAGCACGCGGGCCAGCGCAGCCACGATGAACGGCAGGTAGGTCAGCGGCGGCGTTCCCTTCGGCGCCCGCGAATTCAGGTGCGCGCGCAGCGACTCGAGCTCGGTGACGTCGACTTCCTCGACATAGGCGAAGTGCGGGATGTTGCGCTTGGCCTCGGACATGCGGTTGGCGATCACGCGGCGCACGCCGATGACCTTGACCTCTTCGGTTCCGGTTCGGCGAGCGGGTCCTGCCGCGGCGGATACCGGCTCCTGCGCCGGCGCCGAACCCTGGGCCGCGAGCGCGGCGTCGAGATCGCGGCGTTCGATGCGGCCACCCGGACCCGAACCAGCCATGCCGGCCAGCGCGATGCCCGCCTCGCGCGCGCGCCGGCGCGTGGCCGGCGAGGCCATGACGCGACCGTTGCCGGCGGCCACGGCTGCGGCGGGCCGGCCCGGCGCCACGCGAGCCACGGCGGCGGCGGCCGGCGGCGTTGGCGCAGGCGTGGGCGCGACTGCGGCCGGCGGCGCTTCGACGGCCACGTCCTCGCCGGTCTCGAATACCACGAGGTCGGCGCCCACCGCGATCTGGTCGCCCGGCACACCCGCGATCGACACCACGCGACCGGACACGGGGCTCGGCACCTCGATCACGGCCTTGTCCGTCGACATCTCGACCAGCGGCTGGTCCTCGCCGACCAGGTCGCCCGCCTTGACGCGCCAGCTGACGATCTCGGATGAAACCGTGCCTTCGCCCAGGTCGGGCAGCTTGAATACGTAGCGGCTCATGCATCCCCCATCGCGGCCTTGAGCGCCGTCGCGACGCGCGCCTGGCCCGGGAAGTATTCCCACTCGAACGCGTGCGGATAGGGAGTATCCCAACCGCCCACGCGCTGGATGGGCGCCTCGAGGCTCCAGAAGCATTCTTCCTGGATCGATGCGGCCAGTTCCGCGCCGAAGCCGCCGAAACGCGTCGCCTCGTGCGCGATGACGCAGCGGCCGGTCTTGCGCACCGAGCGGCACACGGTCTCGAGGTCCAGCGGCACGATCGTGCGCAGGTCGATGATCTCGGCGTCGAGTCCCAGGCCCCGCGCCGCGGCCTCGGCCACGTAACCCATGGTGCCGTAGGTGACGATCGTGACGTCGTTGCCCTCGCGGATCACGTCGGCCTTGCCGATCGGCACCGTGTAGTAGCCCTCGGGAACCTCGCCCTTGGCGTGCGTGCTCCAGGGAACGGCCGGCTTGTTCGGGTCACCGTCGAAGGGACCGTTATAGAGGCGCTTTGGCTCGAGGAAGATCACCGGGTCGTCGTCCTCGATCGAGGCGATCAGCAGGCCCTTCGCGTCGTAGGGGTTCGAGGGCATCACGACCTTGAGGCCGCAGACGTGCGCGAACACCGCCTCGGGGCTCTGCGAGTGCGTCTGGCCGCCGCGGATGCCGCCGCCGCAGGGCGTGCGGATGGTCACGGGCGCGAAGTACTCGCCGGCGCTGCGATAGCGCAGGCGCGCGAGCTCGCTGACGATCTGGTCGTAGGCGGGATAGATGTAGTCGGCGAACTGCACCTCCGCGACGGGCCGGAGCCCGTTGACGCCCATGCCGATCGCCGCGGCCACGATGCCGCCCTCGGCGATCGGCGTGTCGATCACGCGGTGCTCGCCGTACTTGCGCTGCAGGCCGTCGGTGCAGCGGAACACGCCGCCGAAGTAGCCGACGTCCTGGCCGAGGACCACCACCGAGCGGTCGCGCCCCAGCATGATGTCCATGGCGGAGTTGAGCGCCTGGATCATGTTCATCTGTGCCATGTCAGCCGAGCTCCGCCTTGAGTTGGTCGCGCTGGCGCTTGAGGTGCGCCGGCATGTCCTTGAACACGTCCTGGAACATGAGGTCGCGATCCAGGCGCGGGCCCTCTGTCAGCGTGCCGTAGCCGGAGGCTTCCTTCCAGGCCGTGGCGACGATGCCCTCGAGTTCCCGGGCGAGCGCGGCGTGCCGGTCCTCGGACCACTCGCCGAGCGAGATCAGGTGGCCCTTGAGGCGCTCGATGGGGTCGCCGAGCGGCCAGCGTTCGTAGTCGTCCTTCGGGCGGTAGCGCGAGGGATCGTCGCTGGTCGAGTGCGGCGCGGCCCGGTAGGTGACCAGTTCGATCAGCGTCGCGCCGGCCCCGGTGCGCGCGCGCTCGGCGGCCCACTGCGTGGCGGCGTGCACGGCGAGGAAGTCGTTGCCGTCGACGCGCAGGCCCGGGATGCCGTAACCGGGTCCGCGGGCTGCGAAAGAAGCCTGCTCGCCTCCGGCGAAGCCCTGGAAGGTCGAGATCGCCCACTGGTTGTTGACGACGTTGAGGATGACCGGCGCGCGATAGACCGACGCGAACAGCAGCGCGTGATGGAAATCGGCCTCGGCGCTGGAGCCTTCGCCGATCCAGGTCGCCGCGATGTGGTCCTCGCCCTTGATGGCGGACGCCATGGCCCAGCCCACCGCCTGCGGGAACTGGGTGGTCAGGTTGCCCGAGATCGAGAACAGGCGGCCGGGGACCGAGTGGTACATGACGGGCAGCTGCCGGCCCTTGCACATGTCGCGGGTGTTGGACAGCAGCTGGCACATCATGTCGACCAGGCTGCTGCCGCGGACCATCTGCAGGCCCTGGTTGCGGTAGGACGGGAACAGCATGTCGGCGGGCCGCAGCGCCATGGCGGCGGCGACGGACACAGCCTCCTCGCCGGTCGACTTCATGTAGAAGGAGATCTTTCCCTGCCGCTGCGTCTTCTGCATGCGCTCGTCGAAGCTGCGCGTCAGCATCATGTGGCGCAGGCCGATCTGCAGGTCGTGGACTTCCAGGTGCGGATTCCAGGGACCGACGGCCGTGTGGTTGTCGTCGAGCACGCGCACCAGGTCCACCGCGAGGTACTCGATCTCGCGCGTCGGCGCGTTGACGTCGGGGCGCGGCACCGCGCCGGCCGGCGACAGCCGCACATAGCTGAAGTTCGGTGCTTCGCCGGGCCTGGCGGGAGGATGTGGCACGTGCAGGCGTGGCTTCGTTGGCATAGACATGACTCCCAGGACCGATGGCCGCCCGCTGGCGATCTCGCATCATCACTCGCGACGACATCTCCCGCCAGAGCAGGAATGCACGGATATGAACAAGTGTAGTCGCTGCCCGCGGAACGATTCAGCCAAGCAAGCTTGCCTCAGGCCGAAGTGATGGATAGTTTATCTGTCCCGACACGCCCTTCAGAAAGGATCATCCACCGTCATGGATAGAATCGACTTGAAGATCCTGGGTGCACTGCAAAAAGACGCGTCGCTCTCGACCGCCGAAGTGGCCCAGCGCGTAGGGCTTTCACAGTCGCCGTGCTGGCGACGCATCAGCCTGCTCGAGGAGACCGGGGTGATCCGCCGCCAGGTCGCGGTGCTGTCGCGCGAGAAGCTCGGGCTCGACGTGCTGGTGCTCGTGCACGTCAAGCTCGCGAGCCACGGCTGGCAGTCACTGCCGAAGTTCAAGCAGAAGGTGCTGAGCTACCCGGAAGTGATGCAGTGCTTCATGGTCATGGGCGACACGGACTTTGTCCTGCTCGTGACTACGCGTACGATCAACGACTACAACGAGTTCCTGCAGAAGCGGCTGTCGCAGATTCCAGGTGTGCAGGCGATCGAGTCCAGGATCGTGATCGAGGAAACCAAGAACACCACGGAGTTGCCGCTGGACCTTGTGAACACGTGATCTGCTCGGGGGGGGGGATTGGATGAGTGAACCCGCAAACCAGGATGGGGCGGAAGCCCTGCCGTTCGTCGCGCCCTGCCGCAGGCTGGATACCCACGCGGCGCTGCGCTGGGTCTCGCTGGGCTGGCGCGACCTCACCCGGGCGCCCAGGCAAAGCCTGACCTACGGGCTCGTCATCATGCTCATCAGCTGGGCCGTCACGCTGGTCGGCTGGCGCTTCGGCAGCTACTGGGTCGTCCTGACCCTGCTGTCCGGCTTCGTGTTCGTGGCACCCGTGCTGGCGATCGGCCTGTACTCGATCAGCCGGCAGCTGTCGCGCGAGGAACGTCCCTCGCTGCGCCGCTGCTTCGCCGAGCAACGCGAGGACTTCGCGACGCTCATGGTGTTCGCGCTGGTGCTGCTCGTGGTGTTCCTGGTGTGGGCACGCGCGGGCTCGATGGTGCACGTGTTCTTTCCGGTCGAAGCCCACCCGGACTGGCGCGCGCTGTCGCTGTTCCTGGGCATCGGCTCGGCGGTCGGGTCCATCTTCGCGGCGATCACCTTCGCGTGCAGCGCCTTCGCGCTGCCCATGATCGCCGACCGGGAGGTCGATGCCGTCACGGCGGTGGTGACGAGCTTCAACGCGGTGCTGCGCAACAAGCGCGCGATGCTGGTCTGGTCGGGGACGATCGTGACCCTGACGGCCATCGGCTTCGCCACGGGACTGGTCGGCCTGGCCATCGTGATCCCGCTGCTGGGGCACGCGACCTGGCACGCCTACCGCGACACGATCGACGCGGTGGCCTGGTCGCCGCGCTGATTCAGCGCCGCATGATCGCCGGCACGTCGCCGACGGTACCCAGCGCGCGGCGCATGAGCAGCCTCTTGACGGGGGCGGCGGCGTCGAAGAACGACAAGCCGCTGCGACGGGCCCAGGACAACACCGGGTCCGAATTGGAGAACAGCCGCTTGAGGCCGTCGAACATCGCCATGGCAGGCAGGTTCTCGGCCTTGCGCCAGCGCTCGTAGCGGCGCAGCGCGCGCGGATCACCGGCGTCGGCGCCGGTCGCGACCGACTGGCCCAGCACCTCGGCCAGCGCCGCAGCGTCCATGAATCCCAGGTTGACGCCCTGCCCCGCCAGCGGGTGCACCGCGTGGGCCGCGTCGCCGACCAGCGCGAGGCGCGGCCGCGTGTACTCGAGGGCGTGGATCAGGCGCAGCGGGAACGCGCCGCGCGGACCCGAGGCCGCCAGCTCGCCGAGCACGGCGCAGGAGGCCTCGGTCACGCGCATGCCGAAGGCCGCATCGTCCAGCGCCAGCAGCGACTCCGCCTCGGCCTGAGTGGTCGACCAGACGATCGACACCCGCCCGTCGGCCAGCGGCAGCAGCGCCAGCGGGCCCGTCGGCAGGAAACGCTGATACGCCGTCTCGCCGTGCGGCAAGGCGGGCTGAAGATTGGCGACCACGCCGTGCTGACCGTAGGCCCAGCCCTTGGTGTCGATGCCGGCCATGCCGCGGATCGCGGAGTCCGCGCCGTCGGCGGCGACCACGAGCGCGGCCGACAGGCGCCGGCCGTCGCCGAGCGCAAGCTGCGCGGCTTCGGCGCCGAGTTCCAGGCCCTCGACGTTGGCGCGCAGCAGCGTCACGCCCAGTTCCATCGCGCGCTCCGTCAGCGCAGCCTGGATCGCGCGGTTCTCGCACAGGTGGCCGAGGTCCGGCTCGCCCAGGTCGGCGGCATCGAAGCTGATCGAGCCCTCGCCGCCCGCCGAACCCGCCGCATCCCACACCACCATGCGCCGATAGGGACCCGCGCCGCGCGCGGCGATCGCGGGCCAGGCACCGACGTGCTCCAGCAAGCGCTGCGACCCGCGCGAGACGGCCGAGACGCGGATGTCGAAGGGCTCGTCCGCCAGCGGCGGGGCAACCGGCCGCGGCTCGAGCACGGCGATCGACAGGCGCGCGGTGGCGCGCTGCGTCGCGAGCAGCGCGGCGACGGCGGCACCGACCATCCCGCCGCCGACGATGACGACGTCGAAGTCCTGTCCGGCCTTCATGCGACGGGCACCCCGCGGCCCAGCTTCGGGACGCGGCCCGCGAGGCCCATGGTGACGCGCGCGAATGCATCCTTGGCGGGCGGCAGCAGGTCGAACAGCAGCAGGCCTGCCGAACGCGCGGCCGCGACCGGCGCCAGCGGATTGCCGAAGAGGCGCACCAGGCCGTCCGTGAAGGCGATGACGGTCCGGCGATCGGCGCGACGCCAGTCGGCATAGCGCTCGAGCACGGCGGGGCTGCCCGGATCCATCGTCGCCCCGGACGCGCGCACCTCGTCGGCGATCACCTCGGCGAGCGTCGCGACGTCGCGCAGCCCGAGGTTGAAGCCCTGGCCGGCGATCGGGTGCAGGCCCTGTGCCGCGTTACCGATGATGACGGCGCGCGGCGCGACCTGCCGCTCCGAGCGCGTGAGCGCCAGCGGATACGCATGACGCTTGCCCACGCGCGTGAACTGTCCCAGGCGATGGCCGAAGCGTTCCTGGAAGGCCGCCAGGAACGCGGCGTCGTCGAGTTCCAACGCCTCGCGCGCGGCATCCGGCGCGAGCGTCCAGACGATCGTGCAGCGCCCGTCGGCCAGCGGCAGCACGGCGATCGGGCCGGTCTCGGTGAAGCGTTCGTAGGCGACGAAGTCGTGGAAGCGGCCCGCCGCGACATTGGCGATCACCGCGTGCTGGCCGTAGTCCCAGACCGTGGCGTCGATGCCGAAGGCCTCGCGCACGGCGGACTTCGCGCCATCTGCAGCCACGACCAGCCTGGCCGACACGCCCGTCTCTCCGCAGCCTTCCACGGCGAGGTCCACGCGCTCGGCACCCGGCGTGACCTGCGTGACCTGCGCCGGACTCAGGATCTTCACGCGCGGCGCCGCCGACACCGCGCGCCACAGCGCGGCGCCGAGCAGGCGGTTCTCCAGCGTATAACCCAGCGCGGGAACGCCCTGTTGTTCCGCCGAGAGCCTCGCGAAGGCGAAACGGCCGCGATCCGAGACGTGGATGCGCTTGATCGGGGTCGCCTCGGCGGCCACCGAACGCCAGACGCCGAGCCCTTCGAGGATGCGGCGCGTACCGTTCGACAGCGCGCTGGTCCTCGAGTCGAAGCTGGGCTGGCCGGCCTCGCCCGCCGGCACCGGTTCGATCACCACGACGTCCAGCGGCAGCCGCGACAGCGCGGCGGCCAGGGACAGGCCGACCATGCCGCCGCCGACGATCGCGACGTCGCACCGCAGGGATGTGCTCATGATGGCTCGCGGATCTCCTCAGGCCGACTGCATGAAGCGTTCGATCTCGTCCGGGTCGGTCGGGACGCCGCCGCTGATGACCTCCGGATCGCCCTTGGTCACCACCACGTCGTCCTCGATGCGGACGCCGATGCCCCACCAGTCGCGCGGGGCGATCTTCGTGCCCGGCGGGATGTAGATGCCCGGCTCGATGGTCGTCACCATGCCGGGTTCCAGCAGCCGCCAATCTTCGCCGACCTTGTACTCGCCGACGTCGTGGACATCCATGCCCAGCCAGTGGCCCGAACGGTGCATGAAGAAGGGCTTGTAGGCCTCGTCCTTGATCAGCTTCGGCAGCTTGCCCTTGAGCAGCCCCAGCCGGAGCAGCCCCTGGGTCACGGCTTTCACCGCCGCCTCGTGGGGTTCATTCCAGTGGTTGCCCGGCCTGACCTTGTCGATGGCGGCCTGCTGCGCCTCGAGCACCACCTCGTAGATCGCGCGCTGGCGCTCGCTGAAGCGGCCGTTGATGGGGAAGGTCCGCGTGATGTCGGAGGCGTAGTAGTCGTACTCGCAGCCGGCGTCGATGAGCAGCAGGTCGCCGTCCTCGAGGCGTGCGGAGTTCGCCCGGTAGTGAAGCACGCAGGAGTTGGCGCCGCCGCCGACGATCGGGTGATAGGAGATGTCGGCCTTGTGGCGGTGGAACTCGTGGAGGATCTCGGCCATGACCTCGTATTCGTGGCGCCCCGGCGCCGCGAACTTCATGGCGCGCCGGTGGGCGCCGGCCGCGATCGTGGCCGAGCGGCGCAGGGTATCCAGCTCCGGGGAGCTCTTGTACACGCGCATGTCGTGCAGCAGGTGATCGAGCGCGACGAACTCCTGCGGCGTGTGCAGGCCGTGCTTGGCCTGGGCGCGCAGGCCGTTGACCCAGCCGATGATGCGCTGGTCGAAGTCCGGGTGGATGCCCATGGTGTAGTGCACGCTCGAGCAGCGCTCCAGCAGCCCGGGCAGGATCTCGTCGATGTCGGCGACCGGAAAGGCGTCGTCCGCGCCGTGGCGCGCGACCGCCCCTTCCGGCCCTGCGCGCGATCCGTCCCAGGCCTCGCGCACGGGGTCGCGATCGCGCACGAACAGCACGTACTCGCCCTGCGGCCGGCCGGGCATCAGCACCGCGACCGCCTCGGGCTCGTCGAAGCCCGTCAGGTAGTAGAAATTGCTGTCCTGCCGGTAGGCGTACTCGACGTCGCTGTTGCGGTGGCGCACCGGCGCGGCCGGCACGATGGCGATCGTGTCCTTGCCGAGCATGCGCATGAGCTGGCGCCTGCGGCGGGTGAATTCTTCCTTCTTCATGCGGCTCCGTTGGCCCGTGGGGCGTCAGTGCGACGCGGAGGCCGGTTTGTCGCCGCCTTCGCGCAGGTCGGCCAGTTCGTCATAGGCAAGCTGCACGCCCGCGCGGACGAATTCGACGAGTTCGATGTAGGCGTCCTCGCCCGCATCCCCCGTCTCGGACTCATCGAGGCTGGCGCGGCTGATCTCGGAAAGGTCGCGGAGGATCTCGCCGACGTCGCCGGGCACGTGCTCGAGCGACGGCACCTGGCCCACGCCCATGCCGTACAGGAATCCCGAGCACCAGAACGCCAGCGCGCGGACGCGGGACGCCAGCGGCGCATCGTCGTCGGGCAGTAGCGGCAGGAAGGTCATCTCGCCGCCGCCCAGCGACTGCAGGGTCTCGGCGTGCAGGGTCTCGAGCGCGACCGCGGAACGCGGATCCAGCGACGCGACCGCCCCGTCCTGCAGGATCTCCTCGATCCAGTCGCTTGCGCGATAACCCGGCGCGGCGCACAGCGCGCCGGTCAGGCAGCCGTGGGCTTCGGCGGCGTCCACCTCGGAGTCGGCGTCGGCCAGCAAGCGGTCGACTTCACGGAAGGCCACGGAAAGCATGGGAATTACGGACCCTGGCGGCGGGAACGCCATGTTAGCGCGACGGGGGGCGTGTGCGCAGCGCTTCGAGGAAACCGCGCCTCCGGCAGGCTCGTTTGACCCGCCGCGATCCAAGGCTTGATAATCAGCGCATGTCGGACGTACAGCCCAGATCGGCCGTCGATGCGGAACTGAAGCGCCTGGAAAGGCGCATCCAGGATCTCGTCGAGGTCGTCACGCAACTGAAGGACGAGAACCGCGCCCTGCGCCAGCGCCACGAGGCGCTCGCCGGCGAGCGGGCCGCCCTGCTGCAGAAGAACGAGCAGGTGCGGGCGCGCGTCGAGGCGATGATCGGACGGCTCAAGTCCATGGAGAGCGGGGCATGAACGCCGAAGTCACGCGAGTGGGCATCCGCATCCTCGAGAAGGAATACCAGGTGGCCTGCCCGGTGGACGAGCGCCCTGCGCTGATCGCTTCTGCCGAATACCTGAGCGGCAAGATGAAAGAGATCCGTGACACCGGCAAGGTGGTCGGCCTCGACCGCGTGGCGGTGATGGCGGCGCTCAACATCGCGGCCGAGCTGCTCGTGGCGCGCAATGCCGTGCCCGACGAAGACGCCGACGCGGAACTCGCCGCGCGCCTGCGCTCCTTGCGCGAGCGCGTCGAGTCGGCCCTCGAGCAGGGCCAGCAGCTGGAACTCTGACAGTTTGACGCCTGCCGTCCCGACGCGCAGGCTATGGTCTGGCGCCACCTGCGGTGTTCGAGGCGGGTTCGGGAACCTCTCGACCCTAATTTGAAAAACCCAGGGGCCGTATCTTGCGGCAAGAGTGTGCAGGCCCGCCTCGAGCGGGAAGCCTTTACTGCTGCAGTTAGCCCCACCTGTTGCTCCGGTCGGGAGCGACGATCCAATACGGCACAGGCGGGTGGCGCCTCCTCTCCCGATGAACCAGGTGACCATGCCGGTCGATGATCGCCGCGAGTTGCGCCGCGCCCTGCGCAGCACACGCCGCGGCCTTGGGGCCGAACACCAGCGCATCGCGGCGCTGGCCGCATGCCGCGCGTTCGCGGCTGCGGGCCTGCTGCGACCGGGCGCGCGCATCGCCGCCTACCTGCCGATGGACGGCGAACTCGACCCGCGGCCGCTCATCGCGGCCGCAACGCGCCGCGGCTGCCAGGTCTACCTGCCGGTCATCGACGACTTCCGCCGCCGCCGCATGCACTTCGCGATGGACGGACGAGCCATCGCCCCGCGCTGGCTCGACCTCGTCATCGTTCCCGCCGTGGCGATCGACCTCAGCGGCAACCGGCTCGGCATGGGCGCCGGTTTCTACGACCGGCACTTCGCCTTCCTCGCGCAACGCAGCCACTGGCGTCAACCGCGCCTGGTCGCCTTCGTCCACGAATTCCAGTTGCTGCCCGAACTGCCGTCCCACGCCTGGGACGTGCCGGTCTGGGGCATCGTCACGCCCGCCGGCTTTCAACGCAGTCGGCCACATGAACCCCAAGGAGTCTGAATGCCCGTCGCGAAGCCTGCTGCAAGGCAAAAAACAGCTCCGGATGAAGGCCCGCGCTACTGGCTCATGAAGTCGGAGCCCTCGGTTTTCAGCATCGACGACCTCGCGAGGCGCCCGCGCAAGACCACGCACTGGGACGGCGTTCGCAACTTCCAGGCCCGCAACATGCTCCGCGACGAAATGAAGAAGGGCGACCTCGCCTTCTTCTATCACTCGAGCTGCGAGGTGCCCGGCATCTACGGCGTCATGCGGATCGCGAGGGAGGGCTATCCCGACCCGAGCGCGTTCGATCCGGACGACTCACACTTCGATCCGAAGAGCGACCCGTCGAAGCCGACGTGGTACGTCGTCGACGTCCAGCTGCTGCGCAGATTTGCGCAACCGGTGACGCTGGAGGCGCTTCGAGCGCTTTCCGAGCGGGATCTGCGCGACATGCAGGTGCTCAGGCGAGGCAACCGCCTCTCGATCACGCCGGTCAGTCCCGCCGAGTTCCGCTGCGTGATGGCGCGCGCCGGCGAGCGCATCGACTGAGATGAATTTCGCAGGGAAATTTACGGTGTTTCCGTCGATCGCGACATTCGCGGAAAATTCGCCGCCGGCGCGCGTGATCGGCGGCGCTTCGCGCGCTTGCACGACTCTTGCATCACGCGCGGCGCGGCGACGGTTCCATCGCGGAATTTTTTTGTGACTAGCGCTTGCTTGCAATCCCGTCAAGCATGTATATACTCGTCCCCGGATTAACCCGACAGGAGATCCGATCATGGCAACGAAGAAGAAAGCTGCGAAGAAGAAGGCTACGAAGAAGGCTGCTAAGAAGAAGTAAGCCCTCGAGTAGCCGGAACGGCGGTTGATCGAAAGACCCGCCGCTGTTCTGCAGACTCAACTGTGCCCGCGAAAGCGGGCACAGTCGTTTCCGGGGTACGGTGATTGCAGCCAGGAGAACACGGCATGAGCGCAGACGCCAGGAAGCGTGCCGCAGCCGAAGCGGCGCTTGAATGGGTAAAGGACGGGATGGTGGTCGGTGTCGGCACCGGCTCGACGGTCAATCACTTCATCGACTGCCTCGTTTCCATGCGGCAGCGCATCAAGGGCGCCGTGTCCTCGTCGCAGGCCAGCACCGCGCGCCTGCAGGCAGCCGGCATCGAGGTCATGGACCTCAACTCCGTCGGCGAACTCGAGGTCTACGTGGACGGCGCCGACGAGGCGACCCGCCACCTGCAGCTCATCAAGGGCGGCGGCGCGGCCCTCACCCGCGAGAAAATAGTGGCGGCCGCATCGCAGCGCTTCGTCTGCATCGTCGACGACTCCAAGCTCGTGGACGTACTCGGCCGATTCCCCCTGCCGGTAGAGGTCGTGCCCATGGCGCGTTCCTACGTGGCCCGGCAGCTCGTGCGCCTGGGCGGCCAGCCCGTCTATCGCGAGGGGGTCGTCACCGACAACGGCAACGTGATCCTGGACGTGCACAACCTCGAGATCACCGATCCCGCCGCGCTGGAGGGCGAGATCAACCAGCTGGCGGGCGTGGTGTGCAACGGCTTGTTCGCGCGCCGGCCGGCCGACGTGCTGGTGATCGCGGGCGCGAGCGGCATCACGACCCTGAAGCGCTGAGTCAGTCCGCGGCGGCGACCGGGGCAGCCGCGGCGCGCCGGGCCTGCTCCCTGGCCGGGGGGCGCATCAGGAACAGCAGCGGAAAGGCCACCACGGTCACGACGATCATCACGGCGAACTCGTTGATGTAGGCAATCGAGGCCGCCTGGCGCTGTACCTCGGCGGCGAGTAGCTGCGGCGCCATCGTGCTGCCCGCGACCTCCTCCGCCAGGCGCCACTTGGCTTCGTCGAAAGTGCCGAGGTGCTCGACGAGGCGCGCCTGGTTGGCCTGCAGGTCGCGCGACAGCAGAGTCACCACGATCGAGATCCCGACGCTGGCGCCCAGGTTGCGCAGCAGGCTGAACAGCGCGCTGCCCTCGGCGCGGAGTTCCGGCGCGAGCGTCATGAAGGCGGCGGTGGTGATGGGCACGAAGGTCAGGCCCATGCCCAGTCCCTGGACGAAGCCAGAGAAGGCGACGGCTTCCCAGCCGACGTCGATGTTGAAGGCTGCCGCCTGCAGCATGGACACCGCGATCAACACGATGCCGACCCCTGCCAGCCAGCGTGCGTCGACGCGGTTCGTCACCTTGCCGACCACGAACATGGTGAGCATGGTGCCGACGCCGCGCGGTGCGAGCAGCCAGCCGACGGTGGACACAGGGTATCCCTGCAGCTGTTCCAGGAACCCCGGCATCAGCACCATCGTCGACAGCATCATCAGGCCCAGGGCGAAGATCAGCAGCGCCCCGACCACGAAGTTGTGGTCGCGGAACAGCGCCCGCTCGAAGAACGGCCGCGGCGCAGTCATCGAATGCGCCACGAACATGTACAGGAACAGCACCGAGCCGAAAGCCGTCAGCTGGATCTCGGTCGAGGCAAACCAGTCCTCGCCGTTGCCGCGATCGAGGCACATCTGGAAGCAGGCGATCGCGATGGCGAGCAGCCCGTAGCCCAGGGCATCGAAGGACTTGGGCTTCAGGTCGCGGTCGCGGGGTACCGCGGCGGCGAGCCCGATCATCGCCAGGATGCCGACCGGCAGGTTGATGAAGAATACCCAGCGCCAGCCATACATCTCGGTGAGCCAGCCGCCGAGGGTGGGCCCGAGGATCGGCCCGACCATGATGCCCATGCCCCACACTGCGGTCGCCGACCCGTACTGCTCGCGCGCGTAGACCTGCAGCAGCACGATCTGGGAAATCGGCACGAGCCCGGCGCCGAATGCGCCCTGCAGCATGCGGAAGGCCACGAGTTCCGGCAGCGAGGTGGCTAGTCCGCAGGCCATCGACGCCACCGTAAAGCCGCCGACGCAGGACAGCAGCAGCCTGCGCTGGCCGAAACGCTGCGCCAGGAATCCGGTCAGCGGCGTGACGATCGCGCTGAGCACGATGTAGGAGGTCAGCACCCAGGCGATCTGTTCCTGCGAAGCCTGCACGCTGCCCTGCATGTGCGGCAGCGCCACGTTCGCAATCGTGGTGTCCAGCGTGTACATGACGGTCGCGCACATCAGCGACGCGACCAGCAGCCTGCGGGCCGCCGGCGTCATCTTGACCGCGGCTTCAGACACCGCCGGTACCTGTCGCGGGCCTGGCCGCGGGGCGGACGTCGACCGTGACCACGACGCTCATTCCAGCGCGCAGCGCATGGCCTTCGGGGCCACCGGTCACGGCGATGCGCACCGGTACGCGCTGCACGACCTTCACCCAGTTGCCGCTCGCATTCTGCGGGGGCAGCACCGAGAACTCGGCGCCGGTCGCCTGCGCGATGCTCTCGACCCGACCCTGCCAGGTCTCGCCGGGATAGGCATCGACCTGCAGTTCCGCCGCCTGGCCGACGCGCAGGTGGCCCAGCTCGGTTTCCTTGAAGTTGGCCTCCAGCCACGGCCGCGAATCGTCGATGATCGCGAACGCCGGCGAGCCCTGGCGCAGGCGGTCGCCCACCTGCGGGAGCTTGCTGGCGATGCCGGCGCGCGGCGCCACTACGCGCGCGCGCTCGAGGGTCAGCCGGGCGCGCGCCACCGCGGTCGCCGCGCGCTGGTAATCGGCGCCGTCCTCGACCCGCGTGATGCGCGGCATGCCCAGGCGGGTCTCGATCTCGGCAACCTGCCCCTCGAGGACCGCGACACGCCCCGCCGCGAGGTCGGCGACGTGCGCGGCCTCGTCGAGCCTTGCTACCGAGACCAGCTTCAGCGACTCGAGTTCGCGCTGCCGCGCCTGCTCGCGGGCCGCATAGGCTGCCTCGCGCCTGGCGGCCTCGAGTTCCGCCTTGCGCGAGGCGAGCTGCGCGCGCAGCGTCGCGTAGTCACGCCGCACGCCGGCCAGCGTTGACTCCGCCTCGGCGAGGTCGATCTCCGCTTCGCGCGTGTCGAGCACGAGCACCAGCTGGCCGGCCTTCACCGCCTCGTTCTCTGCCACGAGCCGCTCGCGGACCACGCCGTCGATCTCGGCGCCGACGACGGTCTTGTCGGCCTTGATGTAGGCGTCCTCCGTCGACACTTCGATCACGGGCGCGAGCATGAACGCAACCAGGCCGGCGACCGCCACCGCCGGCAGGCCCCAGAGGAATATCCGGCGAATCCAGTTCGGGCGTTCAGCGGCCATGGCTGCCTCCCGTGCGCCGCGACGGCGCGGGACGCGCGGCGAGGTTGTCGCGCATGCGGATGAGCGTCGCGAACATCGCATCGCGTTCCGCGTCGCTGACGCCGGTCAGCGCGACGGTGCGCGTCTGCGCGCCGCGCGCCCAGATCTTGCGGATGAGCGGGCGCGCCTTGGGCGTCAGCATCAGCTGCACGGCGCGGCGGTCGCCGGGCCGGGGGCGTCGCTCGATGAGGCCCGATTCCTCGAGGCGGTCGAGCAGGCGGGCGAGCGTTATCGGCGCGACCTCGAGGATCTCGGCGAGCTCGGCCTGGCGGCAACCCTCCATGCGCGCGAGATGCGTGAGCACGCGCCACTGCGCCTGGGTCATGCCGATGTCGGCCATGCGCGCGGTGAAGTCGTCGCGGATCAGCCGCGCGAGGTCGGTGATCAGGAAGCCGAGGCCCGGGTCCTGGATGGGAGAATCGGCCATGCGGGGCGCCCTATCATAAGCAATGCTTATGATGAGCCTAGCACACGTTTCCGGCCGGCCAGAAGCAGGGATATGTTTTCCGCGGGCCCAAAAGCAAACAGGGCCGGTCTTTCGACCGGCCCTGCTGGCATTGGCTGGGGGACTAGGATTCGAACCTAGGTAAACGGAGTCAGAGTCCGTTGTCCTACCGCTAGACGATCCCCCAAAAGCGTGTCGGAGAAGGGTTCGCCAGGAGCCCGCGGATCAGCGCTTGCTGAACTGCGTGCCGCGGCGGGCCTTGCGACGACCGACCTTCTTGCGCTCGACCTCACGGGCGTCGCGCGTCACGAAGCCGGCGACGCGCAGCGGGCTGCGCAGCGTCTCGTCGTACTGCATCAACGCACGGGTGATGCCGTGACGGATCGCGCCGGCCTGGCCGGTGACGCCGCCGCCATCGACCTGCACGAAGATGTCGAACTTGTCGGTCATCTGGGTGAGTTCGAGCGGCTGGCGGACGATCATCGGGCCAGTCTTGCGGCCGAAGAACTCGTCCACCGGACGGCCATTGACGGTGATCTTGCCGCTGCCGGGCAGCAGGCGGACGCGGGCGGTGGCCGTCTTGCGGCGGCCGGTGCCGTTGTTCGTGTTCACGGGCATCTGTCGGTTCCTATGTGGCCGCCCGCTTACGCGAGCTCGAGCGGCTTGGGCTGCTGGGCCGCGTGCGGGTGCGCGGGACCCGCGAACACGTGCAGCTTCTTGAACATCGCGCGGCCGAGGATGTTCTTGGGGAGCATCCCCTTGACCGCGAACTCGATCGCCCGCTCGGGGTGCTCGTTGAGGAGCTTGCCCAGGGAGATCGACTTGAGGTTGCCCATGTACCCCGTGTGGTGGTGATACATCTTGTCGCGCAGCTTGTGGCCGGTGACGGCCACGCGCTCGGCGTTGACGACGATGATGTTGTCACCGCAATCCACGTGCGGGGTGAACTCGGGCTTGTGCTTGCCGCGCAGGCGGAAAGCAATTTCAGACGCGAGCCTGCCGAGGGTACGGCCGGACGCATCAACTACATACCAGTCGCGGCGAACCGTCTCTGGTTTCGCAAAAACCGTCTTCATCTTGAGCCCCTGAGAAGGGTCGGGTGCTTGAAAGGGCGGCAATTTTAGTGGTTATCGGGCCGCAATGCAAAGGGGTATTTTGGACCCGGTCACGGGGCCGTCCCTGGACCCCCTGCAACCCGGCCGGGACACCCCGAATCCACCGTGCCTATATAATGTCTACATCATGCCAGATCGCACCCTGACGCCGCTCGACGAATGGATTTCCCGCGCCGACCAGGCCCTCCGGGCCACCTTCGGCACCCCCCCTGCCAGCCGCCCGAACCCGGCCGGCAACCAGCCGGAGGCGGTAACCGACCCCGCCAGCCGCCGCCACGTGGCCGGACTCATGCGCATCAACCACGCCGGCGAAGTGGCCGCCCAGGGCCTCTATCACGGCCAGTCCCTGACCGCCGAACAACCGGCGATCCGGGCGATGCTGGAGCACGCCGCCGTCGAGGAAGGCGACCACCTGGCCTGGTGCAAGTCGCGCCTGGACGAACTCGGTTCGCGGACCAGCCTGCTCAACCCCCTGTGGTATGCCGGGTCGGTCACGCTCGGCGCCATCGCCGGCAAGCTCGGCGACCGCTGGAGCCTCGGCTTCATGGCCGAGACCGAGCGTCAGGTGGAAGGACACCTGGAGGATCACCTGCGCCGACTGCCCGCCGACGACGAGCGCAGTCGCGCCATCCTCGAGCAGATGAAGCAGGACGAGGTCGAACACGGAAAGTCCGCGATCGATGCCGGTGGCGCGCCTCTGCCACTGCCGGTACGCAGTGCCATGACGCTCGTCTCGAAGGTGATGACGCACACCGCCTACCGCCTGTGACCCCGTCCGCGCATCCCTTTTAGCGGACTTCTGTTGCAGCGCGCCTCGGCGTGTAATACAAGGAATGCCACCGACAGGGCCGTCGGTGCGAGGGACGCATGCAAGACACCGTCAAAGCTTTCACGGACATACCGGCGATCAACCGCTTCCTGGGCTACTGCCGGGTGCGCGCCGTCCCCTCCAAGACCGTACTGATCCACGCCGGCGACACGCCGGACGTCCTCTACTACATCATCCGCGGCTCCGTGGAAGTGATGATCGAGGACGAGGAAGGCAACGAGATGGTGCTGGCCTACCTCAACAAGGGCCAGTTCTTCGGCGAGATGGGCCTGTTCGCGGACAACCAGCAGCGCAGCGCCTGGGTTCGCACTCGCACGCAGTGCGAACTCGCCGAGATGACCTATCCGCGCTTCCGCCAGATCGCCTCGGAAAGCCCCGGCCTCGTGTTCGAGCTCGCCACGCAGCTCGCGACGCGGCTGGACCGCACCAACCAGAAGCTGGGCGACCTGGCCTTCGTCGACGTCACGGGCCGCGTCGCGCACCAGATCATGGACCTCTGCAACGAGCCCGATGCGATGACGCATCCGCAGGGCATGCAGATCAAGGTCAGCCGCCAGGAACTGTCGCGGCTGGTCGGCTGCTCCCGCGAAATGGCGGGCCGCGTGCTCAAGGCGCTCGAGGAACAGGGCCTGCTCACCGCGCGCGGCAAGACCGTAGTGGTGTTCGGTGCCCGCGCCAAGTCGCGGCTGCGGCCGATGCCCAGCACGCTGCCCAGGTCGGGCCCTGCGGGCAAGGCCGGCAAGAAGGCCGCGCCGGCCGACGACGAGGACGACGACGAGTAAGGCGCCTCAGGTCGCGGCGATCTCGGAGCGCATCAGCCGGATGACCTCCGCGTAATCCTTCGCGCCGAAGATCGCGCTGCCCGCCACGAAGGTGTCGGCGCCGGCGCGCGCGATCTCGCCGATATTCTCGGCCTTCACGCCCCCGTCGATCTCCAGCCGAACTTCGCGTCCGCTCGCATCGATGCGCCGGCGCGCCTCGGCCAGCTTGGCCAGCGCGCCCGGAATGAACTTCTGCCCGCCGAAACCCGGGTTCACCGACATCAGCAGCACCAGGTCGATCTTGTCGAGCGTGTAGTCGAGCCAGGACAGCGGCGTGGCGGGATTGAACACCAGCCCCGGCCTGCAGCCCGACTCGCGGATCAGCGCGATGGTGCGATCGACGTGCTCGCTCGCCTCGGGATGGAAGGTGATGTAGGTCGCACCGGCCTTCGCGAAGTCCGGCACGATGCGATCGACGGGCTTGACCATGAGGTGCACGTCGATCGGCGCCGTCACGCCGTGCTTGCGCAGCGCCTCGCAGACCAGCGGCCCGATCGTCAGGTTGGGCACGTAGTGGCTGTCCATCACGTCGAAGTGCACCCAGTCCGCGCCGGCGGCCAGCACCTGCGTGACCTCGTCGCCGAGGCGGGCGAAGTCGGCGGAGAGGATCGAGGGCGCGATGACGGCAGGCAGCATGACGGTTTCCTTCGGGAGGGGTCCTCTGGCCTAGTTTATGCCCCTGGCTTCCTTGATGCGCTCGTAGGCAGCCCGGATCGCCTGGGTTTTTTCCTTGGCGATCTCGAGCATCGATTCGGGCAGGCCCCGCGACAGCAGCTTGTCCGGATGGTTCTGGCTCATCTGCCGGCGGTAGGCCTTCTTGAGCTCCGCCTCGGTGCAGTCCGGCTTGACCTCGAGGATCTCGTAGGCGTCCGCGAGCGCGCCGGCCTGGGGCCGGGCGCCGCGCGGGCCGCCGCCCTCCCCCCCGGCCCGCGAGTACTGGTGGGCGGTGCCGAAGCCCTGCATGCGCAGGATCGCCTCCATGTGCGCGAACTCGAAGCCCGAGATACCCAGCGCCTGGGCCACGCGCATGAGCAGCGGGCGCACCGGGCCCTGCAGGTCGTTGCCCAGCAGCGCGGTGCGCATCTGGATGTCGAGGAAGTAGCGCAGCAGGTCGTGGCGGCCGCCGCAGGCCTTGCGCAGTTCGGCGAGCGTCGCGCCCAGGTCGAAGCCGGCCGCCTTGCCGCGCGTGAAGCAGTCCATAGCCTCGCGCGTTTCGGCCTCGCCCAGGCGCAGATGGCGGAACACCTGCCGCGCGGCCAGGATTTCCTGCTCGGACACGCGGCCGTCCGCCTTGGCGGCGTGGCCCATCACGGTGAAGGTGGCGCGGAAGAACACCAGGCGCGTGCCCGCGGCATCGCGATTGGGCGCGTCGTCGTCGCCGGACATCTTCTCGTCGTAGGCGTGCCCGATGACGATGCCCACCAGGGCGCCCGCGACGCCCAGGCCGGTGGCCGCGCCGAGCACGGCACCCACCAGCTTGCCGATCCAGTTCATGCACTTTCCTTGACCGCCTCGCGAGCGGCCTGCAACAATTCCCGCAGGCCCCCTGGGCAGCCGCGCGCCGCCCGTATGGTAGCAAGAGCCTCTCCGGCATTCCGCCGCTTCCCCCCCCTCCCCGGAGTTCCCCATGAGCGACGCCGTATTCGAGTCCCGGCTGACGGGGCTCCGCAAGATCCATCAGGGCAAGGTGCGCGACCTCTACGAGATCGACGCCCACCACATGCTGATCGTGGCCACGGACCGGCTGTCGGCCTTCGACGTGATCCTCCCCGACCCGATCCCGGGCAAGGGGAAGATGCTCACCGAAATCTCCAATTTCTGGTTCGCGAAGACCGCGCACCTCGTGCGCAACCACCTGGTCGACTGGCCGATCAGCGGCCTCACGCACGATCCCGCCGAGCAGGCCATGCTCGAGGGCCGCAGCGTCGTCGTGAGGCGCCTCAAGGCCCTGCCGATCGAAGCCGTGGTTCGCGGCTACCTGATCGGCTCCGGCTGGAAGGACTACCAGCGCAGCGGCGAAATCTGCGGCATCCGCCTGCCCGCGGGCCTGCGCATGGCCGACCGGCTGCCGGAACCGATCTTCACGCCCGCCACCAAGGCGGCCGTCGGCGAACACGACGAGAACATCAGTTTCGGCGACATCGCCGGACTGGTCGGCCAGGACATCGCCGAGCAGGTGCGCGACCTGTCGCTCAAGGTCTACGCGTTCGCCGCCGCCTATGCCCTGGAGCGCGGCATCATCATCGCCGACACCAAGTTCGAGTTCGGCCTCGACGAAGCGGGCAACGTCGTGCTCATGGACGAGGTGCTGACCCCGGACTCTTCGCGCTTCTGGCCCGTCGCGACCTACGCGCCGGGCACCAGCCCGCCGTCGTTCGACAAGCAGTTCGTGCGCGACTACCTCGAGACCCTGGACTGGAACAAGAAGGCGCCGGGACCGCGCGTGCCGGCCGAGGTCATCGCGCGCACGGCCGCGAAATACGCGGAGGCCGTGAGACTGCTCACGGCGTAGCGAACTGACCAGCGGTCGCTGCGAGTCGATCCTCCGCGCGGACTGGCGGCTGTTAGCGGCGTGACACGCTGGCCAGCGAGTGTTGCGAGTCGATCCGTAGCGATCAGGCCCTGTCCTCAGGGCCGCGGAGGATCGACTCGCAGCGATCGCTGGCCAGCCTGCACCGACGCCCAGCCCACTATTCGGCGTTGGATTTCTC
The DNA here is from genome assembly GCA_020851435.1 of Gammaproteobacteria bacterium. Taxonomy (GTDB): domain Bacteria; phylum Pseudomonadota; class Gammaproteobacteria; order Steroidobacterales; family Steroidobacteraceae; genus JADZCS01. The sequence goes on along the minus strand of JADZCS010000227.1, from coordinate 40,076 downwards.
TCACGCCGTCGGTCAGGCCGGCGGGGCCGGGCTGCAGGATGATCGAGGACTTCACCTCGAACAGCTGGCCGTCGCGCACGGCCGGCACGTCCTGCCAGCCGGGCCTGGCGGCTACCCGCTCGGGGCGAAACTTCTTGCCGCACCAGGAGCCCAGGATGATGTCCGGGGCGCGCCGCGGCACTTCCAGCGGGTCGGCGATGATGCGGTTGCGGCCCAGCGACTCGCGCGCGAGCTCGGGGAAGCAGTCGATGCCACCGGCGAGTTCGACGAGTTCCGAGACCCAGCGGATACCCGAGATCTGCGGCTCGTCCCACTCCTCGAAGTAGACGCGCGGCCGGCGCGGCAGCGCTGCCGCCGCCGTACGGATGCCGTCCAGGCCCGACTCGAGCGAGGCCACGAGCGCCCGTGCCTTGTCGCCGCAGCCGATCATCCCGCCCAGCGTCAGGATCATGCCCAGGATCCCGGCGACGCTGCGGTGGTTGAACACGTGCACCTCGACGCCCCCGCGCACGAGGTCGGCCGCGATGTCGGCCTGCAGGTCCGAAAAGCCCAGCACGAGGTCGGGCTGCAGCTCCAGGATGCGGTCGATCTTCGCGCTCGTGAAAGCGGACACGCGCGGCTTCTCGCGTCGCGCCCGCGGCGGACGCACCGTGAATCCCGAGATGCCGACGATGCGCCGCTCCTCGCCCAGCAGGTAGAGCGTCTCGGTCGTCTCCTCGGTCATGCACACGATGCGCTGCGGGTAAGGGTCGGTCATTGCCAGGGCTCCCGGGGCGGAGGCGCCACTCTAGCAATCCTGCGGCAGGCGCGATTGCCGGGAACCGTGCCGCTGTGACACCCTGCAGGCATGCACGTCGAGCTGTCCCTGCAGAAGCGCCTCGAACGCCTGTTGTTCGATCGCGAGCACCCGCTGCCGCGGCCGGCCGAGCTGGCGCTGGAGCTCCTGCGCTATCCCTACGCCCTGTTGCGCGACCTCTGGCAGGGCGACCTCAACCTGCGCGCGATGGGCCTCGTCTACACGACGCTGTTCTCGCTGGTGCCGCTGGTCGCCTTCGCGTTCGCCGTGCTCAAGGGCCTCGGCGTCTATCGCGACCTCGAGCCGCTGCTGTACGAGTTCCTGAGCCCGTTGGGCGACCCCGCCTTCACGGTGACCCAGCAGGTCATGGGCTTCGTCGAGAACGCCAGCGGCGGCGTGCTGGGCGCCCTGGGCCTGGCCTTCCTGCTGCTGTCCATCCTGTCGGCCGTGCAGAAGGTCGAGGAAAGCTTCAACTTCGCCTGGCACGTCGAACGCCCGCGCAGCTTCATGCGCCGCGCCGCCGAATACCTGAGCCTCATGGTGATCGCGCCGATCTTCCTCGTGGTTACCTTCGGGCTCATCAAGGGCATGCACGAACAGGACTGGGTGATCTGGCTCGCCGCGCACGAACCCTTCGGCACCCTGATGGTCACGCTAGGCCAGGGCGGGCCCTACCTGTTCGTCACCGCGGTCTTCACGTTCCTCTACGCCTTCGTGCCGAACACCCGCGTCCGCCTGCGTTCGGCGCTGGGCGGAGGTCTCGTGGCCGGCGTGCTGTGGGCGGCGAGCGGGGCCGCGTTCGCGCGCGTGGTATCGGCCTCCAGCAACATGGTGGCCATCTATGCAGGCTTCGCCATCTTCCTGGTCGCGCTGATCTGGATCTACCTGAGCTGGCTGATCCTGCTGCTGGGCGCGCAGCTGTCCTTCTACCTGCAGCAGCCGCACTACCTGCGCGCCGGCCAGACGCCCGTCCGCCTGACGAGCTGCCTGCGCGAACGCCTGGCGCTGTCGGTGATGCTGCTGGTCGGGCGCGACTTCGCATCCGGCACGCGGCGCTGGACGCTCGGCGCGCTCGCCGAGCGCCTGGCCATGCCGGCCGGCGCCCTCGGCCAGGTGGTCGATTCGCTGGAGAAGGCCGGCCTCGTGATCACCAGCGAGGACGAGCACCTCGTGCCGGGCCGCGATCCTGCGACGATCGGCGTGCACGCGATCCTCACGGCCGTGCGCGACGAGCGTCAGTACGAGTCCTGGCTGCTGTACCGGGCCCGCACCGAACCCGAAGCCGACGTGCTCGCGGCGTCGATCGACGCGGCGATCCGCGAGCGCACGGGGGAAATGACCCTGCGGGACGCCGTGGCGCGCGACGACGCGCTCAAGGCCTGAGCGTTCAGTCGCCGGCGATCGTCATCTCGCCGAGCAGGATCGAGCCCGTGCGGATGCCGCCGCGCACGTCGAGGTCGCTGCCGACCGCGACGATGTCGAGGAACATGTCCTTGAGGTTGCCGGCGATGGTGATCTCGTGGACCGGCGAACCGATCTCGCCACCCTCCACCCAGAAACCCGCCGCGCCGCGCGAATAGTCGCCGGTCACGGCATTGATGCCCTGGCCCATGAGTTCGGTCACGACCAGGCCGCTGCCCATGCGGCGCAGCAGGCCGGCGAAATCCTCGCTGCCGGGCCCGACGATTAGGTTGTGCACGCCGCCGGCATTGCCGGTGGTCGCGAGGCCGAGCTTGCGCGCGGCATAGCTGTCGAGCACGTAGCCGTCGAGCACGCCGTCGCGTACCAGGTCGCGGTCGCGCGTCGCCACGCCCTCGCTGTCGAAGGGCGCGGAACCCAGTGCCTTGGCGATGTGCGGCCGCTCGTGCATCGACAGCCAGGACGGGAACACCTGCTGGCCGGCGGCATCGAGCAGGAACGAGCTGCGGCGGTACTGCGGGCCGCCGCGGATCGCGCTGACGAAGTGGCCCACGAGCCCCCGCGCAAGCTCGGGCACGAACAGCACGGGCGCGCGGCGCGTGGTCAGCTTGACCGCGCCGAGCCGCTGTATGGCGCGCTGCGCGGCGTGCAGGCCCACGGCCTCGGCCTGTTCCAGTTCGCGCCAGTCGCGCGCGCTGCTGTACCAGTAGTCGCGCTGCATGTCCTCGCCCTGCTGCGCCAGCACGACGCAGCTGACGCTGTGCGAGGTGGTCGGATAGCCGCCCAGGAAGCCCAGCGAGTTGCCGTAGACGCGCAGCCCGCGGTGCGTGGACACCGAGCCGCCCTCGGAATTGGTGATGCGCGCGTCGAAGCCCAGCGCCGTGGCCTCGCTGGCCCGCGCGAGCTCGATCGCCCGACCGACCTCGAGGTCCCAGGGATGCGAGAGGTCGAGGTCCGGCACCTGCGTTGCCAGCGCGGCCGGGTCAGCCAGGCCGGCGTAGGGATCCTCGGCCGTGAAGCTGGCGATCGACAGCGCCTTGGCGACGGTCTGCTCGACCGAGCCCCAGACCAGGTCGGCGGTGCTGGCCGAGCCCTTGCGGTGGCCGACATAGACCGTGATGCCCATGCCGCGGTCGCGCTGGTACTCGAGGGTCTCGACCTCGCCCAGGCGCACCGTCACCGAGAGCCCCGTGTCCACGCTGACGCCGGCCTCGGCCGCCGTGGCGCCTGCCCGCTTCGCCGCCTCGAGCGCGCGCCCGACGATGTCCTCCAGGTCGGCCTGGGTGTGGCTCGCGGAAGCGGGAACTTCGGGCATGCGCTGGATCCGTGGGGTGGTGTGGCGCGCATTGTAGCAGCGGGTGCCGTGCTAGCATTCGCGCCATGCGACGCCGCCAGATTCCCGGTGAACCGGAACCCCCCTCCAAGGGCATGCTCAAGCGGGCTGCCCATGCCGTCCAGGACCTCGCCGACGAACTCATCGCGGCGCCCGAGACGCTGCTCGACTCGCTGGACCTGCCCGAGAAGCTGCGCGACGCCATCGACCTGGCCCGGCGCATCACCGCCCACGGCGGCCTCGCCCGGCAGCGCCAGTACGTCGGCAAGCTCATGCGGCACGCCGACGTCGAGGCCATCCGCGCCGCGCTCGAGGCGCGCGACCAGCAGCAGAAGACCGAGGCGCGCCGCTTCCAGTCCATCGAGGACTGGCGCGACCGACTGCTCGACGGCGGCGCCGAGGCGCTCGCGGCCTTCGGCGCCGAGCACCCGGCCGCCGACCTCGCCGAACTCGGCCGGCTCGTCGCCCAGGCCCACGCCGAACGCAGCGCGGACCGCCCGCCGGCAGCCGCCCGGGAGCTGTTCAAGCGGGTGCGCGACATCGCGCTCGCGCCCTGAGACGCGCCTCACTGGCCCGCCTCGCGGGCCATGCTAAGATTCTTCGATGAATCCACTCGTTGGCATCATCATGGGTTCGTCTTCCGACTGGGAGACGATGCAGGGCGCGGCGGACATGCTCACGGCGCTCGGCGTGCCGCACGAGGTGCGCGTCGTCTCGGCGCACCGCACCCCAGACCTGCTGTTCGAATACGCCGAAACGGCGCGCAGCCGCGGCCTCGAGGCGATCATCGCCGGCGCCGGCGGCGCGGCGCACCTGCCGGGCATGACGGCCGCCAAGACCTCGCTGCCCGTGATCGGCGTGCCCGTGCAGTCGAAGACGCTCAACGGCCTCGACTCGCTGCTGTCGATCGTGCAGATGCCGGCGGGCGTTCCCGTCGCGACGGTCGCCATCGGCCCGGCCGGCGCCAAGAACGCCGCGCTGCTCGCGGCCGCCATCGTCGCCAACCGCCATCCGGAAGTCACCGCGGCGCTGGACGCGTTCCGCGCGCGCCAGACCGCCGAGGTGCTCGCGCGTCCCGATCCGCGCGAGCCATGACCCGCCCCACGCCATGCGCATCGGAATCGTAGGCGCCGGACAACTCGGCAGGATGATGGCCCTCGCGGGCTACCCGCTGGGCTGCCGGTTCTTCATGTACGACCGCTCGCACGACACGCCCGGCGGGCAGGTCGCGCCGATCGTCACGGGCGAGTTCGACGACGCGCGCCGCCTCGTGCAGTTCGCCAAGCGCTGCGAGGTCGTCACCTTCGACTGGGAGAACGTGCCGGTCGCATCCGCGGAGCTGATCGCGCAGCACGTGCCCGTGTGGCCGCCGCCGCGCGCGCTCGCGATCGCCCAGGACCGCGTCCCGGAAAAGACCCTGTTCCGCAAGCTGCGCATCCCGACGCCGGACTTCGCCGCCGTCGACTCGCTGGCCAGCCTCAAGCGCGCGGTGCGCCGCCTCGGGCTGCCGGGCGTGCTGAAGACCCGCCGTCTCGGCTACGACGGCAAGGGCCAGGCCGTGCTGCGCCGCCTCGAAGAGATTGCCCCCGCGTTCGAGCAGCTCGGCAGCCAGCCGCTGGTGTACGAGGCCTTCGTGCGCTTCAGCCGCGAGGTGTCGCTGGTCGCCGTGCGCGGCCACGACGGCGAGATCGCCTTCTATCCGCTCGCCGAGAACGTCCACGAGGCGGGAGTCCTGTCCGTGTCGCGCGCCCCCTACGTCAACGCGAAGCTGCAGGCCGAGGCCGAGCGGCACATGCGCCGCGTGCTGGAGCACTTCGACTACGTCGGCGTGCTGACCATCGAGTTCTTCGTCGAGAAGGGTCGGCTGGTCGCCAACGAGATGGCGCCGCGCGTGCACAACTCGGGGCACTGGACCATCGAAGGCGCCGAGACCAGCCAGTTCGAGAACCACGTGCGCGCGCTGGCCGGCCTGCCGCTGGGCAGCACCCGACCCCGCGGTCACTCGGTGATGGTCAACCTGCTCGGCGAAATGCCGCCCGTCGACGGCGTGCTGGCGATTCCCGGCGTGCACTTGCACGACTACGGCAAGGAAGCGCGGCCGGGCCGCAAGCTGGGACACCTGACCTTCGTCTCGCCGTCGAAGGCCGAGCGCGACGGCGTGGCCCGCGCGCTGCTGGCGATCGCGGGCCGGGACCCGGGCTGAGGCCGCCATGTACCTCGAACATTTCGGACTGCACGAACTGCCGTTCCGGCTCTCGCCGGACCCGGCCTTCCTGTACCTCTCGAAGCACCATGCGCGGGCCAAGGCCTACATGGAGTCCACCGTCTGGTTCACCGACGGCTTCGTGGTCATCACGGGCGAGATCGGCTCCGGCAAGACGACGCTGATCGAGTCCTTCATCCACGAACTCGAGAAGGACGTGGTGGTGGCACAGGTCAACCAGACCCAGGTCTCGGCGATCGAGTTCCTGCAGTCGGTGCTGGTCCAGTTCGGGTTCTCGCCGTTCAAGATGAAGAAGGCCGAGCTGCTCGCCACGCTCAACCAGTTCCTGGTCGAGCAGTACGCCGCGAGCCGAAAGGTGCTGCTGATCGTCGACGAGGCCCAGAACCTCGCGAACAAGGTGCTGGAAGAACTGCGCATGCTGTCTGGCGTCGAGACCACCAAGGACAAGGTGCTGCGCATCATCCTGGCGGGCCAGCCAGAGCTCTCCGACAAGCTCGACTCGCCGGAACTCATCCAGCTCTCGCAGCGCGTGCGCCTGCGCTTCCACCTCACGGCGCTGTCGCCCGAGGACATGCGCGCCTACGTCCTGCACCGCCTCGACGTGGCCGGATCGCAGGGCCGGACCATCTTCCACGACGACACCTTCCCGCTGCTCTATCGCTACACGGGCGGCGTGCCGCGACTCGTCAACACGCTGTGCGACACGGCGATGATGAGCGCCTTCGCGCTGGAGCAGACCGAGGTCAGCAGGGAAACCCTGCGCGCCGCGATCGACGAGCTGCAGTGGGTTGAGTTTGCCGCGCGCACGAGCCGCATGCTGTCGCCGCAGATGCGGCTGCTGCGCCCGGCTGATCCGAGCCAGGTGCTCGCGCGCCTGATCCTGACGCACGACGGCACCACGGTGGGCCAGTTCGAGCTGCATTCGGGCCGCGTGATCATCGGCCGCACCAGCGACAACGACATCCCCGTGGACAGCAAGTTCGTGAGCCGGCACCACTGCCAGATCACGACCACGCCCGAGGGCAGCGTGCTCGAGGACCTCAACAGCACGAACGGCGTGTTCATCAAGAAGAAGCGCGTGCGCCGCCATCACCTCAACGACGGCGACGTGATCGTGCTCGGCCGGCACGAACTCATGTACCTGGACGAGCGCGCCGCGCTGGCGCGCGAGCGCGAAGAAGAAGCCGCGGCCGAACCGCCCGCCGCCGACTAGCGCCGGCGCTCAGCCGGTGCCGCCGACCGTGAGCCCGTCGACGCGCAGCGTCGGCTGGCCGACGCCCACCGGCACCGTCTGACCTTCCTTGCCGCAGCTGCCCACGCCCTCGTCGAGCTTCAGGTCGTTGCCGACCATGCTGACGCGCGTGAGCACGTCCGGGCCGTTGCCGATCAGCGTCGCGCCCTTGACCGGCGTGGTGATGCGGCCGTCCTCGATGAGGTAGGCCTCGCTGGCCGAGAACACGAACTTGCCCGAAGTGATGTCGACCTGGCCGCCGCCGAAATTGACGGCGTAGAGGCCCTTCTTGACCGAGCGCAGGATCTCGTCGTGCTCGTGCGGACCGGGCAGCATGTAGGTGTTGGTCATGCGCGGCATCGTCGTGTGCGCGAAGGACTCGCGGCGGCCGTTGCCCGTGGGCTTCACGCCCATCAGCCGGGCGTTGAGCTTGTCCTGCAGGTAGCCGCGCAGGATGCCGTTCTCGATCAGCGTCGTGCACTGCGTGGGCGTGCCCTCGTCGTCGACGTTGAGGGAGCCGCGCCGGCGCGCGAGCGTGCCGTCGTCGACCACCGTGCACAGCGGCGACGCGACGCTCTGGCCGACGCGGTTCGAGAAGGCCGAGGTGCCCTTGCGGTTGAAGTCGCCCTCGAGGCCGTGACCGATCGCCTCGTGCAGCAGCACGCCGGGCCAGCCCGGGCCCAGCACGACCGTCATCGGACCCGCGGGCGCCGGCACGGCCTCCAGGTTCACGAGCGCCTGGCGCACGGCCTCGCGCGCGACCTGCATGGGCTTGCCGGAACTCACCAGCTCGTCGAGCCCGTAGCGGCCGCCGGCGCCGGCGTAGCCCTGCTCGCGCCGGCCGTCCTGCTCGACGATGACCGAGACGTTGACGCGCGTGAGCGGCCGCACGTCGGCCGCGTAGGCGCCGTCGGACGCCGCGACCAGCACGACCTCGTGGACGGCCGCGAGGCTGGCCATGACCTGGCGCACGCGCGGGTCGATCGCGCGGGTCTCGCGGTCGATGCGGCCGAGCAGCGCTACCTTGTCGGCGTCGGCCATGGTCGCGAGCGGATCGACCGGCGTATAGAGCGCGCGCGAGGCCGGGACCACGAAGCCGCGCGGGCCGGTGGTGCCGCCGTGGGCGGCGATGGCGCGCGCGGCGCGCGCGGCTTCCGTGAGCGCCTCGGCGGAAATCTCGTCCGAATAGGCGAAGCCCGTGCGTTCGCCCGCGATGGCGCGAACGCCCACGCCCTGCTCGACGCTGTAGGTGCCGTCCTTGACGATGCCGTCCTCCAGCGACCAGTGCTCCTCGCGCGAGGACTGGAAGTAGAGGTCGCCGTAGTCGACCGCGTGGCCCAGCAGCGTCCCCAGCGTGCGCGTGAGCCCACCCTCGTCGAGGCCGGCGGGGTCGAGCAGTCCGCCGCGCGCGAAGGCGAGGGCGTCGGGGGCGACAGGCAGGGTATCGGCGGTCATCGTCACTCCAGCACTCGATGGGACAGGGCGGGGAAACCCGAACGCGCGCGCTGCTGCGCCTCGCGGTCGATGGGCGCGACTACCACGCCCTCCCCTCGCGGGCGGCGCGCGAGCACGCGACCCCAGTAGTCGGCGACCAGGCTGTCGCCGTAGGTCTCGCGGCCATTGGCGTGCAGGCCGGCCTGCGCGGCCGCGACCACGTAGCAGAGGTCCTCGATCGCCCGGGCCCGCAGCAGCACGTCCCAGTGCGCCCGGCCGGTCGGCGCCGTGAACGCCGCCGGCACGGAGAAGATCTCGGCGCCCGCGGCGACCAGGCGCCGGTACAACTCGGGGAAGCGAAGATCGTAGCACACGGACAAACCCAGCCTTCCCGCCGGGGTGTCGACCACCACGGGCTCGTGGCCCGGCGCCGCGTTGGCCGACTCGCGGTAGGACTCGTCCTTGCCCGGGATGTCGACGTCGAACAGGTGGATCTTGTCGTAACGCGCCGCGAGACTGCCGTTGGCCCCGTACACGAGGCAGGCGTTGGCGGGTCGCGGGTCGCCGCTCAACGCGATCGGCAGCGTGCCCGCGACGATCCACAAGCCGAGTTCGAACGACGTCTCGGCCAGGAACGACTGCACGGGTCCGTCGCCGGGCTGCTCGACGACCGCGCGCCGCGCGGCCTCGCTGCGGCCCATGAACGAGAAGTTCTCCGGCAGCACGGCCAGGCAGGCGCCGCGCGCGCGCGCCTCGCCCAGCAGGCGCCGCGCGGTGGCGAGGTTCGCCTGCACGTCGTCCAGCGAGGTCATCTGCAGGGCGGCAACGAGAGTGTCGTTCACTGGGGTCCTCCGGTTTCCGGTGTCTGCGTCGCAGGCTCCTCGCGCGACTCGCGCGCCTGGGCCGCGCCGATGCGCTCGACGTTGGGCTGGTCCCAGGAACCGCTGATGCGATAGTAGGCGCGGGTCATGCCCTTGAGGGGCTCCTTGAACACCTGCGTGAACAGCAGCAGCGCGGCACCGATCGCAGGCCCGCCGGCGAGCACGCCCGCGAGCCCGATCGTGCCGCCGATGTCGCCCGTGACCACCGCCGTCTGGTCGTACTGGCGCGTGCGCAGGTTGGTGCGCCCCACCACGCCGATCTCGGCCGCCGATCCGCGCAGCGTCAGGTTGCGCGTGTAGGCCTCGCCCGACTTGAGCGAGAAGTCACCGCCGATCGAATCGAACACCAGGCCCTCGCCAGTCACGTCCTTGAAGTCCAGCGCGAGGCGGCGCGGCAGGTGCGCGAGGCTCATGAGCCCCAGCACGCGCCCCGCGCCCGGATCCAGCTCCGGAATGCGCCCCTGGCCCAGCGACAGCTTGATCGTGCCATTCAGGCGCTCGTAGAAGCTGCCGTCGGGACCGCCGGGCCAGCTCAGGTCGGCGCGACCCTTGCCCTGGTTCGATTCGAGCATGGGCGCGTAACCCATGGCCTTGAGGAAGCCCGCAACGTTGGTGCTCGTGGCATCGATGGCCACGTTGCAGCGCTGCGCGCCGGATTCGTCGACGATCCAGCCGCCGCGGCCCGTGGCTTGGAAGTCCGCGTGGTGCACGTCGAGCCGGCCCAACGACAGGCCCTGCGTGCCGCGCGTGAGCTCGGCGCGCACCGCGCCGAAGCGGCGGCGGTCGAACAGCAGGTCGCGTACGTCGAAGCGGATGCTCGGCAGGCGCCGCGGGTCGATCTCGCCGCCGCCGGCGCGCACGCGCTCGCCCACGTGCAGCCTGTCCATGTCGAGCACCATCGGCACCTGTCCCGGGAACTCGAAGGGTACGGTCAGCCGCCCGCGGACCATCGGCCCGTCGACGTCGATCTGCCAGGCCTCGTTGCCCGGCACCATGCGCACGTGCGGACGGTCGAAGGCATAGCCCAGCGCCTCGGCCTCGCCTACCGACAGGTCGATGAGCGTGAGCCACTCCGATACGCGCCGCTTCGACGGCTCCGCCCAGCGCAGGTCGAGCACCTCGCTGAGGCTCGCGCGCGGCACGCTGCCGGTGATGCGCAGGCCCGGCTCGTCGGCCAGCACCGGCTCGCGCGCGCTGCCGAACACGGCCTCGCCGCGATCGATCTGCCAGTGCTCGCCGGGCTTGCGGAACTCCAGCTGCGCGCGCGCCACGTCGGCCAGTTCGATGCGCGAAGCGATCACGTCCGGCGCGCCGGCGTCGACGGAAATGCTGATGGGCAGCGCCTTCGAGGCAGGCTTGGTCAGCGGGCCCGGCAGGCCCATGGCCATTCCGACCAGGCTGCTGTCCACTTTCACTAGATATTTTGAAGGCTTCGTCGAGGACGGCCGGTCGATGTCGACGCGCAGCGCGTAGTCGGTGCTGCCCTCGAGGCCGGAATTGAGCGGCAGCTTCGCAAACTTCTGCAGCCGCTGGCCGTCGAAGCGTCCGCGTGCCTCGAGCACCGTGAGCAGCGCCTCGCGCTTGCCGCGGCGCGTGTTCAGCGTGCCGGCGACGGCGCCGCCCAGCGCCTCCGCGGTGAAGCGCGGCATGTAGAGTTCGCGGTTCATGACCGTCAGCGTGCCGGCGAGATGCGTCAGCTGTTCCGTGCCGTCGCGCGTGCCGAGCGTCACGTCCTCCAGCCGCGCGGTGGCGTTGATCGCGCGGTCCTTGAAGCGCTTGATCGGCAGGAACAGCACGACGTCGCCGCTGACGCGGCCCGCGCCGGTCAGGCCCATGAAGCTGGGGCCGAGCGTCTTGCCGAGCGGGCTCAGCTGCAGGAAGTCGAGCACGGGCTTGACGGGCGCCTCGGCCGAGGTCCGCACCAGCAGCAGCATCTCGCGCCAGTCCGCGATCTCCGCCTCGACCGGGCCCAGCGGAATGCCGCGCACGCTCGCGACGCTGGAACGCGCGCGCAGGCCGACGTTGACGAACTCCGCGTCGGCAGTGGCGCCCTCGAGCGGCGCCCAGCCCGTCGCATAGTCGAGCGTGAGGCCCTCGATGTGGGCAAGAGCCTTGAACAGGCCCTGGCCCTCGCGATACGGGAAGCCGTGGACCGGCCCGACGATCGAGATGGTGCCGTGGGTCAGCTTGCCGGCGCGGAAGGCCGGATCCAGCCAGCTCAGCGCACCCGGCGACAGCATGCCGATCGGCAGGTAGCGCCAGGTCTGGGTGACCTCGGCATCCGTGACGACGCCCGAGAGGTTCATGAGCGGCGTGCTGCCGTCGCCGGGCAGCAGCATGCGCAGGCTGGCCGATGCGCGACCGTGGCCGGTGTCGAGGCGCGCGTCGTCGACCCACAGCTGCACGCCGTTGGGCACGCTGCGCCAGCCCGCGGTGAGGCCGGCGGTCAGACCGATGACGTCGCGGAACTGGCTGGGCCAGCGAAACTCGACGCCCTGCGACGCGATGCTGAGCTTGCCCACGTCGCCGGTTGCATCGAGGCGCCCCGCGAGACCGCGCAGTCCGGGCGCACGGCCGATCGCGCCGATGCCCAGGTCCTCGAACGAGAACCCGCCCGTGGCCGAGGGCATGGCGCCGCGGTCGTTCCACGCCAGAGTCAGCGAGACATCGCGCAGCTGGCCCGACGGGTCCGCTGCGACCAGCGCGTCGTGCAGCGCGCCCGCCGGCAGCACGCGCGCGATCGGCGCCAGGCTGGAGAGATCGAGGAACTTCGTCCTGAGCGTGGCTGCCTGCAGGCGGCCGTCGCCGAGCGTGACGCTCGCCTCCAGCGATGCGGGCGACCACGGGGCGCCGGGGCGCGAGAACTCGACGTCCTTGCCCGACAGTGCCCAGCGCGCGCCCTGTCGTTCCAGGCGGTATTCGCCCGCGATGACCTTGTAGCGTTCCGCAGGGCCTTCGTTACCGCCCACCCACACGTCGCGCAGTTCCAGCGCCAGTCGCCCGCCGTCGAAGCGCCGGCCCGTGCCGCTGCCCATCACGCGCAGGTAGCCGCGACCGGTCAGCGGCGGCGACAGGCTAGCCGGCACCAGCCGCGCCCAGCCGCCGAGGTCGGCGTTGCGCGCGGTCGCGCGGGCCTTCCAGGCCACCGCGTCGAAATTGCCGAGGTCGCCCTGCAGTTCGCCGTCGAGGTCGATGCTCGAGCCGAGCCGGCGCGGCAGGTCCACGTGGCCGTCGAACCGCAGGCCCCCGCCGTCGCGCGTGAGGTCCAGCGTGACGTCGGTGACCTCCCAGGCCTCGTGCGAGCGCAGGTCGACGAAGCGCACGGTCGCATCAGCGATCAACAGGCGGCCCTGCCTCAGCTTGCCGAGGTTGAAGCCTTCAACGCCATCGGCGCTCGCGCGCGGCAGCATCGACTGGCCCACGAGTTCGACGCGCTCGTCGTCCAGGATCACGACGTTGATGCGCGGCTTCTCGAGCGCGATGCGCCCGACCTCGATACGCCGGTTGATGGCGCTGCGCCACAGCGAGAAGCTGACACGGCCGGCCGCGGCGCTGACCAGCACCTCGCGCCCGTTCGGCATGAGTACGGCGGCTTCCTCGAAGAACACCTCGGGGCCGGACCAGCCAAGCCGCGCGTCCAGGCGCTTGAAGCGCAGTTCCAGGCCGGTCAGCGCGCGGACCTGCGCCGCGACCTGGGCCTGGTAGCCGGGCAGGCTATCGAACGCTATGCGCAGGCCGGCGACGACCAGCGCGGACAGGATGGCGATCGCGGCCAGTACGCCCGCGCTCCATCGCCATATCCTGCGTGCCGTAGGACCCAATCATCACCGCCTACATCAGGACCACGTCGTACTGGTCGCCGCCGTACAGCGCCTCCGCCTGCAGGCGGATCGGCTTGCCCACCGCGAGCTCGAGCTCGCCCAGCGGCGCCGATTCCTCGTCCAGCAGCAGGGCCACGACGTCCTCGTGCGCGAGCACGCGGACCTCCTGGAACTCGAACTGCCGCGCCTGCCGGAGCACCTCGCGAAAGATCTCGTAGGCGACCGTCTCCGGCGTCTTCAGGAATCCGCGTCCCTCGCAGCTTGGACAAGGCCGGCACAGCAGATGTTCCAGGCTTTCGCGCGTGCGCTTGCGGGTCATTTCGACGAGGCCCAGCGGCGACACCGAGGAGATGCTGGTCTTGGCGTGATCGGCCACCAGCGACTTCTCCAGGGCCTGCAGCACCTGCCGGCGGTGCTCGACGTCCTGCATGTCGATGAAGTCGATGATGATGATGCCGCCGAGGTTGCGCAGGCGCAGCTGGCGGGCGATGGCCACCGCCGCCTCGAGGTTGGTGCGGAAGATCGTGTCCTCGAGGTTGCGATGGCCCACGAACGCGCCGGTATTGACGTCGATCGTGGTCATCGCCTCGGTCTGATCGATCATGAGGTAGCCGCCGGACTTGAGCGGCACCTTGCGCTCCAGCGCCTTGTCGATCTCCTCCTCGACGCCGTACAGGTCGAAGATCGGCCGCGAGCCGGTATAGGCCTCGATGCGCGCCTCAGACCCCGGCATGAAGCTGCGCGTGAACTCTACCATCTGCACGTGCGCGGCGGGCGCGTCGACCAGCACGCGCTCGATGCCCTCGCCGAGCAGGTCGCGCAGGCTGCGCACGTGCAGCGGCAGGTCCTCGTGCACGAGCTCGCCGGCCCGCGCGTAGAGGCCGCGCTCCGCGACCATGCGCCACAGCTGGCGCAGGTACAGCATGTCCGCGCGCAGCGCCTCGACGCTGGCGCCCTCGGCCGCCGTGCGCACGATCCAGCCGCCCGGCATGTCCGCCTCGCCGTCCTGCAGCGCGTCGCGCAGTCGCTGTCTTTCGGCTTCCTCCTCGATGCGCGAGGAGACGCCGATGCCGCGGCCCTTGGGCATGTAGACCAGGTAACGCGAGGGCAGCGTGATGTAGGTCGTCAGCCGCGCGCCCTTGGTGCCCAGCGGATCCTTGAGGACCTGCACCAGGATGTCGCTGCCCTCGGCCAGCAGCTCGCGGATGCTCTCGGGACGCGGCGGCTCGATGCCCTCGTCGCAGCCGGCCGGCGGCGCGACGTCGGCCGCGTGCAGGAACGCCGTGCGGTCCAGGCCGATCTCGATGAAGGCCGCCTGCATGCCGGGCAGCACACGCGATACGCGGCCCTTGTAGATGTTGCTGATCAGGCCGAGGCGATTGGCGCGCTCGACGTAGATCTCCTGCAGCACGCCGTTCTCGACCAGCGCGACGCGGCTTTCGCGCGGCGTGACGTTGACCAGGATCTCGTTGCTCATGCGCCCTCCTGCCGCCAGGCCGGCACGCCCGCCGCGGCCAGCAGGCGCGCGGTTTCGAACAGCGGCAGGCCCATCACGCTCGAGTAGCTGCCGTCGATGCGCTCGATGAAAGTCGCTGCGAATCCCTGCACGGCGTAACCGCCGGCCTTGCCGCGCGGCTCGCCCGTGCGCCAGTAGCGGCGGCACTCTTCGTCATCGAGCGCGCGGAAACTCACGCGGCTGACGTTGACGTCCGCGAGCAGCGTCTCGCCCGCGAGCACGGCGATGCCCGTCATCACCTCGTGCGTGCGCCCGGACAGCGCCATGAGCATGCGCACGCAGTGGGCCTCGTCCTCGGGCTTGCCGAAGATCTCGTCGCCGAGCACCACCGAGGTGTCGGCGGCGAGCAGCACGCGATCCGCATTGCCCAGCGCCGCGCGCGCCGCAAGCGCCTTGTCGCGCGCGAGGCGTTCGACGTAGACGTGCGGCGGCTCGCCCGGCAGGCGCGCCTCGTCGAGGTCGGTAGCCAGCACCTCGTGGGCCACGCCGATCTGGGTCAGCAGGGCGCTGCGGCGGGGAGAGGCGGAGGCCAGCACGATGGGGGCGTAAGTCATTGAAGGGTTTAATCTTTGCCTGGGACCGGGACCGGGGAGTCGAGCCCTCAAGGATAGCCCGTCCGGTCACTCCGGGGCGAGCGAATCAGGCGCGGTGGTAGGGGTGGCCGTCCAGGATCGACTGGGCCCGGTACAGCTGCTCGGCCAGCACCACGCGCACCAGAGCGTGGGGGTAGGTCAGGGCCGACAGCGACCAGCGCAGGTCGGCGCCCCTGGAGAGTTCGGGTTCGAGGCCGTCGGGGCCGCCCACGAGCAGCGCGACGTCACGACCGTCCTGCAGTCGCTGCGCCATCCACTTCGCGAGCCCCTCGGTCGACAGCGCCTTGCCGCCGACCTCCAGCGCCACCACGTACATGCCCGGCTCGATCGCCGCCTGCATGCGCCGGCCTTCCTCGGCGCGCGCGCGCGCGAGGTCGGCGTTCTTGCTGCGGGGGGTGACGGGGATCTCGCGCAGCTCGAGCCGGATCTTCGGCCCGAGCCGCGCGGCGTATTCCGCGTAACCGTCGTTGACCCAGCCCGGCAGCCGCGTGCCGGCGGCGATCAGGCGGATCAGCATGCGCGGCGGCCCCGCCGCCTCAGGCGGCGGAGCTGTCGCGCGATTCGCGCGATTCCCAGAGCTTCTCGAGCCCGTAGAACTCGCGGATGCGCGGCTGCATCACGTGCACCAGCACGTCCTGCAGGTCGACGAGCACCCACTCGCCCTCGCTCTGGCCCTCGATGCCCAGCGCGCGGTATCCGGCTTCCTCGATGCGGTCGACCACGCGGGTCGCGAGCGACTGCACGTGGCGATTGGAGGTGCCGGTGGCGATGATCATCGTGTCGGCGACGTCCGTCAGCTTCCTGACGTCGAGGACCTTGATGTTGTGCGCCTTGAGGTCCTCGAGCGCCGTAACGGCGATCTGGGCAAGGCTGGGCGCCTTCGGCTTCGCAGCCGGCTTGCGCGCGCCGGCCTTGACCGGGGCCTTCGCGGCGGTCTTGGCTGGAACTTTCGCAGCTGCGGGTCGCTTGGCGATGGCCTTGCGGTGGGGCAGGCCCACGGCCGGGGCGGCGGGCCTGGCGGTCTTGCGCGCGGCGGCGGGCTTGGCGGCCCGGGGCTTTGCGGCAGTGGTCTTGGAGGACTTCGGCTTCGACGTTTTGGTGGTCATCCCTCTTGGTCACCTGGCCGGGCGTAAGCACCCGTTGCGAGGATCATCCTACGCACTGCCTCGGGCATCAAGTAGCGTGGATCCCGGCCGGACTCGAGCACGTCGCGCAACTCGGTCGCCGACAGCTCCAGCTGCGTGCCCGCGAAGAAGAAAAGCCGTCCCGCGGGGCTGGCCGCGAGGTCCGCGGGATCCTCGCTGCGCCGCTCGGCGACCAGCTTCGCGAGCGGCCCCTCGACGGGCGGCTGGAAGCCCGGCCGGTGCGCCACGGCGATGTGCGCGAGCGTGGCGAGTTCTTCCCAGCGGTGCCAGAAGGGAAGGCCCAGGAACGCATCCATGCCCAGGCACAGGACCAGCGGCCGGTCGCCGTGCTCGGCGCGCAGTTCGCCGAGCGTCAGCACGGTGTAGGAACGGCCGCCACGGCGCAATTCACGGTCGTCCAGCGCAAACCGGGGCTCGTCGTCGATCGCGGCACGCACGAACTCCAGGCGCTGCCGGGCCGTCACGCGCGGCGGCGGACGGTGCGGCGGATCGGCCGCGGGAATGAACAGCACGCGCTCGAGATCGAGCCTCTCGGCGAACTCGAAGGCCGTGCGCAGGTGCCCGTTGTGGATGGGGTCGAAGGTGCCGCCGAACATGCCGAGCGGCGCCTGCGCGGGACTGTAAGGCATGCTCAGGGCGCCTTGAGCGCCGGCGCGCCGGCGAGCGTGGCCACCAGCGCGGCGATCTCGGTCCAGGGGTCGCCCTTGGCGAGTCCCTTGACCAGCCGGTCGACGCGGCCAGCCTGCTCGATGAGCGGCGCCATGCGCTGTTTCGCGAGCCGGCGCGCAGCCGCGCGCATGATCTCGGTGCGGCGCTCGCCCTGGCGACCGTAGCCGAACGAGGCGCCGGGATTGGCGCGCGCCTCGGCCAGCGAACGCAGGTCGCGGCACAGCGCCCACAGCACGATCGGCAGTTCCGTGCCCTCGGCCTTGAGTCCTTCCAGCACGCGCAGGCTGCGCGCGGCATCGCCGGACAGCGCGGCCTCGCCGAGCTGGAACACGTCGTAGCGCGCGCTGTTGGCGACCACCTCGGCCACGGTCTCGACTGAGACCGGGCCCTTGCCCTGCAGCAGCGCGAGTTTCTCGATTTCCTGGTGCGCGGCGAGCAGGTTGCCCTCGACGCGCTCGGCGAGCAGGCGCGCGCCATCCTCGTCCAGCGTGATGCCGTGGCGGCTGGCGCGCGAACGGATCCACTGCGGCAGCCGGCCGATCTCGACCGCCTGCACGGCCACGACCTTGCCCTCCTTGTCCAGGGCCTTGTACCAGGCCGAGGACGTGACGTCCCGATCCATCTTGCCCGTCACGACGAGCAGGATCGTGTCCGGCGGCGGGTCGCCGGCGAGCTTGGCGAGCACCTTGCTGCCCTCGGCGCCCGGCTTGCCCGTGGGCAGCTTGACCTCGATCACGCGCCGCTCGGCGAACAGCGACAGCGACTGCGAGGACTCGAGCAGCCCGGCCCAGTCGAACTGGCGGTCGCCGAAGAAGATGTCGCGGCCGGCATAGCCCTCCGCACGCGCCTTCGCGCGGATCGCGTCGCAGGCCTCGGCGACCAGCAGCGGCTCCTCGCCGCCGACCAGCCACACGGAGGCCAGCGACTTCTCGAGTTCGCGGGTGAGATTTTCGGGGTAGACCTTCACCCGGGCATTATCGGGGGGTACCGCCCCGGGCGCCACCGGGCGGGCTGATATACTTCGCGCCGCCATGAACCGCGTCCGTTCACTGCTCGCGACCCTGACTGCCCGCCGGCTGCTGCTGGCGCTGGCGGCACTGCTGGTCTGCGCGCAGTTCATGACCGCCGGCCACGCCCACGACACCGGACACGCGCACGGCCAGTCGCACGCCCACTACTGCGAGCTGTGCGTGGCGCAGGACCGCATGGGGCCCGCGCCGTCGCCGGTCGTGGTCGTCGCCGCCACCACGCCGCTCAGCCTGTGCGCGCAGCGGGACCTGCCCCTGCCGCTCGCAGCCTCGATTCCCGCAGCCTACTCGGCCCGCGCGCCGCCCGCTCTCGTGCCTGCCTGAGTTCGATCCGGCCCGGCGCCCAGGCGTCGGTGCCGGTACGTCCCACGGCCGTCGCTTCGACGGCCGCCAGACACGAGAGATCCTGCATTGAACAGATCACGTTCCCTGGTCGTGGCGATCGCCGCGACCCTCGCCAGCGCGCCCGCCGCGCTGGCCCAGTCCGCGCCGCTGGCACCGTCCGCCGCGCCGCACCTCGACGAAGTGATCGTCACCGCGAGCGCCCTCGGCGAATCGCGCATGAACGTGGTGCAGCCGACCGCCGTCCTCACGGGCGAGGAACTGGCGCGACAGGTGGCGCCCTCGCTCGGCGAGACGCTGTCCGACCAGCCCGGCGTGAGTTCGACCTACTTCGGGCCCGCCGCCTCGCGCCCCGTGATCCGCGGCCTGGGCGGCGACCGCGTGCAGCTGCTGGTGGACGGCAACCCGTCGCTGGACGTCTCCGGCCTGTCGGAGGACCACGCCGCCGCGCTGGAGCCCTCGCTCGCCGACCAGGTGGAGATCATCCGCGGCCCCGCCACGCTGCTGTTCGGCAGCGGCGCCGCGGGCGGCGTGGTGAACGTGGTCACCAACCGCATCCACACCGTGCTGCCGGACGGCGCATCGGGATCGCTGGAGCTGCGCGGCGACACGCCGCTGGACGAGCGCGCAGCCGCCGGCCGCGTCGACCTCGCGGCGGGCAGCGTCGCGCTGCACTTCGACGGCGCCTGGCGCGAGACGGACGACGCGAGCATCCCGGGCGGCATCGCGCCCAACACCTGGACCGACACCCACAGCGGCGCCGTCGGCGCCTCGTGGATCGGCTCCGCAGGCCACCTCGGCGCGGCCTACAGCCGCTACGACAGCGACTACGGCATCCCGCTGGAGGATGGCGCGTATATCGCCCTGCAGCAGCGGCGGCTCGACCTGGCGGGCCGGCTCGAGCTGGACGGCGTGGTCGAGGCCCTGTCGCTGCGCGCGGCGGCGAACCAGTACGAGCACGCCGAGATCGCGCCCACAGGCGAAGTCGGCACGCAGTTCCAGCTCGACGGCCGCGAGCTGCGCGTCGCCGCGGAACTCGGCGAAGTGCTGGGCTTCAAGGGTGTCGCCGGCCTCCAGTGGCAGGACCTCGACTTCGACGCGGCCGGCGAGGAAGCCTTCGTGCCGCCCTCGCGCACGCGTTCGCTGGCGCTCTACGGCTTCGCGCAGCGCGAGACCGGCGACTGGACGACCGAGTTCGGCGCGCGCGCCGAGAACCAGCGCATCGACGCCGCGGTCGCCGAACTGCCGGACCACGACGGCACCGCGCTGAGCCTCTCGGCCGGCGCGCTGTGGCGCATGTCGGCGGACTGGGGCCTGGCGCTGCAGCTCACGCGCACCGAGCGCAACCCCAGCGCCACGGAGCTCTACGCGGACGGACCGCACGCGGCCACCGGCCAGTTCGAGGTCGGCAACCCCGGCTTCGGCAGCGAGCGCGCGCTGACCGCCGACGTCGGCCTGCGCCGCCTGGCGGGCCCGGTCCGGCTCGAGCTGAACGCCTTCTATAACCGCTACCAAGGCTTCATCTTCCTGGCGCCGGCGGGCACCGTCGAGGACGACCTGCCGGTGTTCGAGTTCCTGCAGCGCGACGCGCGTTTCTTCGGCTTCGAGGCCGAGGCCCGCCTGCCGCTGCACCCGCGGCTGCAACTGCTGCTCTCGGCGGATTACGTTCGCGGCGAGGCCGACGGCCAGGACCTGCCGCGCATCCCGCCGCTGCGGCTCGGCGCCGGCCTGGAGTTCGCCTCGGATGCCTGGTCGGCGACGCTCGACCTGCAGCACGCCTTCGGCCAGGAGCGGGTGGCCGCCTACGAGGACAGCAGCGCGGCCTACACTCTGCTGGGGCTCGACGTCTCGTATGCTATGCAGGTCGGGCGGCAGGAGTGGCGCGTGTTCCTGAACGGCAGCAACCTGCTGGACGAGGAGATCCGCCAGCACACGTCGCCGCTCAAGGACAGCCTGCCCCTGCCCGGCCGCGGCATCGCGGCCGGCGTGCGGATGGCGTTCTGAACACTCACCACGGAGCAGCGATGCCAGCAAGCCCGGCGGCCATCGAACTCGAGAACGTCCGCTTCGCGTGGACCCCGGGGCACGACGTGCTGGACGTGCCGGACTTCCGCGTCGCGGCCGGCGAGCGCGTGTTCCTGCGCGGGCCCTCGGGCAGCGGCAAGAGCACGCTGCTGGGCGTGGTCGCGGGCGTGCTGCGACCGCAGGCCGGCGTCGTGCGCCTGCTGGGCCACGACCTGGTCGCCGCCTCGGGCGCCGAGCGCGACCACCTGCGCGCGGCCCACGTCGGCTTCGTGTTCCAGATGTTCAACCTGATCCCCTACCTGCCCGTGCTCGACAACGTGCTGCTGCCGCTGGGCTTTTCCAGCGCGCGGCGCGCGCGCGCCGGCGCCGACGCGCCGGCCGAGGCGCGCCGGCTGCTGGCGGAGCTGGGCCTCCGGGAGCCGCGCATGCTGGCCCGGCCGGTCACGGAACTCTCGATCGGCCAGCAGCAGCGCGTGGCCGTCGCGCGCGCGCTGCTCGGGCGGCCCGAGGTGATCATCGCCGACGAGCCCACCTCGGCGCTGGACACGGATGCGCGCGAGGCCTTCCTGACGCTGCTCATGGACGAGTGCGCCGCGGCCGGCGCGGCGCTGCTGTTCGTGAGCCACGACACCGCGCTGGGCGCGCGCTTCGA
This sequence comes from Gammaproteobacteria bacterium, assembly GCA_020851435.1. Lineage (GTDB taxonomy): Bacteria > Pseudomonadota > Gammaproteobacteria > Steroidobacterales > Steroidobacteraceae > JADZCS01. Next base: position 18,967 of record JADZCS010000227.1, on the reverse strand, counting down.
CCGGCGGATCGCGCTCGACGAAATCAACCGGGCCCGGCCCGCCGCGGAGGCCGCATGAGCCCGCTCGTGCGGCTGGCGGCGCGCTCGCTGTGGAACCGGCGCCTGACCGCGGGACTCACCGTGTTCGCGATCGCCGTGAGCGTCACGCTGCTGCTGGGCGTGCAGAAACTGCGCGCCGAGGCGCGCGACAGCTTCGCCAGCACCGTCTCCGGCGTCGACCTCGTGGTCGGCGCGCGCAGCGGCCCGCTGAACCTGCTGCTGTACTCGGTGTTCAGGGTCGGCGACGCCACGGCCAACGTGTCCTGGCAGAGCTACCAGCTCGTCGCGCGCCACCGCGACGTGGCCTGGACCATCCCGATCTCGCTGGGCGATTCGCACCGCGGCTATCGCGTGCTGGGCACCAGCGGCGCCTACTTCGAGCACTACCGCTACGGGCGCAAGCGTCCGCTGGCTTTCGCGGCCGGAAAGCCCTTCGTGGGCGCGCGCGAGGCCGTGCTGGGCGCCGAGGTCGCGGCCAAGCTCGGCTACTCGGTCGGCAGCAGCATCACCGTCGCGCACGGTCTCGGCGAGGTGAGTTTCGCGAAGCACGACGACCATCCGTTCACGGTCGTCGGCATCCTCGAGCCGACCGGCACGCCGGTCGACCGCGCCGTGCACGTCGACCTCGCGGCGATCGACGAGATCCACGTCGGCTGGGAGAGCGGCATGAAGCGGCCCGCGCCGGCGCCGCCGGCCATCGGCACGCGCGTCGGCCAGCGCCTTGCTCCGCCGCCGCCACCTCCGAGCGAGGCGGACACCCATGCGCACGACGAACACGCGCATGAAGAAGCCCCAGTACCACACGAGCCCGTGGCCATCACCGCGTTCCTCGTGGGCATGAAGGACCGCGCGGGGCTGTTCCAGATGCAGCGCGCGCTCAACGAGTACAAGGCCGAGCCGCTCACCGCGATCATCCCGGGCGTGGCCCTGCAGCAGCTGTGGGAACTCGTGGGCGTCGCCGACAGGGCGCTCATGATGGTCGCGGCCTGCGTCGTGCTGGCCGGCCTGCTGGGCATGCTCGCGGCGATCCTCACCAGCCTCAACGAGCGGCGCCGCGAAATGGCGATCCTGCGCTCGGTCGGCGCGCGGCCCGCACAGGTGTTCGCGCTGATGCTGCTCGAATCGGGCCTGCTCGCGCTGGGCGGCGTGGTGCTGGGCCTGGCCGGCACCTACGGCCTGCTGGCCGCCGCCGCGCCGTTCCTGGGCGCGCACTACGGTCTCTACATCACGCTTGGACTGCCCACCGCGCAGGATGCGATCATCCTGTGCGGGGTCGTCCTGGCCGGGCTGGCCGCCGGCCTGCTGCCGGCCTGGCGTGCCTATCGCAATTCGCTCGCGGATGGCCTGACCATCCGCACATGAGGTCGATGATGAAAATCCGTTCCCTGCTGATCGCCCTGTTCTCGGTCCTGGTCGTGGCCACGGCGCAGGCCGCGCCGCGTGAACTCGACTGGATCGACCTGCTGCCCGAGAACGAGCGCGGCAGCTACGACCTCGCGCCGCCGCCGCCCTCGCACGATTACCTGAGCGGCGAGTCCGGCGGCCTTGCCGCCCAGCAGCGCATGAACTTCAACGTCAACAAGGCGCTCGAGGGCGTCGAGGTCAAGATCCCGGGCTTCATCGTGCCCCTGGAACTCGACGAGAAAGGCCTGGTCACAGAGTTCTTCCTGGTGCCTTATTTCGGCGCCTGCATACACGTCCCGCCGCCGCCGGCCAACCAGATGGTGTTCGTGGTCATGAACAAGGGCCTGTCGCTGGACTCGATGTACGCCGCGTACTGGATCACGGGCAAGATGGGCACGAAGTCAAAGAGCACGCGCCTCGGCGCAGCGGCCTACACGCTCACCGGCACCGCGGTCGAGGAATACAAGTTCTGAGGGGCACATCCTGATGGCCAGGCAACGCAAGCTGTATCCCGAGATCGAGCCCTACCGGCACGGTTTCCTCAAGGTCGGCGACGGTCACCGCATCTACTGGGAAGAATGCGGCAATCCCAAGGGCAAGCCCGCGGTGTTCGTTCACGGCGGCCCCGGCGCCGGCGCAGGCACCACCTCGCGGCGCTTCTTCGACCCGAAGCGCTACCGCATCGTGGTGTTCGACCAGCGCGGCTGCGGCCGCAGCCGGCCGCATGCGAGCCTCGTGGCCAACACCACCTGGCACCTCGTGGCCGACATGGAGCAGCTGCGCGAACACCTCGGCATCGAGCGCTGGCTGGTGTTCGGCGGATCCTGGGGCTCGACGCTGGGCCTCGCCTACGCCGAGACCCATCCCGAGCGCGTGACCGAACTCGTGCTGCGCGGCATCTTCATGCTGCGCAAGACCGAGCTCGACTGGTTCTACCAGGATCCGCACGGCGCCGGCGCGCTGTACCCGGACCGCTGGCAGGCCTACGCCGCGGCGATTCCCGCGAAGGAACGCGGCGACATGATCCGCGCGTTCTACCGCCGCCTCACGGGCGACGATCGCCGCGAGGCGGTCGCCGCCGCGCGCGCCTGGGCCGTGTGGGAAGGCTCGACGAGCTTCCTGCTGCCCAACGAGGCCAACGTGGCGAGCTGGGGCCAGGACAAGTTCGCGCTCGCGGTCGCGCGCATCGAGTGCCACTACTTCGTCAACGGCGGATTCTTCCGCCGCGAGGACCAGCTGCTGGCCGACGTCGGCCGCATCCGGCACATCCCGGGCGTGATCGTGCAGGGCCGCTACGACGTGGTCTGCCCGATGATGTCTGCCTGGGCCCTGCACCAGGCCTGGCCCGAGGCCGCGTTCCACGTCGTTCCCGATGCGGGTCACTCGGCCATGGAGGCCGGCAACACGCACCAGCTCGTGACCGCCACGGATGCCTTCGCCCGCGCACGCTGAACAAGGACGTCGCAAGTTCTTCTGGGGGAAAATGTCATGCATCGTTACCTGATCGCCGCCACGCTGCTCGCCTGCTCGATGACCGCCCAGGCGGCCGACGAGCCGACGCGCCTGCTGCGCTTCCCGGACATCCACGGCGACAAGGTCGTCTTCACCTACGGTGGCGACCTGTGGACCGTGCCCACGAGCGGCGGCACGGCCGTGCGGCTCACCGCGCATCCGGGCCTCGAGCTGTTCGCGCGCTTCTCGCCCGACGGCCAGTGGATCGCCTTCACGGGCCAGTACGGCGGCGATGAGCAGGTCTACGTGATGCCGGCAACCGGCGGCGTGCCGCGCCAGCTGACCTTCTACCCCGCAGCGGGCCCGCTGCCGGACCGCTGGGGTTACGACAACCTCGTCTACGGCTGGACCCCCGACGGCAAGTCCATCCTGTTCCGCTCGAAGCGCGACGCCTTCGGGATGAGCGACGCCAAGCTGTACACCGTGCCCGTGGCCGGCGGCCTGCCGGTGCAGCTGCCGGTTCCCAAGGGCGGCGGCGCGGACTTCTCGCCCGACGGCAAGCGCGTCGTGTATTCGCCGCTGTGGCGCGACTTCCGGACCTGGAAGCGCTACCAGGGCGGCTGGGCCTCGGACCTCTACATCCTGGACCTCGCCACCCAGGGCCTGCAGCGCATCACCGACGACGCGCGCACCGACCGCGACCCGATGTGGATCGGCGGCTCGGTCTGGTTCGCCTCGGATCGCAGCGGCACGCTGAACCTCTACCGCTACGACACCGCGAGCGGACAGACCACGCAGGCAACGCACTCGACCAGCTTCGACGTGCGCTGGCCCAGCGCCGACGGCGCCGGCCAGATCGCCTATGAACTGGGTGGCGAACTGCACGTGTTCGACACGCGCGCGGGAACGGACCGCGCGCTCAGCGTGCACGTGCCCACCGACGGCGTGGCAACGCGGCCCGAGCGGCTCGCGGTCAAGGACAACGTCGAATCCGTGCAGGCCAGCCCTGGCCTCGAGCGCGTGCTGATCGTGGCACGCGGCGACGTGTTCACGGTGCCGGCGCGCGACGGCGTGACCCGCAACCTCACGCGCTCCTCGGGCGCGCACGACCGAGAGGCAGCCTGGTCGCCGGACGGCAAGCTCGTCGCCTACATCTCGGACGCCAGCGGCGAGGAAGAACTGTACGTGACGCCCGCCGACGGCGGCGGCGCCGCGCGCGCCCTGACCTCCGGGTCCAAGACCCGCTGGTATCACCCGGTGTGGTCGCCCGACTCGGCACGCATCGCGCTGCGCGACAAGGACAGCCGCCTGTTCGTGGTCGACGTGGCCAGCCGCAAGCTCACGCAGGTCTACGACGATCGAGCCGAGGCGCCCACCGACTACCGCTTCTCGCCCGACTCGCGCTACCTCGCCTACTCACGCACCGACGACGCGCAGTTCCAGTCTGTGTGGGTGTGGAGTTCGGCCGACGGCCAGTCGCGCCGCGTCACGCCCGAGAACTTCCAGGCCGGCAACCCCGCCTGGGACCCGAAGGGCGAACTGCTGTACTTCCTGAGCCTGCGCGAGTTCCACCCGCAGCTCTCGAACCAGGAGTTCGATTTCGCGGGCAGCCGCAACATCGGCATCTATGCCGTGGCGCTGCGCCGCGACGTCGGCAACCCGTTCGCCGCGCGCAACGACGACGAGAAGCCCGCGGAGAAGGACGCGAAGAAGAAGCCGGCGGACGACGAGGCGCCGCAGAAGCCCAGGGACCTGAGGATCGAGTTCGACGGCCTCGTCGGGCGCGCGCTGCGCGTGCCTGTCGACCCCGACAACTACACCGACCTCAGCGTCACCGACAAGCACCTGCTCTATCGCGTGATCAGCCCGTTCTATTACGGCCGGGAAGGAACGGAAAAGCCGCGACTGGTCGCCTACTCGATCGAGGACCGCGAGGCCAAGACCGTCGGCGAGGACGTGCAGGGCTACGAGCTCTCGGCCGACGGCAAGAAGGTGCTGCTGAGCTACCCGGGCGGCGAACTCAAGGTCGCCGAGGCCGGCGCCGATGCCAAGGACGCCAAGGGCGTGTCGCTCGACGGCCTGGCGGTCGATCGCGTGCCGTCCGAAGAGTACGCGGGCATCTTCGCCGAGACCTGGCGCAGGTTCCGCGACCACTTCTATGCGGCCAACATGCACGGTTACGACTGGGCCGCGCTGCGCGACCGCTATGCACCGCTGGTGCGCCACGTGGCGCACCGCAGCGACCTCAACTACATCATCGGCGAGATGATCGGCGAGCTGAACGTATCGCACGCCTACATCCAGGGCGGCGACACGCGGCTGCCGGCGAGGCCGAAGGTCGCGCTGCCCGGCGCGCGCTTCGAGCTGGACGCGGCCGCGGGCCGCTACCGCATCTCGAAGATCTTCGCCGGCCAGAACGAGGAGCAGACCTACCGCTCGCCGCTGACCGAGGTCGGCGTGGACGTGAAGGTTGGCGACTACGTGCTGGCCATCAACGGCCGGGAGCTGCGCGCGAGCGACAACCCCTGGCAGCTGCTGCAGGCCGAGACCGGCAAGCCAGTGGAATGGAAGGTCGCCTCAACTGCCGATGGCAAGGGCGCGCGCACTGTCGCCTGGCAGCCGATCCGCAGCGAAGATTCCCTGCTGTACCTGGAGTGGGTGCACGGCAATATGGAGCGCGTCGCGCGCGCCAGCGGCGGCCGACTCGGCTACATCCACATCCCGGACATGGGCGAGGACGGCATCCGCGAGTTCACCAAGTGGTGGTACCCGCAGAAGCGCAAGGAAGGCCTGATCGTCGACGTGCGCGGCAACGGCGGCGGCAACATCTCGCAGATGCTGATCGGGCGCCTGTCGCGGAAGCTGACCGGACTGGGCTACGCGCGCAACGGGGAAACGATCGACACCTACCCGAGCGCCGTACAGGTCGGGCCGATGGCGGCGCTGGTCAACGAGACCTCCGCGTCCGACGGCGACATCTTCCCGTACATGTTCCGCGAGGCGGGCCTGGGCCCGCTGATCGGCAAGCGCAGCTGGGGCGGCGTGGTGGGCATCACCGACCACGGCCCGCTCATCGACGGCGGACTGACCTTCGTGCCCGAATACGCGACCGCGAGCGCCGACGGGCGCTACGTGATCGAGGGCGAAGGCGTGAGCCCGGACATCGTCGTCGAGAACGAGCCCGCCGCGGTCATGCGCGGCGAGGACGCCCAGCTCGATCGCGCCGTAGCCGAGGTGATGCGCAAGCTGCCGGCGACGCCGCGTGGCCTGCCGCCGCGGCCGGCTGATCCGGTGAAGGTGAAGTAAGGCGCTCGGTCGGCGTCCATGGGGGTTGAGCGATGCACGCCACTGCTCGGTCGCACGTTGTTGCGCCCGTGCGTGGCGTGCGCCTCGCCAGCGACGACCGAAGCAACATGTCTGTGGTGGCCTGGGAGGAAGCAGCGGGGTCGGAGAGTGAACGCCATGGAGCTCGGGCGCTAATTCAGTGTTGATGCTCTCCCGGCGGCAAAGCACAGCGAGCCGGTGCGGAACCCCAAACTGAATCCGCTACGAAGCCCTCTGCTTCCCACTTTCCTTACTCCGCGCGGCGAAGGACCTGGTCACGAGGCGCGCTGGGCGTCGCAGTGGCGGGCATCGGTTGGTCGCTCAAATATCGACTCACGTATACATCGCACCAACGATCCCAGCCACAACAACGATGACGGAGGCTGTTGTGGCTGCCCGCAAGCTCCCTGTCATCAAGTACACCAAAGACCAGACGATGCCGACCGTTGCGGCTGACTTAAGCCAGGCTTTTGGCGAGCGCCAGGGCTTGAGGTTATCCATATCTAGCCACCCCGTTGACATTGCGCCGAGCGGTACTGAACCGAACCAGATTTCACAGACACATCCTGATCGGACATCCGGTCTGCCTACTGACGGCCGGGGAAACCCGAGGCGATTCAGGTCGGATCAATAGTCCCTCGGCAGCCCCTCGGCGAGTTCCAGCATGCTGGTCAAGTGGCGTATTATGGCCCGAACTCCTGCGATACGATCTTGGCAGAGATTCCCGCCGCTACCACAGTTGCCGCGATTGCCGTCAGAAGCACTACAGTCCTGAGGCGCCTTCTTTTCGAGGACCAGCCATCCAACTCCACCTGACATCTCAGGACCCAACGTCGTTCACTCTGCCAATTTAGCGCTAGCAGGGTCGCGACGATCGCTATGGCGACAATGACTCGTTGCGGCTCTGACCGCGGAAGGTAGAGCCTTGATCCAAACGTTACCGATACAGTTGCGGCCGAAACAAGTACTAGAAGCGCTTCTGTTCCGATAGTTACGACACCTGCCTTCCACTTCGAGAAACCGTCGTCGGAGATCGCCCGAAACATTCTTTCGAGCAATAGAGACGAAAAAACGCATGTCCGCTGCAGAGTATCGAGCACTATGTCGCCCCGCGACGCAGCCAAAAGAAGTCTTGCCGCTGCATGTGCAGGCTCAGTTCTTCATACGATGCAGGAGCAATAGGTGCTAGTGGTTGGGGCACCGCGTCCGAAATTATTGCCGTACCTTCGTAGTCTATTACTAGATGCGCGATGAATAGCAGCAGAGAACCACGAATCGCGAACGCCCCGGGCCTTGAGGCTGCAGTGAGATGAGCGCGTGGGCGGTACTCTGGGTGATAGCGTGGTCCGCATTCATTGGCTGGACACTATGGCTATTTCGCAAGCGCGGCGTTTGGCGGAATCGAGGGTCAGCGGTCAGCGCGGGTGTGACCTGGTTCGCACCAGTAGTGTGGGTGGGACTCAGCGCGATTTCGCTTCACTTCTCTGGTCGGGGACCGCAGGATCCGAAATACTGGGCAAATGCGGCAGGCGTGGTGTTTTACTATCTCCCGATGTGCCTTTGGGGCGGCTACTACTGGGGAGTGTTCCTGGACTACGCGATCGGACAACCGTTGAGCCGTCGGAGCCGGCGTTGGTCTCGCGGGCGCGGGGCGTTGGCCATGGATGCCTTTCGGTCACTCACTGCGTTCTTCCGGAAGGGAACACCCGGCTTCAAACCGCTGGAGAGGAAGATTCTGGACGGGGTGATCGCGCAGCTCGATGCCGAACGCGCAGGCAATTTAAGCGAACGGATAGCGCGAATCAATCTGGTCCAGCGGTTGGATGGCGGCCGAGAAGTGAACGTCTACGAAATGAAGGACGGAAAGCCAGTAATCGACAGCTCGCTGCGCCTCAGCGGTGCCGAGGGCGAAAGGGTGCTGGCTGAGTTCAGCCTGACCACGGCGCAGGGAGCCAGAAACGACGGCAAGGTATGGCTGGTGGATGGCCGGTTCTTCTCACTCGAGTTCCGCGATCCAACCGAACACATGCTCGAAGATCGACTGGCAGAATTGCAGGTGAGGCTCGTTCCCTGAGGAAGCGGCTTGCACAGAGCCCCGGCGCCCGTTGAATGGGGCAGCAGCGAGTCAACCCGAGCATCTTTCGTAACAGCGCTGATATGGCAATAGAGATTGCTAACTTTCTGGCCGCTGCGATCGCGATGATTGCGCTTGGGCTGGTTATTCAGGGGTTCCGCGCATTATGGTCTGGCCAGGATCGAGAATCGCCGCGATCCGCTACAGCGGGTAACACCCTTTGGCCGAAGGTCATCTTCGCAATCTTTGGCGCGATTTTGGTAGCGGCACCACTTGCCAGCTATCTGTTGTCGTCGATCGTTGAGCCCGCGAATCCTGGCAAGTGGACGTTTCTGCTCATCGGTCTCTTTGCCTTCCTGTCGTTGCCGTTGACTCTCGCGCTGGCGCGACTGGCCGGAAGAAACACCTATGACGGCTACTGGCTTCAACTCCTGTCGGGAGCGCGCATCAGCCGCCGGGCATTCGTGCGATTCTGGATTGGTGTATCGACGTTCGTACTGGCGGTCGGGGTCGCCACACTATTCTGATCGCATTCGCGAATCGCCCCGGTGCGCCCCAAATTCTCGGGACCCCACTCAACCTACGCTTGGGTCACGCTCAGGGGCCCTCTGATCCGCGTTGCGATACATAGGGTTGTGCATTCGGTAGTGCAGGCAGGAGGTGAACGTCCCGCTCCAATTCAATCACACCGACCTCAAGCTTCGGCTCCCCCGCTCCTGCTCTATCCAGCCGAAACCTACCCGCCACATACGCCAGTGGATGGTAGCGCACAACACCTTCGCCAGCGGGCGGCAGTCGGGACGGACCATTCGCAAGGCGGATGACATTGGTGGCACATTCCGGGCAAAGGGCAAGATCAGTGCTGGTCGCCAGGAATGCCTCGCGCTCTGACCAAGCGACCGACCCGACGACCCAGAGGAACCGCCCCTCGTACTCCGCTGGGTTCGCCAACAGGCGAGGAAGCGAGGGTGTGCATACTTCCCGCTGATCGATGCGATTCTCTTCCCGCACCGGCGGCGGCGAGCAGTGTCAATATGCCCATGATTGTTGAGAGAGCGCGGAATTCGCTAGACTTCACAAGCATCTCTACTGAACTCAGCACTGCGGATGGCCCGCTACCAGAGCAGACTGTCTGGTCGCAGTGTACATGGCGATACCGGCTGGAGTATGCCGCTATCGTTACGGACCATCTCCACCGGTAGCTGCCGCGGGACATCCAACGTGCTGAAAACTGGCAATGTGGACTCGGATGAAACAGCCGTTCCGTTGCGTCGCAACGTGATGGCGGGTCTTGCGGTGTTGTTGTTCCTGGTCGCTGCGGTATGGGCGGTCATCGAGACCAGGCAACGTGATGCTGCGTATCGGTTCAACGACATGGGGTGCGTGGAGGTTGAGTGGCCGTTCTGGAATCCCGACAGGATTCAGATGCAGGAAATCTGCTCACCGTCACTGTCGAGGCTGATCGCACATCCATCTGAATACGACGGACGAACGGTGCTTGTCTATGGAGCGGTTCGCTGGTCCGATCGTCGCGCAGTGCTTGCAGCGACGGTAGACGCCGCGCTGTGCCAGGCGTGCCTCGGTGACACAATCACAATCGTTGAAGGCTCGGGCAAACTTCCGCGCGCACCGACCGGAGTAACGCTCTATTACCCGTTCACCCCGGTGATGGGAGTCTTCACGGTGCCGGGTCCGTATCCGCCGAACCGGCGGCGGGAGGACGTCGGCATAATCGTGCTTGAGCGCGATCTACTGCCAGTCGAGTCACCGCGCCCCGCCCGTCTGTACGCGCCTCCGTCCGCAGAAAACGACAACGAAGGCGCTGCTGAGGAAAGTCGGTAGATGGTCACGCAGTCGTCATTGACCACCAATTCGTATACACCTACGAATCGGCTATCTGTCCCGAAATTGAACCTCTACCGAACCGCTCCCCGCCTCAGCACTCCGGCACATTCACCGCCAGCCCACCCTGCGAGGTCTCCTTGTAGATCGCGCGCATGTCGTGGCCGGTCTGGCGCATGGTCGCGATCACCTGGTCGAGCGAGACCTTGTGCGAGCCGTCGCCGCGCAGCGCCAGGCGCGCGGCGTTGATCGCCTTCACGGCACCCATGGCGTTGCGCTCGATGCAGGGCACCTGCACCAGGCCAGCGACCGGGTCGCAGGTCAGGCCGAGGTTGTGCTCCATGCCGATCTCGGCGGCGTTCTCGACCTGCTCGTTGGTGCCGTTGAGCGCGGCGGCGAGCCCCGCGGCCGCCATCGAGCAGGCCACGCCCACCTCGCCCTGGCAGCCCATCTCGGCGCCCGAGATGGACGCATTGCGCTTGTAGAGCATGCCGATGGCGCCGGCCGTGAGCAGGAAGCGGCGCACGCCGGCCACGCTCGCGCCGGGGCAGAAGCGCTGGTAGTAGTGCAGCACCGCCGGGACGATGCCGGCCGCGCCGTTGGTCGGCGCGGTGACCACGCGTCCGCCGGCCGCGTTCTCCTCGTTGACCGCCAGCGCCCACGCATCGACCCACTCGAGCGGGTCGACGTGGCCGCTGCCCGATTCCGACTGCAGTACGCGGTGCAGCTTGGGCGCGCGACGCCGCACGCGCAGCACGCCGGGCAGCAGGCCCTGGCCTTCGAAGCCACGGCGCACGCAGGCCTGCATGACCTCCCACAGGTGATCGAGCCCCGCCTCCACCTCGGCCAGCGGCCGCAGCGCGCGCTCGTTGGCCAGCACCAGCTCGTGCAGTTCCAGGCCCAGCTCGCGGCAGCGCGCCAGCAGCGTGCCGGCGGAATCGAACACGTGCGGCACCTCGACGGCCGCGGTGTCGGTGGCGGCCTGCGCTGCACCCACGCGCATGACGAAGCCGCCGCCCACCGAGTACATGTCCTCGCCGTACAGCGTCGCGCCGTCGGCGTCGCGCGCGGTGAAGCGCATTCCGTTGCTGTGGCCCGGCAGCAGCTGGTCGCGGTGGAACAGCAGGTTCATGGGCTCGTCGAAAGCGATCTCATGCACGCCGCCCAGGCGCAGGCGACCGGACCCGCGGATGCGCGCGAGCGTGGTCTCGATGGCATCGGGATCCAGCGTCGCGGGATCGAAGCCCTCGAAGCCCAGCAGCACCGCGCGGTCCGTGCAGTGGCCCAGCCCGGTGAGCGCCAGCGAGCCGTACAGCTGCGCGTAGACCTCGTGCGTGCGCTGAAGCAGGCCGCGGGCCGACAGCGCCTCGACGAACAGCCGCGCCGCGTTCATGGGTCCCATGGTGTGGGACGACGAGGGGCCGATGCCCACCTTGAAGATGTCGAAGACGGAGAGGTTCATGCGCGCAGTGTGGCCCGAGGTGGGCGCCGGCTCAAGGACCCGCTTATGCGGCGGCCAGCCCGCGGTTGACGAGCCAGGCGCGGGCATCGGCGGCATCCGCCTCGAACCACTTGCCGGCGGAACCCAGCCTGAAGGTATAGCCCCACTCGTCCATGTCGGCGCAGGCGTCGGCGCGGCTGACGCCGAGCTCGCCGGCCAGCAGGATCTGCAGGTAGCAGACCGCGTCCTCCTCGGCGAAGTCGCCGCCGGCATCGGTGTCGAGCGCGGCGCGACGCGCCGGGTCCATGCAGATGAAGTGGCAGGCCTCGTGCAGCGCCGAGTGCAGGGGCGTGTCGTGGCGCAGGTAGAGCGTGCTCTGCAGCAGGCCGGCCTCGGGCTCGCCGTGGTAGGAGCCGCGGATCGACTGGCCGTCGCCGACCCACTCGATCGTCAGGCCGTAGCGCCCGAGCAGTGCGACCAGGGCACTGCGCAGCGCGGGCTCGTCGAGCAGGCGCATGCCGGCGCTCAGAGCGCCGCGAGCCGGCGCATCATGAGGGCCGCGAGTTCGCGGGCCATCGCCTCGCGGATCTGGCGCTCCTCGTGCTCCTTGGCGAGCACGGCCGTCTCGTCGTAGCTGTAGCTGCGCGTCAGCGTCAGCACCTGCGGCGGCAGCACTTCCTTGCCGGCCACGCTGACCGAATACTCCACCGTGTAGTACACCTCGTACTCGCGCGGCGTGTTGCTCGCCGAGATCGACAGCACGCGTTCGCCCGATTCGTCGCGGCGCAGCCTGAGCACGGCCGCGGCCTCGCCCGCGGTCGGCACCAGCCGGCCGCCGGAGGCCGTCCAGGCCTCGGCCAGCGCATCGTGCAGGTCGCTGTAGCGGTCCGGCGCGTCGAGGTAGCCCACGCGCAGGCGCTCGGGCAGCGTGGCCGCGCCCTGCAGGTGGAAGCCGCAGCCAGCCGCCAGCGTCGCGAGCAGGGCCAGCAGTGCGAGCCGGGCGCGCATGCTCAGACCACCACGTTGACGAGCTTGCCCGGCACGTACACAAACTTGCGCAGCGGCTTGCCCTCGATGAACTTCATGACGTTGGGATCGGCCAGCGCCGCGGCCCTCGCCACGTCCTCGGAGGCGCCGGCCGGCACCGCCACGCGGCCGCGCAGCTTGCCGTTGACCTGCACCACCAGTTCGACGGTGTCCTGCGTCAGCGCCTCGGGATCCGGCGCGGGCCAGCGCTCGTCGACGACCGCGCCGGCGTGGCCCAGCTCGTGCCACAGCACGTGCGCCGCGTGCGGAACGACCGGCGACAACGCCAGCACGATGAACTCCAGCGCTTCCTGCACCACGGCGCGCCCGTTGGGGCTGGCGTCGTCGAACTTCGCGATCGCGTTCATGAGCTCCATGACCGCGGCGATCGCCGTGTTGAAGGTGCGGCGGCGGCCGATGTCGTCGCTGACCTTGGCCAGCGTCGCGTGCGCCTGGCGCCGCAGGTCGCGCTGCGCGGGCGTCAGCGCGGCCTTGTCGACCGCGCCCGCGGCGCCGCCGACGACGTGGCCGTGCACGGCCTTCCACAGCCGCCGCATGAAGCGGAACGCGCCCGCCACGCCCTCGTCGGACCACTCGAGCGTCTGCTCGGGCGGACTCGTGAACATCATGAACAGGCGCACGGTGTCGGCGCCGAAGCGGTCGATCATCTGCTGCGGGTCGACGCCGTTGTTCTTCGACTTGGCCATCTTCTCGATGCCGCCGATCGCGACCGGCTGGCCGTCGGCGCGCAGCCTGGCCGCCGTGACGCGGCCCTTGGGGTCGATCTCGACGTCGACGTCGGCGGGGTTGTACCAGACCTTCCGGCCATCGGCCCCGTCGCGGTAGAACGTCTCGGCGACGACCATGCCCTGGGTCAGCAGGTTGGTGAAGGGCTCGTCGACCGTGCTCAGGCCGACGTCGCGCATGACCTTGGTCCAGAAGCGCGAGTACAGCAGGTGCAGGATCGCGTGCTCGATGCCGCCGATGTACTGGTCGACGGGCATCCAGTGCTGCGCGCGCGCATCGACCATCGAGTCCGCGCCCGGCGAGCAGTAGCGGAAGAAGTACCAGGACGAGTCGACGAAGGTGTCCATGGTGTCGGTCTCGCGCCGGGCCGGCGCGCCGCACTTGGGGCACTCGCAGCGGATGAACGACTCGAGCTTCGCCAGCGGGCTGCCGCTGCCGTCGGGCACGAGGTCGTCCGGCAGCACGACAGGCAGCTGCGCGTCGGGCACCGGCACGTCGCCACAGGCATCGCAGTGGACGATGGGAATCGGGCAGCCCCAGTAGCGCTGGCGCGAGACGCCCCAGTCACGCAGGCGCCACTGCACGCGCTTCTGGCCGAGGCCGCGCGCGGCGAGGTCGGCCGCGATGGCGTCGACCGCGGCCTGGAAATCCAGCCCGTCGTACTTGCCCGAGTTGATCAGCGGACCGTGATCGGCGTACGCCGCCTGCCAGGGCGCGGGCGTGAGGTCGCCGGCGCTGGTGCGGACCACCGGCTGGATGGGCAGCGCGTACTGCGTCGCGAAAGCGAAGTCGCGCTCGTCGTGCGCCGGCACGGCCATGACCGCGCCCTCGCCGTAACCCATGAGCACGTAGTTGGCGACCCACACCGGCAGGCGCGCGCCCGTCAGCGGATGACGCACGAAGCGGCCGGTCGGCACGCCCTTCTTGTCCTGCGTGGCGAGCTCGGCCTCGGTGGTGCCGCCGCGGCGGCACTCGTCGATGAACGCGGCGACCGCCGCATTGCCCTGCGCCGCGGCCAGCGCGATCGGGTGCTCCGCCGCGACGGCGACGTAGGTCGCGCCCAGCAGCGTGTCGACGCGGGTAGTGAAAACCTTGATGTCGGCGCCGGCATCGTCGTCCGGGAAGGTGACGTCGCAGCCTTCCGAACGGCCGATCCAGTTCTGCTGCATGAGCCGAACCTGGTCCGGCCAGCCGCCCAGGCCTTCGATGGAATCGAGCAGCTCCTGCGCATAGCCCGTGATGCGCAGGTAGTACATCGGGATCTCGCGCTTCTCGACCAGCGCGCCGGTGCGCCAGCCGCGGCCGTCGATCACCTGCTCGTTGGCGAGCACGGTCTGGTCGACCGGGTCCCAGTTGACCACGCCGGTCTTCTTGTAGGCGATGCCGCGCTCGAGCATGCGCAGGAACAGCCACTGGTTCCAGCGATAGTAGTCGGGCTTGCAGGTGGCGACTTCGCGCCGCCAGTCGTAGCCGAAGCCCAGCCGCTGCAGCTGGCCCTTCATGTAGTCGATGTTCGACAGCGTCCACTCGGCCGGCGGGCGGCTGTTGGCCATCGCGGCGTTTTCCGCCGGCAGGCCGAACGAGTCCCAGCCCATGGGCTGCAGCACGTTGTAGCCCTGCATGCGCATGTAGCGCGTGAGCACGTCGCCGATGGTGTAGTTGCGCACGTGGCCCATGTGCAACCGACCGCTGGGGTACGGGAACATGCACAGGCAGTAGTACTTGGGCCGGGAGGAATCCTCGTCGACCTCGAAGGAATGGTTGTCCACCCAGAAGCGCTGGGCAGCCGGTTCGATCAGCGAGGGTTCGTAGCGTTCGTCCATAGCCCTCTAGGATAACCGACCCGGCACCGTGCCGGCAGGTTCAGGCCACGAACTCCAGCACCGCGCCGGCCGCCTCCGTGGCCGCCACCCACAGCCCGCCCGAGAGCGAACCGCCGTGGGGCACGCCGCGCGACTCGAGCAGCGCGCGCGTGACGGCGAGGTCGGCCACGCGCAGCGTCAGGCCGGCGAAAGAAGCCTCGGCGGGCGCCTGCGCGCCGGCGAAATGGCTGGCGAAGGCCGCCGGATCGACGACCTCTATGCGGCCGCGGTCCTGTCCCAGCGCGACGCTGAATCCCCGGCTCCTGCGCTCGACGCGGCCGTTGGCCCAGCCCGCGAAACGCCGCGCCGTGGCCTCGGGCGTGGCGCTGGTGACCCAGACCGCGTCCAGCGCCAGGGCGCCGTTGGCGTGGCGCTGCACGGCCGGCTGGAACACCAGTTCGGGCGTGAGGTGGCGCATGAGGCAGGTCAGGCCTTCGGGCGAATCGGCCTGCGGCAGCGCGAACCAATCGAAGCGTGCCAGTCCCGGCCGGCTGCCGGCGCCGTAGTCGACCTCGCGCGAAGCCTCCGCGATCTGCATCGGTGCCGCGCCCGCGCGCGCCGCGGCGGCATGGGCGGCCTGCAGCTCCGCATCGCGCAGGGCCAGGATGTGCAGGCCCTCGTAGCGGCCCGCGTAGCCCGCGAGGTGGTGCGTCGGCGAGTCGGTCTCGACCGCGCTGAGTTCGAGGTAGGTATCGCCGAACACGATGTGCGCGCTCGACTGCCCGAGCGGGACGCTCTGACCCGCCTCGCGACGCGACAGCGCGCGCGCCTCGGTGGGCGAAAACCCCAGGCGCGTGAACGCAGCGCGCATCCTGGTCATGTCGCGGCCGACGAAGCCGGCGTGATCGAGCAGTGCCGCCATGGGTCACCCGTGGCAATATCCGTGCACACATGGAGGGCGCGGCGCGCCCACGCACGGAGGCTAGCATGGCGCGTCCCCACATCTGTTTCATCCAGTCGCAAATGCTGCCGTGGCAGGCGGGCCTCGGCCTGGCGCGGCCGGAGGTGTCGACCAAGATGCTGTCCCACGACGACGTGGACGGCAGCAGCACGCAGGTCGTGCGCTACCCGGCCGGCTGGGCCCGGCCCGCGGCCGAGCACCTCGGCACGCACGAGGAATTCCTGGTGCTGGAGGGCGCGATCGAGATCGGCGGCCAGCTGTACGACACGCACAGCTACGGCTTCCTGCCGGCCGGCTTCGTGCGCGAGGGCGCGCGTTCCGAACGCGGCGCCGTGCTGCTGACCATGCTCTATGGCAAGGCCGAGACGCGGACCGGCGATCCCGCGCAGCCCTTCGACGAGCAGCTGTTGGTCCGGCACGTCGATCCGCTGGCGATGGACTGGGATCCCGGCCTGGTCGATCCGCAACTCGCGAGGGGCGTAGCCATCAAGCACCTGCGCACCGACCCGTACACGAAGGAAACCTCCTTCCTGTACTGCTCGCCGCCGCACCGCGTGCCCGCCGGCATGTGGAAGCCGCAGTGGACGCATCCGATGGTCGAGGAACTCTACGTGCTGGACGGCGAGTACGTGTGGGCCGACCTCGGCCGCATGAAGCGCGGCGGCTACGCCTGGTGGCGCGAGGACGTCTACCACGGGCCGTCGGGCACCGACACCGGCTACAACCTGTTCGTGCGCACGATCGGCGGCCCGCTCGTGAACACCTTCGACACGGTCAAGAAGCCACACACCTGGAACCCCGAGCACCGGCCCGCGCTGCCGGACGAGCTCAAGCCCTACGGCCAGCCGCTGGCCATGCCGCCGCGCTACTGACCGCGTGAGCGACCCGCAGGCCTGGCCCGCGCCGCGTTACGCCTGGTATGCGACCGGCGTGCTGACGGTCGCGTACACGCTGTCGTACGTCGATCGCCAGATCCTGTCCATGCTGGTCGGCCCGATCAAGGCCGACCTCGGCCTCAGCGACACCCAGGTAGGCCTGCTGCAGGGCTTCGCCTTCGCCGTGTTCTACACGCTGGTGGGCATCCCCATGGGCCGGCTCGCGGATCGCGGCGACCGCCGGCGGCTGATCGCCTGGGCCGTGCTGGCCTGGAGCCTGGCCACCGCGGCCTGTGGCCTCGCGCGCAGCTACGGCCAGCTGTTCCTCGCGCGCGTGGGCGTGGGCGTCGGCGAGGCCGCGCTGGGGCCGGCGGCCTACTCGATGATCGTCGACTGCTTCCCGCCCGAGAGGCGCGGACGCGCGATGGGCTTCTACTCCACGGGCGTCTACCTGGGCATCGGGCTCGCGGCGATCATCGGCGGCGCCGTGGTCGGCCGGCTCGCGGGATCGCCGCCGCTGGTGCTGCCGCTGGTCGGCTCGATCAGCGCCTGGCAGGTGACCTTCTTCGTGGTGGGCCTGCCGGGCCTGCTCGTGGCGGCGTGGATCGCGACGCTGCGCGAGCCCGCCAGGCAGGGCAACGTGCAGCTGGTCGCACCGCCGGCCGGCGAGGCCTGGCGCTTCCTGCGCGCGCGGCGCGGCCTGTTCGCGAGGCACTTCACGGGCGTCGCCCTGCTCGCGCTGGCCTTCAACGCCATGAGCTTCTGGATGGCGCCCTATCTCTCTCGCGCGCACGGCCTGACGCCCGCGGAATTCGGCACGGCGCTGGGCTTCACGCTCGCGATCGGCGGCGGCGTCGGCATCTTCGCGGGCGGCGCGCTGGCCGACCGTCTTCGCCGCCGCGGCGTCGCCGATGCCGAGCTGTGGCCCGGCATCCTGAGCGGACTGGCGATCGTGCCGACCGGCCTGGCCGCGACGCTGGCGAGCGACGGCTGGTCGGCGCTCGCGGTCTTCGCCGCCTTCATGCTGTGCTCGAGCTTCTCGTTCGCGGCCGCGGCCGTCGCGCTGCAGGCTGTCACGCCCAACCGCCTGCGAGGCCAGGTCTCGGCCGTCTACCTGTTCTGGGTCAACCTCGCCGGCATCGGGCTGGGCTCGTTCCTGACGGGCTTCGTCACCGACCAGGTGTTCGGCGACGAACTGCGCGTCGGCGAGTCGATGGCCTGGATCGTCGGGCTCAGCGGCCCGCTGGCCGCGGCGCTGCTGCTGGCGGCGCGCCGGCCCTATCGCGAGGCCTTCGCGCAGGAACAGGCCGCGCAGGCGCGCTGAGCTCAGCGCGCGCCGGCCGTGCCGCCGCGCACGCTGACTTCCACTTCGTCGAGCACGGCGCCGCGCTTGTCGGTCAGCGCGATGCGGTGCCGGCCCGGCGTCGGACGCCAGGTCGTGCCGCCCGCCGCGGCGCCGATGACCTGGCTGTCGACCGTGAACGTGAGCCCGGCCTCGCTGCTGTCCGCGAGCAGCGGCAGGCGCTGCCGCGCAGGCGGAATGTCCGGATCCAGCGCGACCACCAGCCCGTGCTCGGGCGCGACGATGCGCGGCCGGCGCGCCGCATCCTCGGCGCGCGCGACACGCTCGACCTCGGTGCCCGCGAGGAACCACTCGCGGCGCCGCGGCTCCACCGCGGGCACGAACTCGACGGTCGAGGCGAGCACGCCTTCGGGTGGTGGCGGCGGCGCTTCGCCCTCCTGCTGCTGCAGCAGGCGCACGAGCGCGAACCATGCCGGCGCCGCGCCGCTGACGCCGGAGACGTCGCGCATCGAGTCACCCTCGAAGTTGCCGACCCAGACCGCGATCGTGTGCCGGCGCGTGAAGCCGATGCACCAGTTGTCGCGCATGTCGACGCTGGTGCCGGTCTTGACCGCGGCCCACACCGGCGTGGACAGCGGGTTCTCGTAGCCGAAGGCCGGCGCGCGCGCCTCGCGGTC
>JADZCS010000226.1 GCA_020851435.1 Gammaproteobacteria bacterium | reverse complement strand
CCCAGCGTCCTGATGCCCATCTTCACGGAACTCGCCATACCTTACGCTCCCCGGGTTTGAAGACTCGCGGGCGCGCCGGCGTCCGCTGGAAAATTTCGCAGCTAGCTTTTGCCAGTCCCTCAGGCCTGCGTCAAGCGCCGGCTCGCGGGGGCCGGCCAGGGCTTTTCGAGCTCCCACAGCAGGGGCCGAAACCCGCGCCGGACCAGGAGCCCGCCGCCGACCGGACGGAAGTGCCGCCCCAGCCTGCGTCGGTACCAGTCCGCATCCCGCAAGTGTACACCCGAGTCGGTGCGCGACTGGTCCGCCGCCTGGCGCCAGTCTTCGGTCGTCAGCACCGAGAAATACAGCGCGCCCGCACACAGCCGTGCCAGCGAGCCGATGGCCCGCGCGGCGGCGCGGTCGTCGAGGTACTGCAGCACGTCGTGACAGATCACGAGCTCGAACGAGCCCCTGGGCCGGAAGGATTCCAGCGTGCCCTGGATCCAGCCGTGACGGCGGCACAGGTAGTCGCTGGTCTCGAGGCCCACGTAGCTGGCCTTCGGAAACACGCGCCGCACGGGCCGGCGCATGTGGCCGAGTCCGCAGCCCGCATCCAGCACGCTGCGCGGCTGGATACCCAGGTATCGCGCATACGCGCACACGAACAGGCCCAGCCTCTCGGTGTCCTCGCGCGAAGCGACCCGCGTGCGTGGATCGACGTAGTACTGGCGATAGAACTCGGCGTCGAAGCGCATTGCAGGTCCCGCTGGAAACGACGCGCGATTATGCGCTTTTGCAAGTCCATCAGACGCAACAAAACTAGGTAAATCCACGGTTTACGCTTCGCCTGCCGGGGCGTATCCCTGTTGGTGGGGACAGCTGTCAAGGATGTTTCATGTCCGACCGTGAACCCACCGGAGCCTGGCAATCGCCGCCCGGATCCGAGTCCCTGCCGGGACCGCCGGTTCCGGCGCTGGACGTTGCGGCGGCCATGAACAAGGTGCTCGCCGCGGAGCACGCCGCCCAGCAGGCGGTAGAGGCCGCCCGAGCCGAGGCGGCCGCCATCATCGCCGATGCGCGGCGCCGTGCCCGCGAACAGCTCGAGCAGTCGGAGCGGCTCGCACGCCTGGTCCACGCGCGTACCGAGAAGGTCGCCGAGGCCCGCGCCGCCAAGCTCAACAGCGAGTTTTCCTGCCCCCTGCCCGACGACCCGGTGGCCGCAGCCCTGCGCGTCCAGCGCGCGCTCGAGCGCCTGGCGATCCGCCTGACGGAGCCGCGCGATGGATGACCGCGCCCGCAGCGCGTATGCCCAGGGCCGCCTGCAGGCACGCCACAGCCGCAGGCCGCAGGCCGCGGACTGGCGCCACGTCGAGGCCACCCAGGACTTCGACCACCTGCTCGAACTGCTGCGCGGCATGACACCCGGACGCTGGACTCGCGCGCTGGCGCCCACCGCCGGCATCCACGAGGCCGAGCCGGCGCTGCGCGAGGCCTGGCGCGCGCATTGCGAAGAGATCGCCGGCTGGTACGCGCCGCAGTGGCGTCCCGCGCTGAACTGGCTGGCATGGCTGCCCTGGCTGCCGCTGCTCGAAAGCCTGGCGCGCGGCCAGCCCGCGCCGCCCTGGCTGCAGAAGGACCCCGTGCTGTCGGAACTCGGGACGGCCGACCCCGCGAGGCGACTCGAGGCCCTGACGGATTCTCCGCTCGGCGCGCTCGCGCCGGAGTGGATCGCCGGCGGGCAGCTCGACGCCGGCTGGCGCCGCGCCTGGCGCGAACTGTGGCCCGAGGATGCGAGCGCGCGCGAACGCAAGCTGCTGGCGCGCCTGGATGCAGCGCTCGCGGCTGGCACGATGCATCGCACGGGCACCGCTGCGGCCGTGTTCGCGAGCCTGCTCGAAGCCGCGCAGCGCGAGTTCAACAGGCTGTTCAGGCGCGCGGGCGTGGGTCCGGTCGCCGCGGCGACCTGGCTGGCCCTCGGCGCCATCGACCTCGCGCGCGTGCGCGCTGCGATTGCGCGCACGCGCCTGTTCGGCACCGGGAGTCGCGCATGACGACGCTGCGCCCGTCGGCCGCGCGCTGGTTCGAGCTCGTGACCGATCGCGAGCACCTCGGCGGCGTGCTGCGCTGCCTGGCCGAGACGCGGCGCGTGGAGCTGCAGGCGCATTCGGTGGCCTCGACCTCGCAGGCACTGCCCGACTACGGCGCCCTGCTCGCCACTTACCACGAACTCGCGCAGCGCTACGCGCCGTACTGGCCCGAGCCACGCGTCGACGCCGCGGCCGCGAAGTCGCGTTCCATCGACCGCGTGCACGAGGACCTCGATCGCCTGACCGCGTGGGCGCACGAGGCCGACGCGCCGATCGCGCGACTGCAGGTGCTGGCCGGCGAGCGCGCGGCACTGGCCGAGCTCGCGGCACTGGTCGGCAAGACCGGCTCCCCGATGCCCGACCTCGCGCTGCTGTCCGCCTGCGGGCCCGCACTGGTCGCGCGCCTGTATGCACTCGAGGGCCCGGCCGCTCCGCTCGCGCTGCCGGCCGGCGTGCTCTCGCTGCCGCTCGAGGCCGACGGCCGCCGCTACCTGCTCGCGGTCGCCGCCGCGGCCGACCTGCCGACGCTGGACCGCCAGCTCTCGGCCGCCAAGGCACGCGCCGTCGCACTGCCCACCGCCCTGCCCACCGGCAGCGCAGCCGTGCTCACTGAACTCGAGTCGAGGCTCACGCGACTCGATGCGGACATCACCGCCGGACGCCGCACGCTGGACGCGCTCGCGAAACGCCACGGCCTCGCCGCGCTGCTGGCCGAGTTCGCATTCCTCGACTGGCTGGTGCGCAACGTGCCCGAGTTGCCGGCGACCGAGAACTTCGCCTGGGTCACGGGCTGGACCAGCGATCTCGACGGCCAGGTCATCGAGGCGGCGCTCAACCGCGAGGACCTGCCGCACCTCGTGCACTTCCCCGAGGCGCCGCGCTCGCTCGACGCGCCGGTGGTCCTCAGGAACCCGCCCTGGGCGCAGCCCT
>JADZCS010000225.1 GCA_020851435.1 Gammaproteobacteria bacterium | reverse complement strand
TGGCCACGACGCGCGAGATGCGCTGGATGTAGGGCTGCGGCGTGTCCTTGATCCAGCTCTCGGTGTAGAGCCAGCGCTCCTCGGACTTGTCGTCGGCCCAGATCTCGACGATGTGCCAGATCGCCGTGTCATAGCGCGAATCCGCCTTTGCCTGCTGCTCGGAAGTGAAGTTGCCGACCTGCAGGCGCATGAAGTCGTCCAGCGGCGACTCGGCAAATGCGGTTGCCGAGGCGAGCATCAGCAGGGCGGCGGTCAGAATCCTGGGCATGGCAGGCGACTCCGGCAGGCGTTGGGACAGGCCTGGTCAGGGTGTCCGCAGGCAGCCGTGCCCGTCAAGCACCGCAGGTACCGGCTTGTGGTTAGAATCACCGCTCCCCACCGATGGAGCCAGCGCATGCGTCCCCTGCTTACATTGATGGCCCTGCTTGCCGTAACCGCCCTGCCGGCGCAGGCCGAGGTCGTGACCGTGGCCGCCGCGCGCGTGCTGGAGGTCGAGACCGGCACGCTGCTGCGCGAGCAGGTGCTGACGATCGACGGCGGCAAGATCACCGGCATGGCCGCGCGCCGTCCCGGCGAGGCCGTGACGCACGACCTCGGCGACGTCACCCTGCTTCCCGGCCTGATCGACGCGCACGTGCACCTGATCGGCAGCGAGGGGCTGCGTCCGGACCAGGCGCTGTTCGAATCCGCGCCGCGGGCGGCCATTTCCGGCGTTGCCAACGCCCGCAAGACGCTGGCGGCGGGCTTCACGACCGTGCGCGACCTGGGCGCCCGCGATTTTGCGGACGTGGCGCTGCGCGACGCGATCGCGGCTGGCAGCGTGCAGGGCCCGCGCATGCTGGTGGCGACCAGCTCGTTGTCGTCCACAGGCGGCCACGGCGACCTCAACTCCATCCCGGGTGACATCCGGGTGCTGCGCTACTCCGCCGTCGCCGACGGCAGCGAGGAGATCCGCCGCAAGGTGCGCGAGAACGTCAAGTACGGCGCGGACTGGATCAAGATCCTGGCGACCGGCGGCACGATGTCGGCCGGCACCGACCCGAACATGGCTGATTACACCGAGCAGGAACTGCGCGCGGCCGTCGAGGCGGCGCGCGAGAAGAATCGCGACGTCGCGGTCCACGCCCACGGCACCGAGGGCATCAAGCGCGCCGTTCGCGCCGGCGTGCGTTCGGTGGAGCACTGCTCGATGCTCGACGACGAGGCCATCCGCCTGATCCGCGAGCGCGGCGCCTTCGCCGTGCCGAATCCGTTCACGAGCCAGTACATGGTCGAACGCGGCTCCGCCGCCGGCTACACCGACTATCAGCTGGCCAAGGCGAAGTGGGTGCTGGGTTTCAAGCTGGAAAGCCTGCGCAAGGCCATCAAGGCCGGCCTGCTGGTGGCCTACGGCACGGACTCCGGCGTGCAGGAACATGGCCTCAATGCCAGGCAGTTCGCGATGTTCGTGGATGCCGGCATGAGCCCGCTGGCGGCGATCCAGTCCGCGACGGTCGTCAACGCGCGCATGCTGCGCATGGAAGGCAAGGTCGGCACGCTGAAGCCGGGCGCCTACGCAGACCTGCTCGCGGTGCGCGGAAATCCCCTGGAGAACGTGCGTGCGCTCGAGACGCCGGCCTGGATCATGAAGGAAGGCCGGGTGTTCCAGTAGGCCGCGCGCCTGTAGCGCGCGTCCAGAACCAGTAGAACGGCAGGCCGGCGAGCATCAGCGCCACGCCGACCAGCGCCTGCTTCGGCGTGGCGACGAAGGTCGTGAACAGCAGGCAGGCGGTGGCCAGCACGAACAGCACCGGCAGCACCGGGTAGCCCCAGGCGCGGTAAGGCCGCGGCGCATCGGGCTCGCGCCGGCGGAACACGAACAGCGATGCTGCCGTCAGGCCGTAGAACAGCCAGGCCGCGAACACCACCGCGTCGGTCAGCGTGTCGAAGCTGCCTGACAGCGCCAGCACGCTGGCCCAGGCGGCCTGGGCGAGCACGGCGCGGACGGGCACGTGGGTGCGTGGCGAGACCCGTGCGAGCCCGCCGAAGAACAGGCCGTCGCGCGCCATCGCGTAGGGCACGCGCGAGTTCGACAGCACCGACGCATGCAAGGCGCCGAACGACGAGACCACCAGCGCCAGCGCCATCAGCGTCACGGCGACCGGGCCCATGAACACCTGCATGACCTGCGTCGCCAGCGACGAGTCGGCGGCGACGCTCGCGATCTGCTGCGGCGTCAGCACGTAGAAGTAGGCCGCGTTGATGAACACGTACAGCGCGATCACGGCCAGCGTGCTGATCACGAAGATGCGCGGCAGGTTGCGCTGCGGGTCGCGGACCTCGCCGCACAGCGGCGCGACGTTGTTCCAGCCGTCGTAGGCCCACAGCGCGCCGAGCATGGCCGCGCCGATGCCGGCCAGGCCGCCGCGCGCGCTGTCCTGCACGCCCTCGCAGCTGCCCGCGGCGCCGGACATCGACAGGTGCGCCCAGTCGCCGGTGGCGAACAGCAGGGCGCCCGCGCCGACGCCGATCACGATGCCGATCTTGAGCACGGTCAGCAGCGACGCCATGTTGCCGCCCGTGTGCACGGACGCGCAGTTGATGAGGGCCACGATCCAGATCGCGGCGAGCGCGACCGCCGGCACCGCGCCCAGCGTGAGGGTGTGGCCGAACAGGCTGAATTCGTGCTGCCACTGGCCCAGCAGGCCGCCGGTGGCGAGGTTCAGGAAGATCGCGAAGGCGATCGCGAGGGCCGCCTGCGAGCCGGTCTTCATGATGGCGAAGACCGTCCAGCCATACAGGAAGCTGGTGAGCCGGCCCCAGGCCCGGCGCAGGAACACGTAGTCGCCGCCCGCCTCCGGGATCATGGCGGCCAGCTCGGCGTAGCAGATCGCCCCGACGAGGGCGAGCAGTCCAGCAGCCAGCCAGACGGCCAGCACGATGAGCGGGTCCTCGACGTTGCAGGTCATCACGCGCGTCTTGAGGAAGACGCCCGTGCCGATGATGTTCGCAACGTTGATCGAGATGCCGGCGACCAGGCCGATTCCGCGCGTCAGTTGTGGTTGGGCCGGCTGCATCGTTGGCCAACGCTACGCGGTGCCGGCGGGCGCGGCAAGCGCCGCGCCGCCGGCTTCGGGATCAGTACGGAACCTTGGCGACGCCGAACATCGCCACCGAACCAATGCCGATCCAGTAGCAGTAGGCCATGATGCGGGACATCGCGATCTCGCGCTTCAGCTGGCCAACGAGCTCGGGCGTGTTCCCCTCGACGGCCATGCGGCGGAAGATCGTCGTCCAGTGACGCATGATGAAGCGCAGCCCGAGGCCGATGATCAGCAGCAGCGAGTAGATGAAGATCTTGGCCGCGTACCACGTCACCGTCAGCGGGCCGTCGCCGAGCAGCGACCACAGCGAGACCGTGAACAGCAGCGGGATGAACACGTAGCGCAGGCGCTCGTCGATGCGCGTCAGCATCAGGCCGGTGTCGGTCTCGCGCTTGATGAACGCCGCCCAGGTCAGGCACAGCCACGACAGCATGATGACCCATACGAGCGGCACGTAGTCGCCCCAGGGGTGCGCGTTGTAGACCGCGGCGCCCATGTGGAAACCCAGCGGGAACAGCAGCACGATGCCGGTGCGCGCCAGGATGTCGATGCGGTAGGCCGTCTCGAGGTGGCGGCGGCGCTCTTCCAGCGACAGATTGGTGTTCGTGACGTGGTACGCCGTCTGGAACACGCCCCACTCGCCGCCCAGCCAGTAGACCATGGCGATGATGTGGGCCCACTTCAGCAGTACGTACGTCGTCAAGTTGCGTCCTCGGTGTAGTGGGTGGTGGCCTTGCCCAGGCG
>JADZCS010000224.1 GCA_020851435.1 Gammaproteobacteria bacterium | reverse complement strand
CGGGTACTGCAGCTGTACTGGCTGGCCGGCCGGACGCCCGGCACCGCCATCGAGAATCCACGCCAGATCAGCGCCTTCCGCTATCCGCGGCAGTACGGCCCGGCAGCGCCGCGCTTCTCCCGCGCCATGCGTTGCGGCCCCATGCTGCTGGTCTCGGGCACGGCCAGTATCGTGGGCCATGCCACCGTGCACGCCGAGGGGGTGGCGGCCCAACTCACCGAGACGCTGGCGAACCTCGACGCCGTGCGGACCAGCGCCCAGCAGCGCGCTCCCGGCCTGTCTGGGCACGGCTTGTTCAAGGTCTATCTTCGGGACCGGACGGCCGCCGAAGCGGTCATTTCGCAGCTGGGTGCCTACGTGGGCGATCCTGCCAGGCTGGTAGTGCTGGAAGCGGACGTCTGCCGCCGGGACCTGCACCTCGAGATCGACTGCACCCTGCTGCCCTAGGCGCCGCGCAGCAACTCCAGCAGCGCCGCGCGTGGCAGCTTGCCCAGCTCGTTGCGCGGCAGCGCCTCGACCAGGCGCATGGGCCTGGGCATGAACACCGGATCGATGCCCGGCGCGAGCGCGGCAGCCAGTTGTTCCGCGCTGAGCGTCGGCGCCACCACCAGGGCCGCAAGCCGCCCAACCAGCCCTGCCCCGCCGTCGGCAGGCTGCAGGACCACGGCATCCTTCACGCCCTCGATCGCCAGCAGCCGCCGCGTGAGATCGGCCAGCGAGGCGCGCTTGCCGGCGACTTCCACGAGGTCGGAATTGCGGCCGCGCAGCCTGAACCGGCCGTCCGCCAGCGATTCGACGACGTCCTGGAGCACGGTCGGTCCCGGCAGCCACGGCGCCGTCACGGTGGTCGATTCCTCGCCGGCATCCAGGGCAATGCCCTCATAGGCGTGCCAGTCCTCGCCCAGCGAGGTCCGGCGCGTCGCAAACACGCAGGTCTCCGTGGCGCCGAACATCTCCAGCACCGGCCCGCCCAGGGCCGCCTCGACGCGCCCCGCGAGCGCGGCATCGAGCGGAGCGGTCGCCGACACCACCACGGCGACCGTGGGAAACGTCATTCCCGACTCGACCAGCGAGCGCAGGTGCACGGGCGTGCTGACGAGGACGCGAGGCGCGGGCACCTCCGCCAGCGCCGCGGCCACGTCGGCCGGGAACAGCGGACGGCCGACGTGCACGGCCATTCCGGCGAGCAGCGGGATCAGGACCGAGGTCTCCATGCCGTACATGTGCTGCGGCGGCACGGTGGCGACGATCGTCGGCGTTCCTTCATGGCGCCCGATCTGGGCGCGGATGCGCGCCGCATTGTGCGCGGTCGTCGCCAGGTAGCTGTCCCAGGTCTTCGGATTGGGCTTGGGCAGTCCGGTGCTTCCGGAGGTGTAGCCGATCACTGCGTGCGGGTGTGGCGGAAAGCGGTCGGTCGCAGCGGGCGCTGCGCCACCGGCGAGCGCGGCTTCGACCGTCGCGTCGTCCACGACCACGCAACCCGGATGCGCCGCCATGACCTCGGCCACGGCGGCGGGCGCGCGGGACGGCGGCAGCAGGCTGACCTGGCCGCGCAGCAGCGCGGCGGTGAACGCGAGGATGAACGCGTCGCGCCGCTCGCAGAGATTCACCACTCCGGCGGCGTCAGGCAGTGCCTGCGCGATGCGGCGCGCCCGGTCCAGGCACGCGTCGATGGGCAGCGCGTGCCCGGCGCCCACGAGCAGAGGTCGGTCCGACTCCCAGTCGGCGGGAAGCGCTGAAGCCATGACCGACCCCGGGCCGCTCAGTTCGCAGTCGCCAGCGCGGCACGCACCTCGGCGTCCTCGCGCACGATCTTGCCCACGGCCTGCGCGTAGAAAACCGGGTAATTCTTCTCGAACCCACCCTTTGCCCCGGTCCAGAGCGAACCCTCGATGTAGTGGTTGCCGCTCACGCGCTTGCGCGCCAGCGACTGCCCGGCGGCATCGAGCACCCGCACGTCGAGGTCGTACCAGAACTTGCCGTTCTGGTAACCGTCGAAGTTCCATTCGACGATGCTGACCTTCAGCGAGCGGGGCGCGCCTGCGGCGCCAGCCCTGTAACCCAGCGCGGCCAGTTCGGCCGTGAGGTCGCGTGCCAGCACGGTCGCGAGCGGCTCCTTGTTGGGGGTCGACACGTCGAAGGGATTGCCGAAGCCGCCGCGATACCTGCCGACGTAGTGAACCGCCTTGTCGCCGGATTTCACGGCAGCGCGATCGTCGGTCACGACGAGTTGGACTTCCTGGCCGGCGGGAGCGACGGCGCTTGCCGTCGGCACGTAGCCGCCGGAAATCGACTGACCGACCACACAGCCGGCCAGCACCAGCGGCGCGAGGATAGCCGCGTAACGAGCGTATCTCACGAACATGCCTACCTCCTGTGCCGGGGCGCGGCCCGGCCGCTCAAGGCCAGCGGCGGAAGATCAGCGACGTGTTGACCCCGCCAAAGGCGAAGTTGTTGTTCATGACGAATTCGGTGTCGATCTCCCGGCCGTCGCCGACGATGTAGTCGAGGTCGCCGCAGGCCGGGTCGACGTTCTCGAGATTGACGGTGGGCGCGAACCAGCCGCGGTTCATCATCTCGATCGCGAACCAGGACTCGAGGCCGCCGCAGGCGCCCAGCGTGTGGCCGAGATAGCTCTTCTGCGAGCTCATCGCGATGCCGGGCCCGAAGACCGCGGCGGTGGCGCGCGACTCGGCGACGTCGCCGTGCTCGGTCGCCGTGCCGTGGCCGCTCACGTAGCCGACGGCCGAGGGCGCGATGCCCGCATCGGCGAGCGCGAGTTCCATGACCGCGCGCATCGTCGTTTCCTCGGGACGCGTGACGTGCGTGCCGTCCGAGTTGGTGCCGAAACCCACGACCTCGGCGTGGATCCGCGCGCCGCGCGCGAGCGCGTGGCCCAGTTCCTCGAGCACGAGCATGCCGCCGCCCTCGCCGATGACCAGCCCGTCGCGGTCGCGGTCGTAGGGCTGGGGCGTGAGCTCCGGCGTGTCGTTGCGCCGGCTCGTCGCGTAGAGCATGTCGAAGGCCATCGCCTCGCTGGCGCAGAGTTCCTCGGCGCCGCCGCCGAGCATCAGCGGCTGGCGCCCGAACTTGATCGCCTCGTAGGCATAGCCGACCCCCTGGCTGCCCGAGGTGCAGGCGCTCGACGTGGGCACGATGCGGCCCTTGAGGCCGAAGAAGATGCCGACGTTGGCCGCCGCGGTGTGCGGCATCATGCGCACGTAGGAATTGGCGTTGAGCCGGTCAGACGAGCCGCTGATCAGCATCTGCGCGAAGTCGCTGATGTCCGGCGTGCTGCCCACCGACGACCCGCAGGCAATGCCCATCGCGCCGGAGCGGATCAGCGGGTCGCCCAGCAGGCCGGCGTCGGCGAGCGCCAGCTCGGAGGCGCGCACGGCGAGCTGCGACACCCGGCCCATGCTGCGCAGCTGCTTGCGCGTCCAGTGCGCCGGCTGTACGAAATCCAGCACCGGCGCGGCGAGGCGCGTGCCCATCTCGGTGTAGCGGTCCCAGTCGCTCATGCGCCGGACGGCGTTGCGCCGCGAGCGGAAGCCGGCCTCGACCTGTTCCCAGCTGGAACCCAGCGCGGAGACTCCGCCCATGCCGGTGACGACCACGCGGCGCATCAGCAAAGCCCCCCGTTCACCGCGATGACCTGCCGGGTGACGTAGCTCGCGCCGGGCGACAGCAGGAACGACACGACCGCCGAGACTTCCTCGGGGCGGCCCTGGCGCTGCATCGGCACGATCTTGAGGATTTCTTCCATCGGCACGTCGGCCTCGGTCATCTCGGTTTCGATGACGCCGGGCGCCACGCAGTTGACGGTGATCTGGCGCTTGGCGAGCTCTATCGCCAGCGCCTTGGTGGCGCCGATGATGCCGGCCTTGGCCGCGCTGTAATTGACCTGGCCGCGGTTGCCGATGAGCCCGGAAACGGACGACATGGTAATGATTCTACCCGGCGCGCGCCGCCTGACCATCGGCATTACCACCGGCTGCAGCACGTTGTAGAACGCGTCCAGATTGCCGCGCACGACGCTGTCCCACGACTCGCCGCTCATGGCCGGAAAGGCCACGTCGTGGATCAGGCCGGCATTGCACACCACGCCGTAGTACGCCCCGTGCTCCGCCATGTCGGCGGCCAGCGCCGCCTCGCACGCGGCGCGGTCGGTGACGTCGAACTGCAGCACGCGCGCGGCCCGCCCGCCCGCGACGATGGCCGCGGCCACTTCGTCGGCCTGCTCGCGCCGCGACCGGCAGTGCACGACCACGTCGTAGCCGTCATCGGCGCAGGCAAGGGCGATCGCACGGCCAATGCCCCGGCTTGAGCCGGTGACCAGCACGCTTGGATTCAAGTTGCCTCCACGGCCAGCTGCTCGCGCAGGAAAGCCTCGGGATTGATGGGTTGATAGACGGTCAACGAAGCCCCTGCAAGGCGCTGGCCCGCGCAGTGGATGCTGCAGTCGAACACGCCGAAGCCTTCCTCGTCACGGGTCGACGGGGCAATTTCTATCTCGAGCCGCATGCCCGCCGGGAAACGCTCGCAGCTCACCTCGTAGCGCCGGGTGCCGAGCAGCAGGCCGAGGCGTGCCTGGCCGGCCTCGCAGCCGGAAAACGCGGCGACGCCCTGCGCCATCAGTTCGAGCCCGACCCAGGCCGGCAGGCTGCCGTCGGCGCTCGAGAATGCGGCCGAGTGCCGCACGGTCGCGACGGCGAGCAGGCCCTGCGCATCGAAACGGAGGATTTCGTCGAGCAGCACGGCCGGCCCCGAATGGGGCAGCACGCTGGACGGGGCGGGGAAGGCGGTCACGCGGCCCTGCAGATCTGCGCCAGCACCGTCAGCCTGCGCTGCGGATCGGTGGCGTAGGGATTCTCGGGGTCCCAGGCATAGCCGGCCAGGATCGAGTTGAGCATGCGGCAGATGTCCGGTGGCCGGCGCGGCGACAGCACGATGTCCATGAAGCGCCCGTCGTACCAGGCGTCGACATAGGCGCGGAAGGTATTCACGCCCTGCCTGAGCGGACGCGCGAACTCGTGTTCCCAGTCGACACGCTCGCCGGACAGCTGGCGGTCGAGCACTTCGGCGGCCATGCTCGCCGAGCGCATCGCAATGGTGATGCCGGAGGAAAAGACCGGATCGAGGAATTCGGCGGCATTGCCCAGCAGCGCGAAGCCGCGGCCGTGCATGGCGTGGACGTCGGCCGAATAGCCGCCAAGGGCACGCACCGGCGTATCCCAGTCGGCGCGTGCCAGCAGCGCCGACAGGACCGCATCCTCGCCCAGCATCTGCCGGAGCTTGTCCTCGGGCGTGCCGGCATAGGCTGCGAGGAACTCCGGCCGCGCCACCACGCCCAGCGAGCAGCGCTCGGCGCTCAGGGGAATCAGCCAGAACCAGACGTCGCTGTGCAGCGGGTGGATGGTGACGCGGATCTTGCTCCGGTCCAGCGCGCCCTCCGGGATTCCGTCGACGACCTGGGTGGCCAGCGCATGGCGCACGGGGAACGCCGAGGGCTTCTCGAGCCCGAGCAACCGCGGCAGCGTGCGGCCGAATCCGCTGGCGTCAAGCACGAAGTCGGCTTCGATCTCGCGGGTGTCGCCATCGGCGCTACGCGCCACCACCCTCGGGCGGCGCGCGGCGACGTCCACCGCGGCGATTTCCACTTCGTAGCGGATCTCGACGCCCTGGGCAGCGGCCTCGTCGGCCAGCAGCTTGTCGAAGGCGTCGCGCGGGACCTGGTAGGTGGAGTCGCGGCCCGGCGAGAATTTGTCGCCGAAGTCGATGTCCGAGTAGAAGTCGCCACGCGCGAAGGCAGCGCCGTTCTTGAACTGGAAGCCGGCGGCATCGATGGCTTCCAGCATGCCCGCCTCGGCGACGAAGTCCATGCAGTGCGGCAGCAGGCTCTCGCCGATCGACCAGCGCGGAAACCGCTGCCGCTCGAGCACGAGCACGTCGTGGCCTCGCCTGCGCAACAGCGCAGACGCTATCGATCCGGATGGACCGGCGCCCACCACGACGACTTGCCTCGACTCCATACGACGACCGTGGCGCCGCGGAGGCGGCGATGTGTGCCGCGAGGCGGCGATCGCCTATTTTGCCCTGTGCCGGCCAGCGCCGGAAGGCTGCTTCACTCCAGCCCCGCAGCCAGCCGGATGTGGCGCACGAAGGCCGGCGGGGACTCCAGCTGCAGCGTGCCGGTCTTGCCGTCCACCGCGACCTGGACCGTCCGCGCGCGGGCGACCCGGGCCCCGTCGCCCGCATCGGTCACCATGTAGTTGATAGCCAGCCTGGATTCCCACTCGACCAGCGAAGCCCTTACCTTGAGGCGGTCGCCGAAGCGCGCGACGCGCAGGTACTTGACCTGCAGGTCGACGATCGGCCAGGCGTAGCCGGAGCCGATCATGGTGTCCAGGCCGTAGTCCAGCCGGTCCATGAGCGCCCAGCGGGCATTCTCGAGGTACTTGGGGTAATGGCCGTGCCAGACGACCTGGACCATGTCCACGTCGTGAAAGGCGACCTGCACGTCGATCGTCGCACTGAGAATGCCTTCCTTACGCATCGGCCTTGCTCCCGGCGCCCGGCTGCCAGAACGGATAGAAGTTGAACCACTGCAGCGGGGCCCGGCGCAGCCAGTGCTCCAGCCGGCCGGCATAGCGCTGCGCCCAGTCCGCGAGGCTGCGCTGGCGGTCGGGCCGCGGCAGCGACAGGCGCTCCGCGAAGCGCTCGACCACGATGCGATAGCGGCGCCCCTCGCGCAGGCAGAACATCAAGTAGGTCGGGCACTCGAGCACGCTGGCGAGGATGTAGGGCCCGATCGGCAGCGGCGCGCGCGAACCGAGGAAATCCACCTCGATGGTGCGGCCGCCGTGCACGGGCACGCGGTCGCCGGCAATGAACACCCACTCGCCCGCCGCGATTCGCTCGCGGAGCTTCAGGGTGGTCGCCGCATCCAGCGAGGTGACCTGCCACAGCCGCAGCTGCGAGGCGCCGGCCTGGGCGAGGATTT
>JADZCS010000223.1 GCA_020851435.1 Gammaproteobacteria bacterium | reverse complement strand
GCGCTTGCTGCCGAACACGTGCGACAGCGAGTTGATGGTGTAGGTGCCGTGGTAGACGGCGATGGTCGAGACGAAGAATCCCCAGACCAGCATCTGTCCGCCCGTGGTGCCCAGCGACGGCGCCACGCTCTCGAGCAGCATGCCCAGGCCCAGCAGCGCGAGCGCCAGCGCGAACGGCACGGCGATGTCGTAGCGGTCGAGCCAGCGCAGCTCCGGGTAGGCCAGCAGGTCCTTGACGCGCGACAGGTCGGGGTTGAAGCCGCCCTTGGTCAGGAACCAGCCCATGTGGCTCATGATGAAGCCGTGCTGCACGGGCGAATGCGTGTCCTCCGGGCGGTCCGAATGCGCATGGTGATGGCGGTGATGCGCGGCCCACCACACGGGCCCGCGTTGCACGGCGGAGGCGCCGAGGAGGCCGAACACGAACTGGCCCGCGCGCGAGGTCTTGAAGGCGCGGTGCGAGAAATAGCGATGGTAGAAGCCGGTGATGGCCAGCATGCGCAGGAAGTACAGCGCCACGGCGACCGCCACGGCGACCGGGCTCACGCCCACCCAGAACACCGCGAGGCAGGCCAGGTGCATGAGTACGAACGGCACGATGCGCGCCCAGTCGATCGCGCGCGGATCGTCCTGCTCGCCGAGCTCGCGGTGGCCCGTGTCGAACCATCGCGACAGCGCCTGGCGCCAGCGCTGGTGGTAGGGCAGGGGGCTCGTGTCCGGGTGCATCATCGGCCGGCCTTCAGGCGCTCGAAGCGCAGCAGTGCGTCGTTGCGGCTGGCGCGCAGGTCGACCAGCGGCAGCGGATAGTCCCTGCCCAGTTCCACGCCTGCCGCGGCCAGCACGGCCTCGGGCGCGCCCCAGGGCTGGTGGATCCAGTTGTCAGGCAGGCGCGACAGTTCCGGCAGCCAGCGGCGCAGGTAGCTGCGCTCGGGATCGAACCTCTCGGCCTGCAGCAGCGGGCTGAAGACCCGGTAGTAGGGCGCGGCGTCGGCGCCGCAGCCGGCCGTCCACTGCCAGCCCGCCGTGTTGTTGGCGAGGTCGGCGTCTACCAGCGTGTCCCAGAACCAGCGCGCGCCGTGCTGCCAGCGCGTGAACAGGTTCTTGGTGAGCAGCGAGGCGACGATCATGCGCACGCGGTTGTGCATCCAGCCCGTGTGCCAGAGTTCGCGCATGCCGGCATCGACGATGGGGATGCCGGTCTGGCCGCGCTGCCAGCGGCGCAGGGACTCGGGGTCGTCGCGCCACTCGAGCCCCGCAAAGCGGGCGTCGAGCGGTTCATCCGTGGTGTGCGGGAAGTGGTAGAGCAGGTGGTGCCCGAACTCGCGCCAGCCGAGCTCGCGGACGAAGGATTCCGCACCGGCGGTGAAGCTTGCGGGGCCCGGAACCTGCGTCGCCGCGTGCACCGTCGCGAGGACCTGGCCGGGTGACACCTCGCCGAAGTGCAGGTGCGGCGACAGCCGCGAGGTGCCTGCGAGGTCCGGGCGATCGCGATGCTCCTTGTAGTCGGCGATGGCCGCGGCCGTGAAGCGGTCGATCTCCGCCGCCGCGCCATCCTCGCCGGGAGTCCAGGCTGCGGCGAGCCCATCGGCCCAGCGGATGCGCGGCAGCAGGCCGAGCGATTCCAGGGTCTCGCCATGGATGCCGGGCGGCACGGCCGGCAGCGACGCGGGAGCCGGCCGCGGCGGCGGAAGTCCGTCGAGGCGCGGACTGCAGTTGCGCCAGAACGGCGTGAATACCCGGTAGGGATCGCCGCTGCCGTTGCGGATGGCCCAAGGCTCGAACAGCAGGTGGCCGGCGTGGCTCTCGGCAACGACGCCCATCGCCGTCAGGCCCGCCTTGACCGTGGTGTCGCGGGCCACGATCGCCGGATCGTACAGCCGGCTCCAGTGCACTTCGGTCGCGCCGGTCTCGCGAACGAGCATCTCGAGTGCTGCCAACGCTGGGCCGCGGCGGATGACCAGGCGACTGCCCAGCGCGCGCAGGCTGGCATCGAGTGCGGCGAGGCTGTGATGCAGCCACCAGCGCGAGGCGGCGCCCGGCTGCCACGGCGCTTCCTCTTCCGGCGCGTGGATGTACACGGGCGTGACCGAGCCGCCAGCGATGGCTGCGGCGAGCGAAGAATTGTCGGCCAGCCGCAGGTCGCGGCGGAACCAGTGGATCGTCGTGGTCATGGGCGTGGCCATACTCTACCGTCTGGCCGGCGGCCTCGGCGGGACAACTCATTCCGCTTCGGTCTGTCCAGTACAAGGCGGCCGGAATTGGCTTGCGCTGGCGTGGACCGCAGCACGCAAATGCCGGCCGGCGAGGCCCCCGAAAGGGCCTCGCCGCCGTGCGTTCGCCCTGCCTCAGGTCGACTGCGCAGCCTTGAGCGCAGCGATGCGCTCGTCCAGCGGCGGGTGACTGAGGAACAGCTTCTTGAGGCCGGCGCCCATGCCGCCGGCGATGCCGAAGGCGGCCATCTGGTCCGGCAGCGGTGCGGTATGGCCGCGCTTGAGCGCCTCGAGCGCACTGATCATGTTCTGCCGCGACGACAGTGAGGCGCCGCCGGCATCGGCGCGGAACTCGCGCTGCCGCGAGAACCACATGACGATCATGGTGGCGAGCAGGCCCAGCACGATCTCGGCGACGATGGTCGTGATCCAGAACGCCGGGCCGTGGCCGTTCTCGGTCTTGAACACGGCCTTGTCGACGAAGTTGCCGATCACGCGCGAGAACACAAACACGAAGGTGTTCACGACGCCCTGGATGAGCGTCAGCGTGATCATGTCGCCGTTGGCGACGTGGCTGACCTCGTGGCCCAGCACCGCCTCTGCCTCGCGCCGGTCCATGCTGCGCAGCAGGCCCGTGCTCACGGCCACCAGCGCCTTGTTACGGCTGGCGCCGGTCGCGAAGGCGTTGACCTCGGGGCTGTCGAACACGCCGACTTCCGGCATCCCGATGCCGGCCGCCTGGGCCTGGCGATGCACGGTCGCGAGCAGCCAGGCCTCTGTGTCGTTGCGCGGCTGCTCGATGACCTGGACGCCCATGGTCTTCTTGGCCATCCACTTGGAAATGGCCAGCGAGAAGAAGGCGCCGCCGAAGCCGATCACGCCACCGAACACCCACAGCGAGGTCATCTGCAGCTGGCCACCGGACAGCCAGTTGTCGAGCCCCAGCAGCTTGAGGGTCAGGGTGGCCATCACCAGGATGGCGACGTTGGTCAGCATGAACAGGAAGATGCGCTTCATTGATTTCCTCTGCGGTGTAGCGGTCCCGTCCTGCCGGATGTTGGGGTGGTCCGCGGCCGTTCAAGGGCCTGTGGGTTGCCCAAGCGGCATACGGACATTCCGACGCCGGCATTCAGGGGCGCCAGTGCCATGTGATAATTGACTCTTGAACACAGGGTTCGGAAAAACAACACACGAAATGTAATTCGTGTAAATTAAGTCGTTAATCGGGGTTCTTGTCAAGCCCCGGGAGTGGTGGGGCATGGCGACGGCACCAGGCAGGGCGGGCGACAAGGCGGCGCGAGGCACACGGCCTGCCGAGGCTGATTTGCGCCACTGGACCTTCCTGTCCAACCACGGTCACGTGCTGGTTTGCCTGGCCCGTGATCCCGAGGCCCGGCTGCGCGACGTGGCGCAGAGCGTCGGCATCACCGAGCGCGCGGTGCAGAAGATCGTCTCCGATCTCGAGGACGCCGGCGTGGTCCAGCGCGTTCGCGACGGCCGCCGCAACCGTTACCGCCTGTTCCTCGAACGGCCCCTGCGCCACCCCCTTGAGGCTCACCGCAATGTGGGCTCGCTGCTCGGGATGGTACTGTCGACCACGACAGTCCGTCGCCTCACCTCCGGGGGCGAGCCTGCCGCGGACTAGGCGCCCGCGCGGCGAGTGACTTTGGTTACTGATGCGTCCCTGCGGCGCGCCTAGCATGGGCCACTTCCCATTGCAGGAGCCGCAGCATGTCCATCGATCGTGCAGTCATGGCCTTCGCCGGCCTCGTCGTCCTGTTGAGCCTCGGCCTGGCCGTCACCTTCAGCCATAACTGGCTGTGGCTCACGGCCTTCGTCGGCGCCAACCTGTTCCAGGCGTCCTTCACGGGCTTCTGCCCGCTGGCCATCATCCTCAAGAAGATCGGTATCAAGCCGGGCGCAGCCTTCGGCTGAGGAATCCTTTATGCGCATGAGATTCGCCCGTCCTGGCCAGTTCGCCGTGCTCTTTGCCTTCGGCGCTGCCGCGGCGGCAGCCTTGGCCGCGGGCGAGGCGCCTCCGGTGGCCGCCGCCGCGCCCGCGCCGCTCGCGACGTACACCGTCGGCGGCGACGGCGCCCAGGGCGAACGACTGTTCGACGGCCTCGTCGAGGCCGTGCGCTCCGCGACGCTGGTGGCCCAGACGGCCGGGCGGGTCGCCGAAGTCCTGCGCGACGCCGACGACCCGGTGAAGTCTGGTGAAGTCATCCTGCGCCTGGCCGGCATCGAGCAGCGCGCCCGCCTGGCGCAGGCCGAGCAGGCGCTCGCGGAGGCCAGCGCACGTGCCACGGACGCGCGCGCCGAGTACACGCGCATGGCCAGCGTCTACGAACAGAAGCTGGTCGCGAAGTCCGCGTTCGATCGCGCCGTCGCCGACCGCGACGCCGCGGAAGCGCGGCTGTCGGCTGCGCGCGCGGGTGTCGCCGCCGCGCGCGAGGAAGCCGGCTACACCGAGCTCCGGGCGCCGTACGCGGGCGTGGTCACGCGCCGCTTCGTCGAACCTGGCGAGGCCGTGCAGCCGGGCCAGCCGCTGGCCGAAGTGGTGGCTCCCGAGGCGCTGCGCGTCAGCATCGAGGTGCCGCAGTCGGTGGCCGAGGCCCTGCGCAAGGGTCCCAGGGCCACCGTGCACGCCGGCACGCAACGCATCACGGGCGAGCGCGTCACGGTGTTCCCGGCGGCGAGCAGCGGTTCGAACACCGTTCGCGTGCGGGTCGACCTGCCGCGCCAGACCGCCGGCCTCTATCCCGGCATGTTCGCGAAGGTGGGCTTCGGGCTCGCCGGACCGGCAGGACTGAGCGTTCCTGCCGCGAGCATCGTTCGCCGCAGCGAGTTGTCCGCGGTCTACGTCGTCGACGCCGCCAACCAGCCGCGCCTGCGCCAGGTCCGGCTGGGACGCCAGCAGGGTAACGATTACGAAGTGCTCGCGGGCCTCTCGGCCGGCGAGCGCGTCGCCCTCGACCCGGTCAGGGCCCTGGAGCGCCTGCAGGCAGCGAAGCGGAATCCCTGAACATGAGCGAGACGCCAGCCCCTGCTCCGGCGAACGCGCCCCTCGGCCTCTCCGGCCGCATCGCGCGCTACTTCCTGACCAACGAGCTCACGCCGCTGCTCGCGGTGTTCGGGCTGCTGCTGGGCCTGTTCGCGGTACTGGTGACGCCGCGCGAGGAAGAGCCGCAGATCGACGTGACTTTCGCCAACGTCATCGTGCCCTTCCCCGGCGCGGGCGCGGCGCAGGTCGAGAGCCTGGTCGCCGAGCCGATGGAGCAGGTGCTCGCCGAGATTTCCGACGTCAAGCACGTCTACGCAGTGGCCCGCCCGGGCGCTGCGGTGCTGACGGTCGAGTTCGAGGTCGGCCTGCCGCGCAACGAGGCCATCGTCCGGCTGTACAACGCGATCTACTCCAACCGTGACTGGCGCCCGCCCGGCCTGGGCGTGCTCGAGCCGTTGATCAAGCCCAAGGGCATCGACGACGTCCCGGTGTTCGGGGTCACGCTGTGGACCGAGGATCCCGCGCGCGGCGCGCAGGAACTGGGCCAGGTCGCGCAGGCGGTCGAGGCCGAGTTCAAGCGCCTCAAGGGCGCGCGCAACGTGCAGGTCATCGGCGCGCCCGACGACACGGTCCACGTCGAACTCGACCCGCAGCGTCTCGGCGCCTTCGGCCTCACGGCCACCGAGCTTGGGCAGGCCCTCTCGGCCGCCAACATCGCGAGCCACGCCGGCAGCGTGATCGGCGGCGGCGTCGAATCGCCGGTGCAGGCCGGCGACTTCCTGGCGACGCGCGAGGACGTGGCGGGGCTCGTCGTGGGCCTCAGGGGCGGCAAGCCGGTGTTCCTCGAGGACGTCGCGTCGATCACGGCAGGCCCCGACCAGCCCGATCGCTACGTGTGGATCGGCGCTGGCAAGGCCGCTGCCGCGCGCGGCATCACGCTGGCCGGCGACGCGCCGGCGGTCACGATCGCCGTGTCGAAGAAGCCCGGCGTCAATGCCGCCGACCTCACGCGCGCGGCCATCGACCGGATCGAGGCGCTGCACGGCACCGTGATTCCCGACGGCGTCGAGGCGACGGTGACGCGCGACTACGGTGCCACGGCCAACGACAAGGCGCAGAAGCTGATCCAGAAGCTGGCCTTCGCCACGGCGTCGGTCGTGCTGCTGATGATGTGGGCGCTGGGCTGGCGCGAGGCGGTAGTGGTGGGCGCCGCCGTGGTCGTGACCCTGGCGGCCACGCTGTTCGCGTCCTGGGCCTGGGGCTTCACGATCAAC
The DNA here is from genome assembly GCA_020851435.1 of Gammaproteobacteria bacterium. Taxonomy (GTDB): domain Bacteria; phylum Pseudomonadota; class Gammaproteobacteria; order Steroidobacterales; family Steroidobacteraceae; genus JADZCS01. The sequence goes on along the minus strand of JADZCS010000223.1, from coordinate 1,682 downwards.
CGCGTGTCGCTGTTCGCGCTGATCTTCTCGATCGGCATCCTCGTCGACGACGCGATCGTCGTGGTCGAGAACATCCACCGCCACATGTCGCTGGGCGGAAAGACCCTGCGCGAGGCAATCCCGCCGGCCGTCGACGAGGTGGGCGGGCCGACGATCCTCGCGACCTTCACGGTCATCGCGGCGCTGCTGCCGATGGCCTTCGTGAGCGGCCTCATGGGCCCGTACATGAGCCCGATCCCGATCAACGCCAGCATGGGCATGCTGATCTCGCTGGCGGTGGCGCTGGTGTTCACGCCCTGGCTGTCCAATCGGCTGCTCGGCAAGGTCGACTTCACCAGGCATGCGGGATCCGGCCACGGCGGCGGAGGGCTCGACCGCCTGTTCCACCGGCTCATGAGCCCGTTCCTGCAGGGCCCGTCGGCGAAGCGCAACCGCCACCGGCTCTATGCGGGAACGGCGGTGGCCATCCTGGTCGCGGTCAGCTTCACGGGCCTCAAGTGGGTCGTGATGAAGATGCTGCCCTTCGACAACAAGTCGGAGTTCCAGGTCGTCCTGAACATGCCCGAGGGCACGCCGGTGGAGCAGACGGCTGCGGTGCTCGGCGAACTCGCCGCGGTCATCCGCGAGGTCCCCGAGGTCACCGACTACCAGGCCTATGCGGGCACGGCCTCGCCGATCAACTTCAACGGCCTGGTGCGCCAGTACTACCTGCGCGCGGGCGGCGAGCTGGGCGACCTGCAGGTGAACCTCGTCGACAAGCACGAGCGCGACCGCAAGAGCCACGACATCGCGCGTGCGGTGCGCCCGCAGCTCGCCGAGATCGGCCGGCGTCACGGCGCCTCCGTGCAGGTGGTCGAGGTGCCGCCCGGCCCGCCGGTCATCGCGCCGCTGGTGGCCGAGATCTACGGGCCTGACTACGCGGCCCAGCGCGAACTCGCGCGCAAGGTCCGCGCCGTGTTCGAGTCCACGCCCGACATCATCGACATCGACGACACCGTCGAGGCGGACGCGCCGAGGCTGGTGGTGCACGTCGACCGCCAGCGCGCCGCGCTGCTCGGCGTGCCGCAGCAGGCGGTGGCCGAGACGCTGGCGATCGCGCTCGGCGGCGCCGATCCCACCTACGTGCGCGTAGGCGCCGAGAGCCGGCCCATCCCGGTCCGCATCGAGCTGGCGGTAGCCGAGAAGGCGGCCCTGGAGCGCGCACTGGCGCTGGGCGTCAGGACGGCGCAGGGCGGCACCGTGCGCCTGTCCGAGCTGGTGCGCGTCGAGACCCTCGAGCGCGACCCGGTGGTCTATCGCAAGGACGGCATGCCTTTCGTGATGGTCACCGGCGACGGCGGCGGGGACCTGGACAGCCCCTTGTACGGCATGTTCGACATCGCCGGCCAGCTGGATCTGCCGCAGGTCTACACCAGCGCTCCGGAAGACTGGAGCGAGTTCGCCATCAAGTGGGACGGCGAGTGGCAGATCACCTACGAGACCTTCCGCGACATGGGCATCGCCTATTCGGTCGGGCTCGTGCTGATCTACCTGCTGGTCGTCGCGCAGTTCCGCAGCTATGCCGTGCCGCTGGTGATCATGGCGCCCAGCCCGCTCACGGTCATCGGCATCCTGCCCGGCCACGCGCTGCTGGGCGCGCAGTTCACCGCCACGTCCATGATCGGCATGATCGCGCTCGCGGG
>JADZCS010000222.1 GCA_020851435.1 Gammaproteobacteria bacterium | reverse complement strand
CGGCACCAGCAGCAGCGCCACGATGTTGATGATCTTGATCAGCGGGTTGATGGCGGGGCCGGCGGTGTCCTTGTACGGGTCGCCGACGGTGTCGCCGGTGACGGCGGCCTTGTGCGTTTCCGAACCCTTGCCGCCGAAGTTGCCCTCCTCGACATACTTCTTCGCGTTGTCCCAGGCGCCGCCGCCCGTGCACATCGAGATGGCGACGAACAGGCCCGTGACGATCGTGCCGATCAGCACGCCGCCGAGGGCGCGGATGCCGGCGCCAGGGCCGAGCAGCAGGTTCATGCCGAAGCCGACGATCACCGGCACGAGGATCGGCAGCAGCGACGGCACGATCATTTCCTTGATCGCCGCCTTGGTCAGCATGTCCACCGCGCGCGAATAATCAGGCTTCGCGGTGCCGGCCATGATGCCCGGGATCTCCTTGAACTGGCGGCGCACTTCCACGACCACCGAGCCCGCGGCACGGCCCACGGCTTCCATCGCCATGGCGCCGAACAGGTAAGGCACCAGGCCGCCGATGAACAGGCCGATGATCACGGCCGGATCAGACAGCGAGAAGTCCTCCAGCTTGCCGGCGATCTGCAGGTTGTTGGTGTAGTCGGCGAACAGCACCAGTGCGGCGAGACCGGCGGAACCGATCGCGTAGCCCTTGGTGACGGCCTTGGTCGTGTTGCCGACGGCGTCGAGCGCGTCGGTGACCTTGCGTACTTCCTTCGGCAGTCCCGCCATCTCGGCGATGCCGCCACCGTTGTCGGTGATCGGGCCGTAGGCGTCGAGCGCCACGATCACGCCCGTCATCGACAGCATGGCAGTCGCGGCGATCGCGATGCCGTACAGACCGGCGAGCGAGAACGCGCCCCAGATGGCGAGGCAGATCGCGAGCACCGGGAACGCCGTCGACTTCATCGAGACCGCGAGGCCGGCAATCACGTTGGTGCCATGACCGGTCTGCGAAGCTGCGGCCACGTAGCGCACCGGGGCGTATTCCGTCGCCGTGTAGTACTCGGTGATCACGATCATGGCGCCCGTCAGCACGAGGCCGATCAGCGCGCAGCCGAACAGCGGCATGGCCGAGTCGCCCATCATGCTGGTCGTGACGAAGTAGAACGCAACGGCCGCGATCACGCCCGACACGATCAGGCCGCGATAGAGCGCGTTCATGATCTTGCCGCCATCGCGCGCCTTGACGAAGAAGGTGCCGGCGATCGAAGCGACGATCGACACGGCGCCGAGCACGAGCGGATACAGCACGGCGTTGATGCCGAGCGTGGCCTGCATCGTGAGCCCTGCGAGCAGCATGGTCGCGACCACGGTCACGGCGTAGGTCTCGAACAGGTCGGCGGCCATGCCGGCGCAGTCGCCGACGTTGTCCCCGACGTTGTCGGCGATCACCGCCGGGTTGCGCGGGTCGTCTTCCGGGATGCCGGCTTCGACCTTGCCCACGAGGTCGGCGCCGACGTCCGCGCCCTTGGTGAAGATGCCGCCGCCGAGTCGCGCAAAGATCGAGATCAGCGAGCCGCCGAACGCGAGGCCGACCAGTGAGTGCAGTGACTTGTCCACGTCGCCGCCGGTGACGCTGAGCATCACCCAGTAATAGGCCGCCACGCCGATCAGGCCGAGGCCGACGACGAGCATGCCGGTGATCGCGCCGCCGCGGAACGCGACCTGCAACGCGGGGTTGAGGCCGATGCTGGCCGCATGGGCCGTGCGCACGTTGGCGCGGACCGACACGTTCATGCCGATGTAGCCGGCGAGTCCGGAAAGGATGGCGCCGACGGCAAAGCCGCCCGCCGTGCCCCAGTTGAGCGTGAGGCCGAGCACCACGAACAGCACCACACCCACGATGCCAATCGTGGAGTATTGGCGGTTCAGGTAGGCGTTGGCGCCCTGCTGAATGGCGGCAGCGATTTCCTGCATGCGCGCGTTGCCAGCAGGTTGAGCGACGATCCAGCGCGCGGAGAGGACTCCGTACAGGATCGCGGCCACACCCGCCCCGATGGCGAGCCAGAGCGCGAGATCAGTGGACATCAGAACAGCCTCCCCTAAGCATCTTCAGTTGAACCTGCGCCGCGCACCACAGGGGTTCGCAGGCAAGTGGATGATAAACCTTGCAATTCTAGCAGCTTCCCGCCGGCGCGGCATCCCCTGCGGCTGGCTCACACCTTGAAATCGGTCTTCAGGCGCCGCTTCACGGGCGCGTTGCGCAGCCGCACGTAGTCGGGCAGCCCGTTCCGGTACGGCGGGTACGCCTCGCCGGCGATCAGCGGCTCGAGGTAGCGGCGGCAGGCCGGCGTGATGCCGAAGCCGTCCTCGGTGATGAAGTCCCGCGGCACCATCTTTTCCTTGTTGGCGACCTCGGCCATGGCTACGGAGCCGATGGTCCAGCGATAGGGCTTCGAGGACTTGCGGACGATGACGGGCATGACGGCGTTCTGGCCGGCCAGCGCGAACTCCACGGCGGCCTTGCCGACCGCGTAGGCCTGCTCGACGTCGACCTTCGAGGCGATGTGCCGCGCCGACCTCTGCAGGTAGTCGGCCAGGGCCCAGTGATACTTGTAGCCGAGGTTCGTCTTGACCAGCTGGGCCAGCGTCGGCGCGACGCCCCCCAGCTGCACGTGACCAAAGGCGTCGAGCGAGCCCATGTCGGCCAGGAACTTGCCCTCGGCGTTCTGGGTGCCCTCCGAGGCGACGACCACGCAGTAGCCGTATTTCTCGACCGACTCGCGGACTCGTGCCAGGAAGCGCGCCTCGTCGAAGGCGATCTCGGGGAACAGGATGACGTGCGGCGCGTCGCCGGCCTTGCTGCCCGCCAGGCCACCCGCGGCGGCGATCCAGCCCGCGTGCCGGCCCATGACCTCGAGGATGAATACCTTGGTCGAAGTGCGCGACATCGAGGCGACGTCGAGCGCGGCCTCGCGCGTCGACACCGCGACGTACTTGGCGACCGAGCCGAAGCCCGGGCAGCAGTCGGTGACGGGCAGGTCGTTGTCGACGGTCTTGGGCACGCCTATGCAGGTGACGGGATAGCCCAGCTGCTCGCCCATCTGCGAGAGCTTGTGGGCGGTATCCATCGAGTCGTTGCCGCCGTTGTAGAAGAAGTAGCCGATGTCGTGGGCCCTGAACACCTCGATCAGGCGCTCGTACTTGGCGCGGTCCTTGTCCAGGTCCTTGAGCTTGTAGCGCGCCGAGCCGAAGGCGCCGGCGGGGGTCCACTTGAGCGCCTTGATCGCCTCGGCCGACTCCTTGCTGGTGTCGATGAGGTCCTCGGTCAGGGCCCCGACGATGCCGTGGCGGCCGGCATAGAGCTTGCCGATGCGCTTGCCGTGCCTGCGGCAGGCCTCGATGACCCCGGCGGCCGAGGCGTTGATGACCGAGGTAACCCCGCCCGACTGGGCGTAGAGCGCGTTCCGGACCGGGGTCTTGCTGCGGGCGGGCATGGGTGGGGTCCTCGAAAGGCGGGCCGTGGGGCGCCCGGGGCCGCGAAGCATAGCCCATCGTCCGCGGGTGCGGGATGGGCTGTCCGGCCGGCAGCGTTTGACGGGGCAGGGCGGCGGGGGCAGCATACGCGCCTCGCGCCGCCCCCTGCGGCCGGGGGAGTATTGCCCAATGCGTATCGTGCTCGTCGGAGCCCCGGGTGCCGGCAAGGGAACCCAGGCCAAGAAGCTCGTGGAGGCCCACGGCGTCCCGCAGGTGTCCACCGGGGACCTGCTGCGTGCCGCCGTCCGTGACGGAACCCCGCTCGGCCTGGCCGCCAAGGCCACCATGGACGCCGGCAAGCTCGTCGACGACGCGACCGTGCTCGGCATCATCCGCGAGCGCCTGGCCCAGCCGGACGCGGCCAACGGTTTCATCCTCGACGGCTATCCGCGCAACACCGCGCAGGCCGACGCGCTCGACGTCGTGCTCGCCGAGATCGGCCAGCCGCTCGAGGGCGTGATCCTCATGGACGTGGACCGCGACCTGCTGTTCAAGCGGCTCACGGGCCGCCGTTCCTGCAAGCAGTGCGGGCGCATCTTCAACATCTACTTCTCGCCGCCCGGCACGCCGCCGGCCTGCGTTCCCTGCGGCGACGCGCCCGAGCTCGAGCACCGCAAGGACGACCAGGAAGCCGTGATCGGGCCGCGCCTGGACACCTACGAGAAGCAGACCGCGCCGCTGGTCGAGTACTACTCGAAGCGCGGGCTGCTCGAGAAGGTGGACGCGGACGGCGAGATCGACGACGTCTACGCGCGGCTCGAAGCCGCGATCGAACGGGCCCGCAGCCGCAAGGCCTGACGCCCGAGGCTGCGCTCAGGCCTCGCCGAGCGCCCGCAGCAGCGGTTCGCCGACTACCTCGCGGCGCCAGCCCGAGAGCGGGGCCACGTCGCGGTCGCCGCGCATCATGGCGGCGAGGTCGCGACGCGTGGCGAGCACTTCCGCGCTGATTTCCAGCTGCGCTGCCAGCGTCACCAGCGTCTGCTGCAGGCGCTTGAGCGTGGCCGACTGTTCCGGGGTGGGCCGGTCCTCGGGTGGGCCGCGTTCGTCGATCGCCTCGGGCGCGGCCGAGGCGATCACCTCGAGCATCTCGTCGCCCAGCTTGGCCAGCGCGCCACCCGGAACGGACGCGACCTGGCCGAGTCCCGCCGCGGAGCGCGGGCGGTCGCGCGCCAGCTCGCGGATCGCGTCGTCCGGCAGGATCCAGCCGCGCGGCAGGTTGCGACGCATGGCGCGTTCCTCGCGCCAGCGCGCCAGCGCGCGGGCCGTGGCGTGCTGCAGCGGCGTCAGCCGCTCGAGTCCCTTCAGGCGCCGCCAGGCCAGTTCGGGTTCCGTGCGGTACAGCGACGGGTCCTCGAAGCCGCGCATCTCCTCCACCAGCCAGTGCAGCCGCCCCGCGGCGTCGAGTCGTGCGGCGAGTTCGTCGCGCAGCGGCGTCAGGTAGCGCACGTCGTCCGCGGCATAGGTGAGCTGCGCCGCCTTGAGCGGGCGCAGCGACCAGTCGGTGCGCGCGTGGCCCTTTTCGAGCGCGACGCCCAGCACGCGGTTGACCAGGTCGCCGTAGCCCACCTGGGCGGGCAGGCCCAGCAGCGCGGCCGCCACCTGGGTGTCGAACACGGGCGCGAGCGGCGCGCCCGTCAGCGGGAACAGCACCTCGAGGTCCTGGCGTGCGGCATGCAACACCTTTTCGCGACTGGCAGCGGCAAGCAGCGCGAGCAGCGCCGACAGGTCCTCGACCTGCAGCGGGTCGACGACCAGCACCGTCGGCCCGACCGCGAGCTGGACCAGGCACAGGCCGGCGTAATAGGTGCGCTCGCGCATGAACTCGGTGTCGAGCGCTACCTGGGTGGCCGGTTCCAGGCAGGCGAGCGCCTCGGGCAGGGCGGCGGGTTGGTCGATCAGCAGGTACTGGGACACGGGATCCTTGGCCGTTCGCTACAATTCGACGGCGCGCCATCATACGGGCGCGCGCCTGCCAGCCCAACCACGATCGAGGCCCGATGCTCGAGCAGCTGCGAACCTTCTGGGACATCGCCCTCTGGCGCCGCGATCCGGGCCAGCTGCCCTGTTCGTGGGCGCTGGTCGCCGCGACCGCGGCGGCCTACCTGCTGGTCAGCTGGGCCCAGGCCTGGCAGCTCTACGGCGAGGATCGCGCGCTGCTGCGCGCCGCTGCCGACCTGGCGCTCACGCTGCTGGTGTTCCGCGCGGTACTGGCGCTCGCCGGCCGGCCGGCGCGTTTCCAGCAGGCGATCGCGGCGGTGCTGGGCGTGAGCACGCTGCTGTCCCTGCCCATGATGGTGGTCGCAGGCCTGCGCGAGCCCGCCGCCGAACACTATCCCGTGGCCCTGCTGGCCTGGGTCGCGTCGCTGGCCCTGATCGTCTGGTACCTGTTTGCGCTCGGCCACGTCATCCGCTCGGCGCTGGAAACAGGCCTGTTCACGGCGATGGTGATCTCGGTCACCTTCGCGTTCGGCAGCTCGGCCGTGCTGACGCGGCTCATTCCCACGGGTCCCTGAATCCCATGCACGTCCACGTCCTCGGCATCTGCGGAACCTTCATGGGCGGCATCGCCGCGCTCGCGCAGGCCGCCGGCCATCGCGTCACCGGTTCCGACCGCAACGTCTATCCGCCGATGAGCACGCAGCTCGAGGCGCTGGGCATCCGCCTCATCGAGGGCTACGAGCCGGACCAGCTCGCGCTCGCCCCCGACGTGGTCGTGGTCGGCAACGTCATGAGCCGCGGCAATCCGCTGATCGAGCGCCTGCTCGAGAGCGGCATTCCCTACACCTCCGGGCCGCAGTGGCTCGCCGAGCACGTGTTGCGCGGCCGCTGGACGCTGGCGGTGGCCGGTACCCACGGCAAGACCACGACCACGAGCATGCTCGCCTTCATCCTGCACCACGCCGGGCAGGACCCGGGCTTCCTGATCGGCGGCGTTCCGGTCGACTTCCCCTCGTCGGCGCGGCTCGGCACCGGCCGGCATTTCGTCGTCGAAGCCGACGAATACGACACGGCCTTCTTCGACAAGCGCGCCAAGTTCGTCCACTACCGCCCGCGCACGGCGATCCTCAACAACCTCGAATACGACCACGCCGACATCTACCCCGACGTCGCCTCCATCCAGCGCCAGTTCCACCATCTCGTGCGCACCGTTCCCGGCAACGGCCTCATCGTCGCCAACGGCGCGGACCAGCGGCTGGACGAGGTGCTGGCGCAGGGCTGCTGGACGCCGCGCGAGTCCTTCGCCCACGAGGGCGGCGTCGACTGGAGCGCCAGGTTGCTCGCGGCCGACGGTTCGGAGTTCGAGGTGATGTTCCGCGGCGAGCGGCAGGGCCGCGTGCGCTGGGGCATGATCGGCGGCCACAACGTCGACAACGCCCTCGCGGCGATCGCAGCCGCGCGGCACGCCGGCGTGCCGGTCGCGGCAGCGGTCGAGGCACTGTCGGTTTTCGGCGGCATCAAGCGCCGCATGGAACTGCGCGGCACGGTCGCGGGCGTGACCGTCTACGACGACTTCGCCCACCACCCCACGGCGATCGCGACCACGGTCGCCGGGCTGCGCCACCGCGTGGGTTCCGCGCGCATCGTGGCCGTGCTCGAGCCGCGGTCGAACACCATGAAGCTCGGCGTGCACCGCGACGAGATCGCCCACTCGCTGGCGGCCGCGGACCGCGTCTGGTTCTACCGGCCGGCCGACCTCGGCTGGGACCTCGCGCCCGTCGCCGGCCTGCTCGGTCCGCGCGCGAGCGTCGCGACCGACCTCGACGGGCTGGTGGCCGCGCTCGCCAACGAGTCCCTTCCGGGCGATCATGTGCTGGTGATGTCGAACGGCGGTTTCGGCGGCCTTCACGGCCGGCTGCTGGAAGCATTGGCGAAGCGTGAGGCCACGCGGGAGGATTCATGAGTTACAGGATTCCCAACCCCGCCGTTGCCCTCGCGATGACGGGCGCTTCCGGTGCGCAGTACGGCCTGCGGCTGTTGGAGTGCCTGATCGCGGCCGGCCGGCCCGTGCACCTGATGCTCTCGAAGCCCGCGCTGGTGGTGATCGGCAGCGAGACCGACGAACGCATGCCCGGACGCACCGTGGAGATCGAGCGCCACCTGGCCGAGCGCTTCGGCGCGGCGCCCGGGCAGCTCAGTGTCTACGGCAACGAGCAGTGGACCGCCTGCGTCGCCAGCGGCTCAGGTGCGCCCGGCTCGATGGTGGTCTGCCCCTGCACCATGGCGACGCTGTCGTCGATCGCGGTGGGGGCGAGCCGCAGCCTGATCGAGCGCGCCGCGGACGTCATGCTCAAGGAACGCCGCCTGCTGGTCCTGGTGCCGCGCGAGACGCCGTTCTCGAGCATCCACCTGCGCAACATGCTCACGGTCTCGGATGCGGGCGGCGTGATCCTGCCGGCGAATCCGGCCTTCTACCACCGTCCGCAGCGCGTCGAGGACCTCGTCGACTACATCGTCGCGCGCGTGCTCGACCACCTCGGCGTCGAGCAGAAGCTCATGCCGCGCTGGGGCCAGGTGCCCGGGGAACTGGCAGACGACGACGCATGAGCAGTACGCGCGAGCTGCCGCTGTTCCCGCTCAGCGCCGTGCTGTTTCCCGGCGGCCCGCTGCCGCTGCGCATCTTCGAGCCGCGCTACGTGGACATGGTCGGGCGTTGCCTGCGCGAGGGCAGCGGCTTTGCCGTGGTGCTGCTGACGGACGGCAACGAGGCCGGCGAGGCGATCGAGTTCGCCGAAGTGGGCACCGAGGCGCGCATCGTCGACTTCGACCGGCTCGACGACGGCCTGCTGGGCCTCAGCTGCGTCGGCCAGCAGCGCATTCGCGTGCTCGAGGCCTGGCGCCAGCCCGACGGGCTCAACATGGGCCGGGTCGAGGACCTGCCGCCCGATCCGGCGCTGGCGATTCCCGAGGAGTACCGCCACCTGGCAGCCGTGCTGCAGCAGATCCTGCCGCAGCTGGGCGAGGCCTACGCCCACGTCGAGCGCCACTTCGGCGATGCGGGCTGGGTGGCCTCCCGGCTCGCCGAGTTGTTGCCCATCGAGCTCACGGACAAGCAGTCGCTGCTCGAAACCACCGACCCTGTCGCGAGGCTCGAGGTGCTGGCGCCGATCGTACGGCTGCGCAGCCACTGAGCGGGCGGCGCTAGGCCCTGCGGAAGCGCTCGAGGCTTGCGCGCGATGCCCAGACGACCGCGATGATCGCGGCACACCAGCAGGCCACCATCCAGCCCGTGAAGCCGTCGAAGCGGCTCACCAGCCAGTACAGAGGCTCTTCGGGCTGGCCGCGCGTCGTCGCGACCGTGAACTTGATCATCCACACCCAGCCCATGTGCAGGCCGATGCAGCCGGCGATCGCGCCGGTCCAGTGCCGCACGAGCGCGAGCAGCACGCCCACCAGGAACAGCGTCGCGAAGGCGTCGGCCATCGAGCCCGGGTCGCCGAACCAGCGCAGCGTGCTCGCGAGCAGCACGAAGCCGCTGTCCGGGCCGACCTCCGCGTGCGGGATCTTGGTGCGCGCGAGGAAGTGGATCGACGCGTAGAGCAGGGCGGTCGTCGCGATCGCCACGCGCACGCCCGACTCGCGGCGCACGGCCGAGAACATCAGGCCGCGGAAGAAGGTTTCCTCGGCGAGGCCGACCGCCAGCCCGGTGACCAGCCCGGTCAGCAGCGCGTCGACCACCATCGCTGCGTCCAGTTCGGGCCGCAGGCTGCGGATGCCGAGCCCCAGCATCGCCAGCGACATCGGCAGCATCGTCGCGAGGCCGGCGGCCAGCGCAATGCCGGCCTGGCGCAGGAAGTCGGGCCGCGGAAGGTCCCAGCCCCAGTCGGCGCGTCCGCGCAGGCGCAGGCGCCACACGCACAGCGCGACACCCGCGATCATGGTCACCTGCCAGAGGCGCCCCGCGATCTTGTGGAACGCCAGGTCGGGGGCTATCGGGTGCAGCAGCGAGTACAGCGGCCAGGCCAGTCCCGCGGCTAGCAGCAGCGTGCCGCCGACCGCCGCGAGGAACCAGCCGAAGGCACGCATGCGTCCGCGCCCGCGTTCAGCAGGCCGCGAAGGCGCGTCGCGCCGCGGCGATCGTGGCATCCACCTCGGCGTCGCCGTGGGCCGCGGAGATGAAGCCCGCCTCGAACGCCGACGGCGCGAGGTAGACGCCCTCGGCCAGCATCGCGTGGAAGAAGCGCTTGAAGCGCTCGACGTCGCAGGCCGTGGCCTGGCTGTAGCGTGTGACCGGGCCGTCGGCCGTGAAGAACAGGCCGAACATGCCGCACACGTGATTGGTGCTGAAGGGAACGCCCGCGGCGCGCGCCGCTTCCGTGAGTCCCGCGATGAGCCGGTCGGTCTGGCGGGCCAGGCGCTCGTGGAAGCCGGGCTGTGACAGGCCTTCGAGGGTTGCGAGGCCCGCGGCCATCGCCACGGGATTTCCGGACAGCGTGCCGGCCTGGTACACCGGGCCCAGCGGCGAGAGCTTTTCCATGATGTCGCGGCGGCCACCGAAGGCGCCCACGGGCATGCCGCCGCCGATGATCTTGCCGAGCGTGGTGAGGTCCGGGCGGATTCCGTACAGCGCCTGGGCGCCGCCGAGGGCGACGCGGAAGCCGGTCATGACCTCGTCGAAGATCAGCACGGCGCCGTGCGCGGTGCACAGCTCGCGCATGCGCTGCAGGAAGCCCGGCGCCGGCGGGATGCAGTTCATGTTGCCGGCGACCGGCTCGACGATGACGCAGGCCAGCTGGTCGCCCATCGCGGCGAAGCATTCCTCGAGCGCGGCGGTGTTGTTGTACTCGAGCGTGATGGTGTGCTGGGCGAGCCCTGCGGGCACGCCGGGCGAGGTCGGCACGCCGAGCGTCAGCATGCCCGAGCCGGCCTTCACCAGCAGCGAGTCCGAGTGGCCGTGGTAGCAGCCCTCGAACTTCAGGATGCGGTCGCGGCCCGTGAAGCCGCGCGCGAGCCGGATGGCGCTCATGGTCGCCTCGGTGCCCGAGCTGCACATGCGCACGAGCTCGATCGAGGGAACCAGTTCGATCACGCGCTTCGCGAGGTGCGTCTCGAGTTCCGTCGGCGCGCCGAAGGACAGGCCGTCGGCGGCGCGTTCCTGCACCGCGCGGATCACCGCCGGGTAGGCGTGGCCGAGGATCATCGGGCCCCAGGAGCCGACGTAGTCGATGAAGCTGCGGCCGTCGGCCGCTTCGATGCGGGCGCCGGCGGCGCGGCGGAAGAAGATCGGCTCGCCGCCGACGCCACGGAACGCGCGGACCGGCGAATTCACGCCGCCTGGGATATAGCGGCAGGCTTCCTGGAACAGTGACACGTCGATACTCCGCTGGGTGTGTGGAGCGGCGCGCGTGGTCGGCACCGCGATAGTCAGCTAGGATACACGGTCAACACCCTGCGGAGCGCCGCCCGTTGCGCATCTCCCACCGGTACAAGTTCGTATTCTTTTCGTTTCCCAAGGCTGGCTCCTCCAGCGTCCGGCTGGTACTGAACCCGTACACGGACATCAAGCTGGTGAGGCTGCGGCAGGTCACGCCCGAGCACCCGTTCTACGACCACATGCTCCCCGTCGAGCTCAAGGCCGTGTTCGAGCAGCGCGGCTGGGCCTGGGACGAGTACTACAAGTTCATCACCGTGCGTAACCCCTGGGCGCGCCTGGTCTCGGTCTACGCCGCGATCCTCGACCGCGGCTTCCCGGGCCGCGTGCGCGACGCTGCCAACTGGGCCTCGAAGCGCTTCAGGGGCCGCGGCCTCGATCCCGACATCGAGGGCTTCAGGGCCTGGGTCCGCACCGTGGAGACCTCCGGCGCCGGCGGCGGCGGCAAGGAACACCACGGCTGGCGCCGCAAGGGCACCTGGAGCACCTCCGCATTCGTCTGCGACGCCTCCGGGAAGGAACTCGTGGACGAGGTGATCCGCCTCGAGGACGCGCACGAGCGGCTGCCCCAGCTGGCGCTCCAGCTCAAGCTTCCCAATCCCGAGAGCGTGCGCCTGCCGCACAAGAACCGTCACGAGCACGCGCACTACAGCGCGTATTACGACGACGCGACGGCTGCGCTGGTCGCCGACCTGTACGCCGAGGACATCTCGCGTTTCCACTACCGCTTCGGCGGCTGAGGCGCCGGGCACCCCATGCGCATCGCACACCTGATCCTGTCCGACGGCTTCGCCGGATCCGAACGGTCCACCATCGAGTCCTGCAATTTCCAGTGCCGCGAGCACGAGGTGCTGCTGGTCGTGCGCCGCGGGCACCGCAGCCGCGCCGGCGCCAGCATCGTCGACCACGTCGCTCCGCGCGTGCGCGTCGCGGTCGTGCCCGACCGCCTCGGTACCCGCAAGGCGCTGGCCCGCGAGCTCGCGATGTTCGGGCCCGACGTGGTGCACGCCCACCTGCGCCGGTCCACGCGGCTGCTCGCGCAGATCCGGCCGGACGCGGCCAAGTTCACGACGCTGCACCTGCGGATCAACGGCCCGCAGTTCCTGGAGATGGATGCGATCGTCTGCATCTCGCCCTGGCAGCCGGGGTCCGTACCCGCGAGTTTCCGCGGTGAGGCGCCCTACATCCGCAACTCGCTGGTGCCGAACCGGCGGCTGTCGGCGGCCGAGGTCGCGGCGCTGCGCGCCGAGCTCGGGGTGGCGCCGGGCGACTTCCTGGTCGGCGGCGTCGGGCGCCTTGCCCGCAGCAAGGGCTGGGACACGCTGGTGGAGGCGTTCAAGGCCGCGGCCATCCCGGGCGCGAAGCTGGTGATCCTCGGCGAAGGCAAGGAGCGCGGCCGCCTGGAGCGGCTTGGCGGCGGCAGCGTGAAGCTGCCGGGATTCAAGCCCAACGTGAAGGATTACTACCAGGCCTTCGACCTGTGCGTCGTGCCGTCGCGCAGCGAGCCGATGGGCCGCGTGGTGCTCGAGGCGCTCGATGCCGGCGTGCCGCTGATCGCCACCGATGCCGAGGGGCCGCGCGAGATCCTCAAGGAGTATCCGGGCGAACTCGTGCCTATCGGTGACGTGGCCGCGATGCGCGCGGCGCTCGAGCGCGCCGTTGCCGCGCCGCGCCGGCGCGTCGAATGTGACCTCACGCCGCACCACCTCGAGACCGTGGGCCCGCAACTCGTGGCCGCCTATGCGAAGGTCGTCGCGAACCGCGCGCACGCGCCGGCACTCGTGCAGGCCGACCTGCCGCGCCGGCGGCGCAAGAACCTCGACTACTTCCTGCGCAGCGCGAAATACGCCTGGATCCGCCGTGTCGAACGGCCCGAGACGCTCGTCGTCGAGACGCGCTACTGCGGCCTGCGCTTCACCACGGGCACGACCGACCGGCATGCCCGCAAGCTGTTCAAGCACGGCGTTCACGAGCCGCCGATCACTGCGTGGCTGGTCGAGCACCTGCGCCTGCGGCCGGGCGAGGTGGCGCTCGACGTCGGCGGCAACATCGGCTGGTACTCCATGCTGTTCGACCGCCTGGCCGAGCCCGGCGTCGACATCTTCGCGTTCGAGCCGGATCCCGACAATCGCGCCCTGCTCGAGGAGAACATCCGCATCAACGCGGCGCGGCGCGTCACGGTGGTGCCGATGGCGGTCAGCGATTCCGAGCGTGCCGCGACCCTGCACCGCTTCTCGGGCGGCAATCGCGGCCAGCACACCCTGCTGCCGCTCTATTCCGGCGACGATGTCGAGGTGCGGACGGTGACGCTCGACGGCTTCTGGGAATCCGCGGGACTCGGCGACCGCCTGCCGCGGCTCGTGAAGATCGACATCGAGGGCCACGAAGCGGCCGCGATGCGCGGCGGGCAGCGCGTGCTGTCGCGCTGCGAGATGCTGCTCATGGAGTACTCGCCGAAGTTCATGCGCGGCGCGAACCTCGATCCCGACGAGCCGCTGCAGCTGCTGACGGCTGCCGGCCTGCGTCCGAACGTGTTCGTGGGATCGCGGGTCGAGCCGATCGCCATCGACCGGCTGCGCGCGGTCGAAGGCCAGGCCAACGTGCTGTGGTCGAGGGCTCCGCTGGGCGGCTAGCCGGCGCTCAGCCTTCCGGTTCCACCCACTCGACGCGGGTGTCGATGCGGCCGTCCGGGTACAGGTGCAGCCACCGGTATCCAGGCGGGCGCTCGTCGATCGCAAACTCGTCGCTGGCCGGCAGGAACTGCACGCAGGTGGACGGCGTGCTCATCATCGCCACGTTCTCGCGCATGCCGTCCGAGGCCTGGTGGACGTGCCCCCAGAGCAGTCCGCGCACGTTGTCGTGGCGGTCGAGGACCTCGAGCAGCCGCCCGGCGTTGTCGATGCCGATGCCGTCGATCCACTCGCTGCCCATCGGCACGGGATGGTGGTGCACGCAGACCAGCGCGTGCGCGTCGCTGTGGCGCGCCAGGCCCTCGTCGACGAAGGCCAGGGTCTCGTCGCCCAGGTGGCCGTGAGTGGCGCCCGGCACCACGCTGTCGAGCAGGAAGATCACCCAGTCGCGGTAACGCACGATCGGCGCGAGGTCGAACGGCCGCGACGCCAGCCGAAGCTGCATCTCGCGCGGCAGGTCGTGGTTGCCCGCCAGCACGTGCACCGGCGCGCGCAGCGCGTCGAAGACCGACGAGAAGTGCCCGTAGCCGCGCGCATCGTCGTGCACCAGGTCGCCGGTCAGCAGGACCGCGTCGGCCGGAAAGTGGTGCTGCCGCGCGTGCGCGACGCAGCACTTCAGCGAGTCGAGCGTGCTGACGCCACGCAGGCGCCCGCCGGCATCGCCGTAGAGGTGGGGATCGGTGAAATGGAGCAGGCGCAGCGGCTTGGTCCGCTTGCGCCGAACCGGTGCCTTGGCAGGGGGGTCGGGGTCCATGGCTACATCGTAGCAAGGAGGGGGCAGCGTGGGGGGAGGCTGGGAGAACGGAGGGGGCAGACCCCGGGAAACGGCGGAGGCCCGTCGGGATACGGAGGGGTCAGACCCCGCGGCGGGGTCTGACCCCTCGGAACTGCCACGCTTGAGGGGGCGGAGGGGTCAGACACCGCTGCGGGGTCTGACCCCTCGGGGGTCTCAGTACCTGTAATGCTCAGGCTTGTACGGCCCCTCGACCGGTACGCCGATGTAGGCAGCCTGGTCCTGCGCCAGCGCCGTGAGCTTCACGCCGATGCGCTCGAGGTGCAGGCGGGCGACCTTCTCGTCGAGGTGCTTGGGCAGAACGTAGACCCGGTTCTGGTACTTGGCGCCGTGCTTGAACAGCTCGATCTGGGCCAGCACCTGGTTCGTGAAGGAGTTCGACATCACGAAAGACGGGTGCCCGGTCGCGCAGCCGAGGTTCACCAGCCGGCCCTCGGCCAGCACGATGATGCGCTTGCCATCGGGGAAGATCACGTGGTCGACCTGCGGCTTGATGTTCTCCCAGGTGTACTGCTTG
>JADZCS010000221.1 GCA_020851435.1 Gammaproteobacteria bacterium | reverse complement strand
CTTCGCCGGCCGGTCCCTCGCAGGGCACCCCGGCCACGGGGCACGCCTGGGCGTGGCAGGGCGCCGCGGCGCGCCTGCCGCTCGCCGAGCCCGGCATCGGCGGCGCCGGCGTTGCCTGGACGGACTTCGCGCAGGCTGCTGCAACCATCGCCGACACAGGCCCGGAGAGCGAACCGCCGCTGGGCTACGCCGTCGCGCAACTGCACGGCATCTACATCCTGGCCCAGACCTCGGGCGGCCTCGTGATCGTCGACATGCACGCGGCGCACGAGCGCGTGCTGTACGAGCGGCTCAAGGCCGCGGCCGAGTCGGGCGGTGGCGAGCGGCAGGCGCTGCTGGTGCCGGCGACGGTCGAGGTCAGCGAGGCGCAGGCCGAACTCGCGGGGCAGCACGCGGAGACGCTGGCCGCCATGGGCTTCGCGGTCGACCGCATCGGGCCCGCGCGCCTGGCCATCCGCGAGGTGCCGGCTGCTCTGGCCGGGCGCGACATCGGCGGCGTACTGCACGACGCGCTGTCCGACCTCGCCGAGCACGGCGCCACGCACCGCATCGCCGAGCGCCAGAACGAGGTCCTCGCGACCATCGCCTGCCGCGCCGCGGTGCGCGCCCATCGCGCGATGACGATTCCCGAGATGAATGCGCTGCTGCGCGAGATGGAGCGCACGGAGCGCGCCGACCAGTGCAATCACGGCCGCCCGACGTGGACGCGCGTGAGCCTCGAGGAACTCGACCGGCTGTTCCTGCGCGGCCGCTAGAAATGCAAGCGGTCTACCTCATGGGTCCCACGGGGGCCGGCAAGACCGACGCCGCGGCCGCGCTCGCCGAGGCCCTGCCGCTCGAGATCGTGAGCGTCGACTCGGCGCTGGTGTTCCGTGGCATGGATATCGGCACGGCCAAGCCGGACGCCGCGCTGCGCGCGCGCCTGCCGCACCACCTCATCGACCTCATCGATCCCACCGAGGCCTATTCCGCGGGACGGTTCCTGGCCGACTGCCGCCAGGCGATGGCCGACGTCCGCAGCCGGGGCAGGGTGCCGCTGCTGGTCGGCGGCACCATGCTGTATTTCCGCGCCCTGCAGTCCGGGCTGGCGGAGATGCCGGTCCGGGACGAGGCCGTGCGCCGCTCGATCGAACTGCGCGCGGCCGCGCAGGGCTGGCCCGCGCTGCACGCGGAACTGGCCGGCAAGGACCCGCTTGCCGCGGCGCGCATCCAGCCCGCCGACCGGCAGCGCATCCAGCGCGCGCTGGAAGTCATCGAGATCACGGGCAAGCCCCTGTCCTCGCTGCAGCGCGAGGACCTGCGTGGCGGCGAGGACGCTGACGCGCTCAAGCTGGTACTGGCCCCTGCCGACCGGGCGGCGGGCGTCGCCGTGCTGGCCGGGCGGCTGGAGCGGATGATGGAACGCGGCTTCCTGGCCGAAGTCGAATCCCTGCATGCACGCGGTGACCTGGGGCCGGACCTGCCGTCCATCCGCTGCGTGGGCTACCGGCAGCTGTGGGGTTTCCTGGAGGGCCAGTCGACGCTGCCGGAGGCCGTGGAGCGGGCGCAGATCGCCACCCGCCAGCTCGCCAAGCGGCAGCTGACCTGGCTGCGTGCCGAGCCCGGCGCGGAATGGGTGGATGCCCTTGATACCGGCGCGATCGCCCACATCAAGGAACGGGTGGAAACGTGGCTCGGGCGATTCGGGTCGACGGCCACCCTGTGATAGGATCATTTTGGTCGACGGTAAGCGGAGCTCCTACCGCCTCAAGCTGCCAAGGAAGTGCCAGGCCGGCCGCAATGGCCGGATTGAATTTTTCAAAAAAAACATGGAGATATAAACATGGCTCGTGGGCAGTCTCTGCAGGATCCCTTCCTGAACACCCTCCGCAAGGAGCGTGTGCCCGTGTCGATCTACCTGGTCAACGGCATCAAGCTGCAGGGCCAGATCGATTCCTTCGACCAGTTCGTCGTGCTGCTCAAGAACACCGTCAACCAGATGGTCTACAAGCACGCCATTTCAACCGTCGTTCCGGCCCGCAACGTCCGCGTCCCGATGCTGGACGAGGACGGCAAGGAAATTCCGGAGCAGGAGTGATCGACACGATCACCGGGCGGACGGGGTAGGGCGCGTTGTTCGAAAGACCGAAGAGCGGTGAACGCGCGCTGCTGGTGCGACTGGGTATCGGCTCACCCCCCAGCCCCGAAGACCTGCAGGAATTCGCTGCCCTGGCCCTCTCGGCCGGCGCGGTTCCGCTCGAGACGATCTCGGGTTCGCGGCGCTCTCCCGATCCCCGCTATTTCGTGGGCAGCGGCAAGGCCGAGGAAATCCGCGAGCGGGCCGAGGCGCTCAGCGCCGACGTGATCCTGTTCGACCATCCGCTGTCGCCCAGCCAGGAACGCAACCTCGAGAAGCTCACGGGCCGTCGCGTGCTCGATCGCGCGGGCCTGATCCTCGACATCTTCGCGCAGCGCGCGCGCAGCGCCGAGGGCAAGCTCGAGGTCGAACTGGCCCCGCTCAAGCATCTTTCCACGCGCCTGGTGCGAGGCTGGACCCACCTCGAGCGGCAGAAGGGCGGCATCGGCCTGCGCGGTCCCGGTGAGACCCAGCTCGAGACCGACCGCCGGCTGCTGGCCAAGCGCATCAAGACGCTCTCCGAGCGCCTGGAGAAGCTCGCGCAGCAGCGCGACACCGGGAGGTCGGTGCGCAAGAAGGTACCCGTGCCCTCGATCGCGCTGGTCGGCTACACCAATGCCGGCAAGTCGACCCTGTTCGGCGCGCTGAGCGGCAGCCAGGTGTATGTCGCGGACCAGCTGTTCGCGACCCTCGACCCGACCGTCCGGCGCCTGCAATTGCCGCATACGCAGGAACTCGTGGTCGCGGACACGGTCGGATTCATCCGCGACCTGCCGCACGAGCTGGTCGCGGCGTTTCGCTCGACGCTGCTGGAGGCCCGCGATGCGGACCTCCTGGTGCACGTGATCG
>JADZCS010000220.1 GCA_020851435.1 Gammaproteobacteria bacterium | reverse complement strand
GGCGGAATCATGAGCAGGAGCGTGGCGGCCGCCACGCCCCTCAAGCATTGCTCGAGCGGTCTCACAGGCCACCCTCAATTATTGACATGGCGGAAGGAGCCGTCGGCGGGATGATGCGCAGGAGTTTGAGGCCAGCGGCGTCGAACAGGCGTTGAAAGTCCGCCGCCGTGCGCTCCCGGCCGCGGGTCAACGCCATGATGCCAACGTCGAGCATCTTGTTCGGGTCGGGTGCATTGCCCGGCCTCAGCACCGCATCGATGACGAGTACGCGTGAACTGGCGTGCAGGGCAGCCCTGCACGCACGAAGGATCCGGATTGCTTCGGCATCGGTCCAGTCGTGAAGGACGCGCTTGAGCACATAGACGTCGCCATCGGCTGGAAGCGATGTAAAGAAGTCGCCGGCGCACAAGCTACAACGATCCAGTTGCTCTGCGACCAGCAGCTTTGCCACGTACTGGAGGACCTGTGCCTGGTCGAAAAGAACACCGCGTACATCACGGTGCTTGCGCAGGATCGCGGAGATCAGTCCGCCGTGCCCGCCCGCGACGTCAACTACCGTGCCGTGGAACGGATATGCCGCGGCGAGCACGGCATTCTCCGGCATCGACATCAGCGCCATGGACGCATCAAACCGAGCGCCGATGTCCTGATGGGCGGAGAGGTAATCGAAAAATGACATGCCGAAGGCCTTGTCGAAGGCTGGCTCTCCCGTGCGCAAAGTCTCGGGCAGCTGGCGATAGGTGTCCCAGATCACGTCCTGCCACGAGGACCGTACCTGATCGCGCAGCGATCCCTGTGTGCGTCGCAGAAGCTCGGAGATCGCGGTGTTGCTGATGGCGCCGCTGGCGTCAGCCTGAAAAACCCCGTTCGCAGCAAGGAACCGCAGTATCCGCATCAGGGCGTCGGCGTTGACGTTACAGGCCACGGCCAGTTCTTCCGACGTCTGGGGCCTCTCTGCTACCAGGTCCGCGATTCCGATCTCCGCCATCATTGCGATGCAGCGGCTGAGGAGCACCTGCGTGCCGAGTTGCCCCAGGAAGGCGTGTGGGGAGTCGTTCATGGCTTGAGCTTAGCCACTTCGGGCGGTAACTGCTGCACAATGCGCTCAGCGCGAGGCCGCGCCGAGTAACGACCCATGACACAGCAACACCCCATCAGCTCAGGTTTCGGCGCGCGATCGACAGCACGCGACGTGGTCGGCGGCCTCGACCTCAGCGGCAAGGTCGCCATCGTTACCGGCGGCCACGCGGGTATCGGACTGGAGACTACGCGAGCACTCCTTGAGGCGGGCGCCACGGTAGTCGTGCCCGCGCGCGATGCAGGGAGGGCGGCCGCCGCACTTGAGGGAATGCCGCGCGTGGAACAGGCGACGCTCGACCTCATGGATCCCGCGAGCATCGATGCGTTCGCGCGCGGATTCCTCGCCTCGGGCCGGCCGCTGCACCTGCTCATCAACAACGCTGGCATCATGGCCACGCCGCTCACGCGCGACGCGCGCGGCTACGAGTCGCAGTTCGCCACCAACCACCTCGGCCACTTCCAGCTCACCGCCCGCCTGTGGCCGGCACTAGCCGCGGCGCGCGGCGCCCGCGTCGTGTCAGTGTCGTCCCTCGCGCACCGTGGCGGACCGGTGAGCCTCGACGACCCCAGCTTCGAGCACGAGCCGTACGACCGGGGCAAGGCCTACAGCCGTTCGAAGACGGCGAACGTCCTGTTCGCGGTAGGGCTCGATCGCCGCGGTGCGCCCGCGGGAGTGCGCGCGTTTTCGGCGCATCCCGGCGTGATCTTCACAGGCCTGTACGCCCACGTCACGCCCGAGCAACTGCGCGCGATCAGGTTCGTGGACGAGCACGACCGACCCGCCGACTTCGTGAAGACGGCCGAGCAGGGCGGCGCCACGTCCACCTGGTGTGCGGTGAGCCCGAGGCTCGAGCAGATGGGCGGCGTCTACTGCGAGGACTGCGATGTCGCCGAGGCGGTGCCCGCCGACTCGCAGAAGTTCGGCGGTGTGCGGCCGTGGGCGATTGATCCGGTGGCAGCCGACCAGCTATGGGAACTGAGCGAGCGGATGACGGGCGTGCAGTTCAGGCCGTAGACCGCCGTCCTCACCAGAACCCAAACAGGCCCGGCGCAAACGTATTCCACCACTGACTACGTGCAATCAGCGGCGTTGCCGCATGCAGCGGGACAAGAACGATGATCGCCCCAAGGGTCACAGGATGGACCCGGCCAAGCTGGCGCCGGTCATACAGGGCGAGCACGATCAGCACGGCATCCGCGACCAGGGACGGGAGCATGTCTGACAACGGAAAGGCGATCGACGGCTGCCAGGTGATGCGCGAAAAGGCCGGGCCGAACAGGTTGAGGAGCGCCACGAACATCAGCCGGCGGTGCCACTCGATCCTGCGTGTCGCCTCGTAAACAGCCCACGCGAACGCGCTGCAGAAAACCGTGATGTCGATGACGTTGTAGATCGAGAATTCAAACGGGTTGGCCATGCCCCGCGCCTGCCGTTCGCCCGCCGCTGCGACAGCCTGCCACAGGCCCAGCGGCAGCATGGCCCCGGCCAGTGCCACCCCGGCCACACCGAGTTCGCGATGCAGCCTGACATTGCCTGCCCTCACCAGCTGCGTCTGCACGACGTAGAGTCCGACCCAGGCGAAGAACGCCAGGCCATGCAGGTGCCGAAGCAGGGTGAATTGCTTGCTCCCGGTGGCAAGGGGGATGTAATAGGTCGCGGGAAAACTCAGCACGACCAATGCCGCAATCACGATCGCGCTGGTCGCAAAGAAGCTGCTGGCCCTTCGACGGGCCACCGCCATTGTGTTGTCGTTCATTACGCCCCCCCGATATGGGCAACCTAGCATTGCGGCACGGTCCAGGGAAGCAATGGAACTCAGGCCTTCGCGCTGGACGTCCGGCCTTCGTAGAGGCAGTCTCTCAGGGTGCATACAACGAGGGGAGCGATGATGAACGTACAGATCGGTGCAGATCGGAGGCTCCTGGCGACCCTCTCGCTTGCCCTCGCGACCATGCTAGCGGGCCCGGCCGGGACGGCCGTTGCCCAGGTCACTGTGCTCGTGCCGACTGAAGGCGATATCAAGGCCACGCTGGCACTGCCGGGCGACATTCAGCGCGGCCAGGAGGCGTATGCCGAATGTCAGAGCTGCCATCGTAAGGATGGTTCGGGGCGCGCGAAATTCGATATACCGCGGCTGTCCGGGCAGCATGCCTCGGTGTTGATCAAGCAGCTGATGGACATTCGCAGTGGCCTTCGCGTGAACCAGGAGATGAAGGACTACATGGCCGATTCCGGCCTGACGCTTGAGAATTTTGCCGACATTGCCGCCTATCTGCAGTCCCTGCCGGTCGTGGGCAGCATCGCGCAGGGGCCACCCGAGCTGGTGCCGCGCGGCCAGGCCGTGTACGCCCGCAATTGTGCAGCGTGCCATGGCGAGCACGGCGAAGGCCGCGCGGATCTTTTTTACCCGATGCTCGCGTCGCAGCATTACAGCTACCTGTTGCGCGAGATCGACCTCGTCCTCAGCGGAAAGCGCGGCAACTCCAACCCAGCGATGCCCGCGATCCTCGGCCAGCTCTCGGCGGACGACAAGCTAGCCGTCGCCGCGTACCTGGCGCAACTGCCGGCGCCGGCGAGAAAGT
>JADZCS010000219.1 GCA_020851435.1 Gammaproteobacteria bacterium | reverse complement strand
GAAGCTGGAGATGAGCGACGTGGTCATCGACAGCCTGGTGCCCGTGCCGCTGCGGCAGTGCGGGTCCGAAGAATTCCTCGCGCGCCTGCCGGAGTTCGACGGCGACATGCTCGAGGTGCTGCGCTCCGCGGAGGCCGAGGGGAAGGTGCTGCGCTACGTCGGCCGGCTCACTTCCGACGGCAGGGCGACCGTCGGCGTTCGCCGGATGGACCGCCGGCATCCGTTCGCGAACATGGCGCTGACCGA
The DNA here is from genome assembly GCA_020851435.1 of Gammaproteobacteria bacterium. GTDB lineage: Bacteria > Pseudomonadota > Gammaproteobacteria > Steroidobacterales > Steroidobacteraceae > JADZCS01. The sequence goes on along the minus strand of JADZCS010000219.1, from coordinate 2,612 downwards.
CAACATCGTCCGCTTCGTTACTTCGCGCTACTGCGACAACCCGCTGATCGTGCAGGGTCCCGGCGCGGGCCCGGCGGTCACGGCTGGCGGAGTCTTCGGCGACCTGCTGCGCCTCGCGGCCTATCTCGGTGCCAAGCTGTGAGGACCTGCCGATGAACGCCACTCCTGCAGCGCGTCTCAACGAGGTCGTGGCCTTTGCGCCCGCCACCGTCGGCAACGTCGGCGTCGGGTTCGACATTCTGGGCCACACCGTGCGCGCCGTCGGCGACCGCGTGCGCATCCGCCGCAGCGCGCAGCCGGGCGTGCGCATCCTTGCGATTACGGGCTGCGAGGCCTCGCTGCCCCTGGAAGCCGAGAAGAACACGGCGGGCATGGCGCTGGTATCCATGACCCAGGCGCTCGGTCTCGAGTTCGGCATGGAACTGACGATCGAGAAGGGCATTCCGCTGGGCTCTGGCCTGGGCGGATCGGCGGCGTCCGCCGTGGCGGCCGTCGTCGCGGCCAACGCGCTGCTCGACGAACCGCTCAGCAAGCTCGAACTGCTGAAGTTCGCCATGCAGGGCGAGGCCGTCGCCAGCGGCAGCGTGCACGTCGACAACATCGCACCCTCGCTGTTCGGCGGGCTGGTGCTCACGGTCGGCATCGACCACCCGCGCACCAAGCAGATCCCGGTGCCGCCGTCGGTGCGCTGCGTGCTGGTGCACCCGCACATGTTCCTGTCCACCCGCGAAGCGCGGCGCATCCTCAGGAAGACCGTCGACCTGTCCGACGTGGTCTGGCAGACCGCGAATCTGGCCGGCTTCATCAGCGGCTGCTACACCAACGACCTGCCGATGATCCGCGACGCATTCGAGGACGTGATCATCGAGCCGCAGCGCGCCCAGCTCATTCCGGGCTTCAAGGCGGTCAAGCAGGCCGCGATGTCCAATCGCGCACTCGGCTGCTCGATCTCCGGGGCCGGGCCGACGATATTCGCGTGGTGCGAGGACGCCTACGCGGAAGGCATCCGCGCGGCGATGGTCGAGGCCTTCGCCGAGCACAACCTGGCATCCGATCACTGGATTTCGGCGATCGACGCCGAGGGCGCCCGCGTCGTGGAGGCCTGAATGCTGTTCTCTAGCACCCGCAATCTTGCGACCAAGGTCGGCCTGAGCAAAGCCCTGTCGGACGGCATTGCACCGGACGGTGGCCTGTACGTTCCGGAACGGTTCCCGGCGCTGCAGGTCGGCGACTTTGAGGGTGTCAGCGGGCTGCCGGCGATCGCCGAGCGATTCCTTGCGCCTTTCTTCTCCAGCGACCCGCTTGGGCCGCACCTTGCTGACATCGCTGCCGACGCCTTCAATTTCCCGGCACCCGTCAAGCGAGTCTTGGTCGCGGGCGGAAAGCTCTCGGTACTCGAACTGTTCCACGGCCCCACGGCGGCATTCAAGGATTTCGGCGCACGTTTCCTGGCTGCCTGCCTGTCGCGCATTCCGCGGGCGGACTCCCGACCGCTGACCATCCTGGTCGCGACGTCCGGGGACACCGGCGGTGCGGTGGCGGCGGCATTCCACAAGCGCCCCGGCGTGCGCGTGGTGGTGCTCTATCCCGAGGGCCTGGTATCGCCGCTCCAGGAGCACCAGCTCAACTGCTGGGGCGACAACGTCTCCAGCATTGCGGTGCGGGGCAACTTCGACGACTGCCAGCGCATGGTCAAGCAGGCTTTCGCCGACCGGACGCTCGCCCACGCCATGCAGCTCTCGTCCGCGAACAGCATCAACGTCGGTCGCCTGCTGCCGCAGGCGGCCTACTACGCGGCCTCCAGTCTCGACCTGTGGCGCGCCGAGGGCGCGTGTCCCGGCTACGTCATTCCGTCCGGCAACCTCGGCAACGTGCTCGCCTGCCTCTGGGCACGGCGCAGCGGACTGCCTGTGGGCGAGGTGGTGCTGGCGCACAACGCCAACCGCGCGGTCGTCGAGTTCCTGGCGACCGGCGAATGGCAGCCGCGGCCGAGCGTGGCCACGCTCGCCTCGGCCATGGACGTGGGCAATCCCAGCAACATGGAACGCCTGCGGGTGCTGCATCCCGAGTGGCGGGATCTTGCTGTGCAGGTCAGCGCCTACTCGGTCGACGACGACGCTATTCGCACGCGCATTGCCGGGGACTTCACGGTCCTGGGCGAAACCTGGTGCCCGCACACGGCCACGGCGGCCGAAGTGTACGCACGACTGCCGGCGGACTCCCGGCGTGCCCTGCACTGGGTGCTGGTGGCCACGGCGCACGCCGCGAAATTCCGCGAGATCGTCGAGCCACTGATCGGCGAGGAAGTCGAGCTGCCGCCCGCACTGGCCGGGCTGCTGGCCCTGCCCGCGCATCACGACACGCTGCCCGCGGAACTCGACGCCCTGCGCGACTACCTGCTCGCCCTGCGCAACCCGTGATGCCGACGACCGACCTCATCGTTGCCGTCGTCGGAGGCATGCTCGTCGCCGGCGCTGCCGTGGTCGGCTGGCGCCGCTGGCGCATCATCGCCCGCCGGCGGGCCGAGGTGCGTTCCGTGCTGTCGGTCGGCTGCGACGCCCTGCGCGACGTGCTGGTGCCCGACGGCGCGGGCGGTGCGCTGCACGCGGACT
>JADZCS010000218.1 GCA_020851435.1 Gammaproteobacteria bacterium | reverse complement strand
TTCAAGATGATCCAGAAGCTCCGGCACGCGCTGCCGGCCTGGTTCCCGCTGATCGGCTTCGAGGGCGGCTACATCAACCTCGTGCCGGTCGACTACGTCGTCGACGCCATGGACCACCTCGCCCACCTCGACGGCCACGATGGCGAGTGCTTCCACCTGGCCGATCCGCGGCCCCGCCGCGTCGGCGAGGTCCTCAACCTGTTTGCGCGCGTCGGTCACGCGCCGACGATGGCCTTCCGGCTCGACCCGCGCCTGTTCGACTTCATCCCTGCGGGGGTGACCGCGTCGCTGACCGACTACAAGCCGCTGCAGCAGGTGGTCGACACCATCCTGCGTGACCTGCGCATCCCGCGCGACGTCATGAAGTTCTTCAACTGGCAGACGCGCTTCGACTGCTACCAGGCCGTCCGCCTGCTCGAGGAAGCGGACATCCGCGTGCCTTCGCTCGAGGATTACGCGTGGCGGCTGTGGGACTACTGGGAACGCCACCTCGACCCGGACCTGTCGCTGGACCACAGCCTTTCCGGCGCGGTGCGCGGCAAGGTCGTGCTGATCACCGGCGGCTCCTCGGGCATCGGCCTGGCGGCGGCGCTGCGTTGCGCCGAGGCCGGCGCGCGGGTGCTGATCGTCGCGCGCGACGCCGAGAAACTGGAGGAAGCCCGGCGCATCGTCGCGGAGCGCGGCGATGTCCATGCCTATTCCGTCGACATCGCCGACCTGGCGGCCTGCGACGCGTTCGCCGCGCGCGTGCTCGCCGAGCACGGTGGCGTGGATATTCTGGTCAACAACGCGGGACGCTCGATCCGGCGCTCGATCGACCTGTCGTACGACCGTTTCCACGATTTCGAGCGCACGATGCAGCTCAACTATTTCGCGGCGATCCGGCTGACGATGGCGCTGCTGCCGTCGATGGTAGAGCGCGGCTTCGGCCACGTGGTCAACGTGTCGTCGATCGGCGTGCTGTCCAACGCGCCGCGGTTCTCGGGCTACGTGGCCTCGAAGGCGGCACTGGAGGCCTGGACGCGCTGCGCGGCCTCGGAATTCGCGGATCGCGGCGTGTCGTTCACGATCATCAACATGCCGCTGGTGCGCACGCCGATGATCGCGCCGACCAAGCTCTACGACCAGGTGCCGACGATCTCGCCGGAGGAGGCCGCCGACATGATCGCCGAGGCCATCATCGACCGCCCGAAGCGCATCGCCACGCGGCTCGGCCTGTTCTCGGAGGTGCTGCACCTCGCGGCGCCGCGCATTTCAGAAGTGGTGATGAACACGGCCTACCGGATGTTCCCGGACTCCGCGGCCGCCAAGGGCGCGCGCGAGGAAGGCGCGGAGCCACCGCGTCCCACCCAGGAGGCGATGGTGTTCGCCTCGCTGCTGCGCGGCGTTCACTGGTGAGCAGCCTGGCCTAGCTTGGCGCTGACGCAGATCAGTTGGATCAGTGCCATCGGGGGTTCCTGCAGTACAATGCGGGATGAACCGTGACGCCCGACGACGTCCGCCCGAAGGCGACGACTTTTCCGACACATGAGCAGGGAGATGGTGCCCAGGAGAGGACTCGAACCTCCACGGTGTTACCCGCTAGTACCTGAAACTAGTGCGTCTACCAATTCCGCCACCTGGGCAAGGTGCTTCGCCGGGCAGAAGCCGGCGAGGGGCGGAAATGTACGCAGGCCCTCGGGCCTTGTCAATCTAGGCCAGCAAGGAAGACCATGACCCCCAAGTCCCGTTGGCAGGACCGCGATCCCCGTTTTGGCGAGGAACAAGGCCGCTACGAGCACCCGATTCCCAGCCGGGACTTCATCCTGAAGTCCCTTGCGGACGCCAAGCGCCCGCTTGGCTTCGACACTCTCTGCGACAGCCTCGGCGTCCGCGACCGGGGCGTCAAGCAGGCGCTCGGCAAGCGCCTGGGCGCGATGGTGCGCGACGGCCAGCTGCTGCTGAACCGCGCAGAGGAATACTGCCTGCTCGACCGGCTCGCCGTGATCGCCGGCGTGGTGACGGGCCACCGCGACGGCTTCGGCTTCCTGGCGCCGGACGACGGCGGCGAGGACGTCTACCTGTCGTTCCGGCACATGCGCACCCTCATGCACGGCGACCGCGCGGCGGTGCGCGTGACGGGCATCGACGAGCGCGGCCGCCGCGAGGGCTCGGTCGTCGAGGTGCTCGAGCGCCGCACGCGCGAGGTGGCTGGGGCCTTCTTCCAGGAGGGCGGGGTCGGCTTCGTCGTGCCGGACAACAAGCGCCACTCCCACCGCATCGTCATCCCGCCGAAGATGCGCTCGGGCGCCAAGCCCGGCCAGCTGGTCGTGGTCGAGATCGTCGAGCCTCCGACCGAGCATGCGCCGCCGGTCGGCCGTGTCAGCCGCATCCTGCCGGAGGGCGGCGCTGCCCAGACGGCAATCGAGCTGGCGGTGGCCGGCCACGGGCTGCCGCACGAGTTCCCGGCAGCGGTGCTGCGCGAGGCACGGCGCTTCGGCCGTGAAGTGGGCGGCAAGGACATCGGCCACCGCGAGGACATCCGCAGCCTGCCGCTCGTGACCATCGACGGCGAGGACGCGCGCGACTTCGACGACGCGGTGTTCGCCGAGCGCACGCGCTCCGGCTTCAAGCTTCTCGTGGCCATCGCCGACGTCAGCTGGTACGTGCGGCCGGGCCAGGCGCTGGACGCCGAGGCCAGGGCGCGCGCAACCTCGGTCTATTTCCCGTCGCGCGTCATCCCCATGCTGCCGGAGGAACTGTCCAACAACCTCTGCTCGCTGATGCCGAAGGTCGACCGCCTGTGCATGGTCGCCGAGATGAACGTCACGCGCGCGGGCAAGGTCACGCGCACGCGCTTCTATTCCGGCCTCATGCGCTCCGCCGCGCGCCTGACCTACAACAAGGTCGCGGCGGCGCTGGTGGACCGCGATCCCGCCACCGTCCGCGAGCTCGGCGAGCTGCTGCCGCGTCTGGAGTGCCTGCGCGAGGTCTACGACGCGCTGCGTCGCAACCGCGAGGAGCGCGGCGCGCTCGACTTCGAGGCTGCCGAGATGAAGGTGCTCGTCGACGAGGCGGGCGCCGTGACCGACATCAAGGCCTATCCGCGCAACGACGCCCACCGCATCATCGAGGAGTGCATGATCGCCGCCAACGTCGAGGCGGCGCGCTTCCTCAAGAAGCACAAGCTGCCCGCGCTGTTCCGCATCCACGGCCAGCCCGACGAGGAGCGCGTCGCCGACCTCAAGCGCTTCCTGTCGCTGCGCGGCCTGTTTCTCGAGACCGACGGCGAGCTCGAGCCCCTCAAGCTGCAGCGCATGCTCAGGACCGTGTCCGACCGCCCGGACCTGGCGGTCATCCAGAACGCGGTCATCCGCTCGCTGCCGCAGGCGCTGTATCAGCCGCTCAACATCGGCCACTTCGGGCTGGCGCTGGAGGAATACGCGCATTTCACCTCGCCGATCCGGCGCTACCCGGACCTGCTCGTCCATCGCGCGATCCGCCACGCGCTGGAGGGAGGCTCGGCCGGCGACTTCGTCCACCCGCCGCGCGAGATGGAACTGCTGGGCCAGGAATGCTCGCAGCGCGAGCGGCGCGCCGACGAGGCCTCGCGCGAGGTGGTCGCGTACCTCAAGTGCGAATTCATGAGCCAGCGCATCGGCGAGGAGTTCGACGCGGTCGCCACGGGCGTCACCAACTTCGGCGTCTTCGTGCAGCTCAAGAACCTGCAGGTCGACGGCCTCGTGCACGTCACGGCGCTGGGCAGCGACTACTTCCAGTTCCACGAACAGGACCGCACGCTGGTCGGCGAGCGCACGAAGCAGCGCTACTCGGTCGGCGACGAGATGCGCGTGCGGCTCACGCGCGTCGAGCCGTCGGATCGCAAGATCGACTTCGAGCTGGTGGGCAAGACGGCCGGCGGTTTCCATCCGCGGCGTGCCAAGCGTGAGGGGAGGCGTTCGAAGTGAACCGGCTCGACCGGGTCTTCGGACTGCACGCGGTGGCGAGGCTGCTCGAGCGTCACCCCGGCCGCGTCAGGAAGCTGTGGCTGCAGCAGGGCCGCCAGGATTCGCGCGCCGAGCAGCTGCGCAAGCTCGCGCTGGATGCGGGGATCGCCGTCGGGCTGCGTCCGGTCGCCGACCTCGAGCAGATGGCCGAGGGCGGCGTGCACCAGGGCGCCGTCGCCGAGGTCGTGCCGGCGCCGGTGCTGGACGAAGGCTCCCTGCCCGAACTCGTGCGCAAGGCCGGCGCGGCGCCGTTCTTCCTGGTCCTGGACGGCGTCACCGACCCGCACAACGTGGGCGCCTGCCTGCGCACCGCGGATGCCGTCGGCGTCGATGCCGTGATCGTGCCCCGCGACCGGGCGGCGGGCCTGACGCCCGTCGTTCGCAAGGTCGCCGCGGGCGCCGCCGAGACGGTGCCGTTCGTGCAGGTCACCAACCTGGCGCGCTCGCTGCGCGACCTCAAGGACCTAGGCGTGTGGATCGTGGGCACCGAGGGCGAGGCCGACAAGGACCTCTACGCCGCCGACCTCAAGGGTCCGCTGGCCGTGGTCATGGGCGCGGAGGGGGCCGGCATGCGCCGCCTGACCCGCGAGCTGTGCGATTTCACGATCCGGCTGCCCATGCAGGGCACCGTCGAGAGCCTGAACGTGTCGGTGGCGACCGGAATCGTGCTGTACGAGGCCCTGCGCCAGCGCCGCTAGGCCTGGCGGGCGCTAAGTAGCGGATTTGCCGGGATTATTCGCCGGTAACCGTTGCTTGTGGGGCCCACTTCAGGTAGTTTAGCGGCCCTTTCGCTTCCCCGAGGTCGGGGAAGCCTGCTCCTTGCTCCACCGCGCGCGTGTCAACGCGGGGGGCTTATTACCCGTGAGGAGGTACACGCGATGAGACACTATGAGATCGTTTTCCTGGTCCATCCCGACCAGAGCGAGCAAGTCCCGGCGATGGTCGAGCGTTACACCGGCATGATCACTGCCGGCGGTGGCGTCGTGCACCGCTTCGAGGACTGGGGTCGGCGCCAGCTGGCGTTCCCGATCACCAAGATCCACAAGGCCCACTACGTGCTCATGAATATCGAGTGCGACGGCAAGACGCTCGATGAACTCACCGGCGCCTTCCGTTTCAGCGACGCCGTGCTCCGGCACCTCGTCGTCAAGATGGACAAGGCGGTCACCGAGCCTTCGCCGATGGCGAAGTCGGGCGAAGACCGTGAGGACCGTGAGCGCGGCTCGTCGGATCTCGGCGATATGTCCGGCGACGCCGGCTGAGCATAGGGAGGCACCATGTCCCGTTTTTTCCGTCGCAAGAAGTACTGCAAGTTCACGGCCGAAGGCACTGAGCAGATCGACTACAAGGATCTGGCAACGCTGAAGGGCTACATCACCGAGACTGGCAAGATCGTCCCGAGCCGCATCACGGGCACGCGGTCGTTCTACCAGCGCCAGCTGGCCCAGGCGGTCAAGCGCGCCCGGTACCTGGCGCTGCTGCCGTACACCGACCAGCACTGAGCGGGGTGCGCGGCCGCTACCCGGCGTGCCGGTGAGCCCATGCAGAACTTCGCCCAATGGGTGACGGCCCAGCCATCGCGCGGCCTGCTGGCCGCAGCGGGGCTGGGCGTCCTCGCGTTGTTCGCGCTGCCGCTGGCCGCCTGGCTGCCGGCGAGCGTCATGGTGCTGGCACTGCTGGCGCGCGGGCCGCGCGCAGCGGCCTTCGCCGCGGTGGGTGCCGCGTTGCCGATCGCCTGGGGCCTGGGTCCGCTTGCCGGACTCGGCGTCAGCATGACGGTGACGGCGGCGATCCTGCTGCCGCCCTACCTGGCGGCGGGACTGCTCGAGCGGACGCGCAGCCTGAGCTTCGTGTTCCAGGCGGCGACGCTGGTGGCGGTCGGCGTGCTGTTCGCCCTGCACCTGGTGCTGGGCGACCCGGTCGGCCTGCTGATGCCGCTGGTGAACACGATCCGGCCGGCGCTCGACGAAATGGCCCGCACGCTCTCGAGCATGGGCATCCAGAGCAGTCCGGACGAGCTCGGCGAGGCCACGGCGCGGGTGGCATGGGCCACGACGGTGTGGCTGATGCTGCTGCACACGATGATTGCGCAGTTCGCGGGCCTCTGGGCCTTCGGGCTGCTGCGGGAGCCCGGACTTTTCGGGCGCGAGTTCCGCGCGCTCAAGCTGGGCCGGTTCGTCGGCTGGCTGACGGTGGCGGCGCTCGTGCTCAGTGTCGCCGTGCAGGCTGTGCGCGGCGCGCCGTGGCAACCGCTGCAGGAAGTTTTGTTCGTGCTGTCTGCCGCGTTCGCGCTGCAGGCGCTGGCTGTCCTTCACGCGCTGCGCGAGACGCAGGCGATCGGCAGCTGGCTGGTGGTGGTGGGCTACGTGGCCCTGGGACTCGCCCCGATGGCGGTCGTGGGACTCGGCTTCGCCGACACCTGGATGGGAATTCGCGAGCGTTTCGGCCGCAAGCCGGGAGCGCCCGCTGGTTGATGGGAGGTCGCCCGGCGCGTTCCAGCGAACGATGCCGGCAGTGGCCACGGTCAGAATCGCAAGTTCAAGTGCAAGACGGGTGCAACGATGGAAGTAATCCTGCTCCAGAAGGTCGCCAACCTCGGCGGCATCGGCGACAAGGTCAACGTCAAGCCGGGCTACGGCCGCAATTTCCTGCTCCCGCAGGGCAAGGCCACGGTCGCCACGGCTGCCAACCTCGCCGCCTTCGAGGCGCGTCGCGCCGAGATCGAGGCGCTGGCCGCCGGCGAACTCGAGTCCTCCAAGGCCCGTGCCGCGAAGCTCGAGGGCTACAAGCTCGCGATCAGCGCCAAGGCTGGCAGCGAAGGCAAGCTGTTCGGCTCGATCAGCGCCGCCGACATCGCCGAGGCGGTCACGCGTGAAGGCATCGAAGTCGAGCGTTCGGAGATCCGCCTGCCGGGCGGCCCGATCCGCATGGTCGGCGAGCACCACGTGACCGTGCACCTGCACGCCGACGTGGACGTCGAGATCCCCGTCACCGTCACCGCCGAAGAGTGACCTCCCGTCCGCGCCGGCCCCGCCAGGGGCCCGGTGCGGACGCGGTGGACGCGCACATGGCTGGTCCGGGAAGACGTCGTAGCGAACCGGGTGACGGCGTGGCGGAAATCCGCAAGCCGCCGCATTCGGTCGAGGCGGAGCAGGCCGTGCTCGGCGGGCTCATGCTCGACTCCAGCGCGTGGGACGCCGTGGCCGACATCGTCGTCGCCGACGACTTCTACCGGCGCGACCACCGCCTGATCTTCGAGGCCATCGCGCACGTCGCGGAAACCCGCGGTCCCTGCGACGCGGTCACCATCTCCGAGCACCTCGAGGGCAAGGGCCTGCTCGACGAAGTCGGCGGGCTCGCCTACCTCGGCACGCTCGCTCGCGACACGCCCAGCGCAGCCAACGTGCGTGCCTACGCGGACATCGTCCGCGAGCGCTCCATGCTGCGCGCGCTCGTATCCGCGGGCGGCGAGATCGCCGGCGCGGCGCTCGACAGCGGCGGGCGCAGCGCCTCCGAACTCGTCGACGAGGCCGAGCGCCGCGTCTTCGAGATCGCAGAGCGCGGCACGCGCAGCCGCGCGGGGTTCATCTCCGTCAAGGACATCCTGCCGGGCACCATCGACAAGCTGGACGCCCTGCACCAGTCCCCGGGCGCCACCACCGGCGTCTCGACGGGCTTCACCGAACTCGACCGGATGACCACCGGCCTGCAGCCGGGCGACCTCGTGATCATCGCGGGCCGCCCGTCCATGGGCAAGACCACGCTGGCGATCAACATCGCCGAGAACGCCGCCATCGGCAAGGGCGTTCCTGCCGCGATCTTCTCGATGGAAATGTCGGCGGAGCAGCTGACGCTGCGCATGATCTCCTCGCTGGGCCGCGTCAACCAGACCAGCCTGCGCACCGGCCACTTCGGCGACGAGGACTGGTCGCGCATCAACGGCGCGATCCAGCAGCTCTCCGCGGCGCCCGTGTACGTCGACGAGACGCCGGCCCTGACGCCCACCGAGATGCGCGCGCGTGCGCGCCGCCTCAAGCGCGAGAAGGGCATCGGCCTGATCGTGGTCGACTACCTGCAGCTCATGCAGGTGGCCGGCACCAAGGAAAACCGCGCGACCGAGATTTCCGAGATCAGCCGCTCGCTCAAGGCGCTGGCCAAGGAACTGCACTGCCCGGTGATCGCGCTGTCGCAGCTCAACCGCGGCGTCGAGCAGCGCACCGAGAAGAAGCCGGTTATGTCCGACCTGCGCGAGTCGGGCGCCATCGAGCAGGACGCGGACCTGATCCTCATGATCTACCGCGAGGAAGTCTACGAGCCCAACACCACGCGCAAGGGCATCGCCGACATCATCATCACCAAGCAGCGCAACGGCCCGATCGGCGAGGTCCACCTGGCCTTCATCGGCGAATTCACGCGCTTCGACAACCTCGTCGCCGAGTCCTACGGCGAGGGCCTCTACTGATCCCATGACGCCGGTCATCCGCGCCGTCATCGACACCTCGGCCCTCAGGCACAACCTCGCGCGCGTGCGCGAGGTGGCGCCGCGCTCGCGCGTGATGGCCGTGATCAAGGCGAATGCCTACGGCCACGGCAGCGTCCCGACCGCAGTCGCGCTGGCCGGCGCCGACGGCTTCGCGGTCGCGCGGCTCGAGGAGGGCATGGCCCTGCGGGCCGCGGGCCTTCGCCAGCGCATCCTGCTGCTGGAGGGCGTGTTCGGGCCCGACCAGCTCAGGCAGGCCGCGCACCACGACTTCGACGTCATGGTGCACGAGCCCGAGCAGGTCCTGCTGCTCGAGACCTGGCGCGGCGACAAGCCCTTCCGCACCTGGGTCAAGATCGACACCGGCATGAACCGCCTCGGCTTCCGGCCCGAGCAGGTCGCGCCCGTGCTGGCGCGCCTGCAGGCCTGCGAGGCCGTGCTCAAGCCGCTGACCCTGGTCACCCACCTGGCCAATGCCGACGATCGCGACGATGCCGGCACGCGCGCACAGCTCGAGGCCTTCGAACGCCTCACCGCGGGCATGCCGGGCGAGCGCAGCATCGCCAACTCCGCGGGCACGCTCGGCTGGGACGCCGCGCGCGCCGACTGGGTGCGGCCCGGCCTCATGCTTTACGGCGTGTCGCCGTTCGCCGATGCGACCGCGGCCGAACTCGGCCTGCGGCCGGCGATGACGCTGGAGACGCGCGTGATCGCGGTCAAGGAGGTCCACGCCGGCGAGGCGGTGGGCTACGGCGGCGCCTGGCGTGCCGCGCGCCCGTCGCGACTGGCGATCGCCGCGGCGGGATACGGCGACGGCTACCCGCGCAACACCCGCGGCGGTACGGCCGTGCTCGTCAACGGCAGGCGCGCGCCGCTGGTCGGCCGCGTCTCGATGGACATGATCACGATCGACGTGACCGACCTGCCGCCGGTCGCGGTGGGCGATGCGGTGACGCTGTGGGGCGAGGGCGTGCCGGTCGAGGAAGTGGCGAAGGCCGCAGGCACCATCGCCTACGAACTCATCTGCGGCGTGAGCCAGCGCGTCCACCTGGACGTGCGCTGAGCGATCGCCGCCGGCGCATTTGACAAGCCGGTCGACTTCCCCCTTCAATCGGGTCCGATTCAAGCAACTCCCAGAGGACCTGCGATGAGCGCAGCCCCCGAGCCGGTCGGCACCCTGGCGACCGCGCTGGCCCATGCCTCCAAGCTGCTGCAGGCCGATCCGGCCCTGGCGGCCGAGCAGGCGGCCGAGATCCTCAAGGTCGTGCCCAACCAGCCGCAGGCGCTGCTGTTGCATGGAATCGCGCTGGGCCAGCTCGGGCGGGGTGAGGCTGCCGTGCAGTCGCTGCGTCGCGCCGTGGCCCTCAAGCCCGACCTCGCCGAAGGCTGGCGCGTGCTCGCCGACCATCTCGACGCGATCGGCGAGACGGCGGCGGCGCAGGATGCCTATGCGCGTCACGTGCGCGCATCGACACGCGACCCGCGCCTGCTCGAGGCTGCTGCCGCGCTGGTCGAGAACAGGCTGCCGGAGGCCGAGATCCTGCTGCGCGAGCAGCTCAAACGGGCGCCCACCGACGTGGCGGCCATCCGAATGTTCGCGGAACTCGCTGCCCGGATCGGCCGCAACGCCGACGCCGAGAACCTCCTGGTGCGCTGCCTGGAACTGGCGCCCGGCTTCACGGCCGCGCGGGCCAACTATGCGCTGGTCCTGCACCGGGCCAACAAGTCCGCGGAGGCGCTAGCCGAAGTCGAACGCCTGCTGGCCGCGGATGCGCGCAATCCCAGCCATCGCGGCCTCAAGGCGGCGATCCTGAGCCGCCTCGGGGAATGCGATGAAGCGATCGGCCTCTACGAGGGTCTGCTCGCGGAGTATCCGGACCAGGTCAAGCTCTGGCTCAGCTACGGCCATGCGCTCAAGACCGCCGGCCGGCAGGCGGACAGCATCGCGGCCTATCGCAAGTGCACTTCGCTGGCGCCCGCCTACGGCGAGGCATGGTGGAGCCTGGCCAACCTCAAGACCTTCCAGTTCGACGCGGACGACCTCGCCACCATGCGCGCCCAGCTGGTGCGGCCGATCCTGGCCGACGACGACCGGCTGCACCTGGACTTCGCGCTCGGCAAGGCGCTCGAGGACGCGGCCGAGTACGCGGAGTCCTTCCGGCACTACGCCGCGGGCAACGCGCTGCGGCTCAAGAGCACGCCCTACGCCGCCAGCGACACGACGCTGCGCGTCCGGCGTGCGCGCGAAACGTTCACCGCGGATTTCTACGCGGCCCGCGAGGGCTGGGGGTGCCCCTCAGCCGATCCGATCTTCATCGTCGGCCTGCCGCGCTCGGGTTCGACGCTGCTGGAGCAGATCCTCGCCAGCCACCCGCTGGTCGAGGGCACGATGGAACTGCCCGACATCATCTCGCTGGTGCGCCAGCTGCGGTCGCGGGGGCGCGAGGAGGGCGAGACCTACCACGACGAACTGGCCTCGCTGTCGGCCGAC
>JADZCS010000217.1 GCA_020851435.1 Gammaproteobacteria bacterium | reverse complement strand
GGCCGGGACCTATTCGGCGACCCTGAATCCCGCCTTCCAGACGCCACTCGCCACGCTGCACAAGTTCCAGGGCTGGGCCGACAAGTTCCTGACCACGCCGAGCGCCGGCATCAGGGACTACTACCTGGGCGCCAACGCGTCCTTCGCCGGCTTCAACGCGCAGCTGGCATGGCATGACTTTTCCGCCGAGGCCGTCAGCCGCGACTATGGGACGGAGTGGGACCTGAGCGTGTCGCGCAAGTTCGCGAAGCACTACGACGTGCTGCTGAAGTACGCGAGCTACTCGGCCGACGAGCTGCTCACCGACACCGACAAGTTCTGGGTGCAGTTCGTCGCGACGTTCTGAAGGGCTTCAGGGGCGGATTTCCGCATCCCAGACGCTGGCCGGCACCGGCAGGCCGGCCAGCACGCCCTCGGGCAGGCGCGGCGCGCCGGGTACGCGGGCGACGTCGTGCAGCAGCGACTCGAGCTGCCGGCAATGCTGCGCGACGTGCCAGGCGCTGCGCTCCAGCAGCGCGTGCAGCGGCTGCGGGCCGAAGTAGGTGGCCACCGGCAGCTGCGGGCGGTCGCTTGCCGTGAGCCACCATGCGTCCAGGCTCGCGGCCGTGCTTTCCAGGAATTCCACCACGGGCTTCGCGTCGCGCCAGTCTCCCGGGGCGCGCCGCTCGTAGTGTTCGTACTCGAGGCGGCCGCCACCTGCGGCCTCCAGCAGGCCCTGCACGATCATCGCGACATGGAAACCGAGGTCGAGCCAGGTGCGCTCGCGCTGCGGCAGGCGCGTGCCCAGCTGCTCCGCGGGGAGGGCGGCCAGCATCGTGCCTGCCGCCGCGAGCAGCGACTGCAGGCGGTCGACCAGGACGTCGGGTGGAAGCCGCTCGCGATCGACGTTCACGCCCACGAAGCGCGCCAGCTCGTCGATGTCCTGGCCGAGCACGTAGTCCCGGCCGCGCGCGATCACGGGCACCGTGCGCAGGCCGAGCTCAGCGAGCGCAGCCGCTGCGCCCGGTTCGACGCGCACGTTGATGGACTCGAAGCCGATGCCCCTGGCGGACAGGAATTCCTTGGCGCGCAGGCAGCTGGTGCAGCCCGGCTGCCAGTAGACCTTCAGCCCGGGCGCGGCGTCAGTCATCGCGGCGGCGCCAGCCGGGAGCGGTGGTCGTGCGAGTGCGCATGCGCATGATCGTGATCATGGACGTGGGGCGTCGGTCGCGCGAGCAGGCCGCTGCAGACCGGGCAGGCCTGCATCGACAGCGGTCGTTCGAGCCCGCAGCTCGCGAGCAGCGCGTCGTCGCGGAAGATGTCCGCGGTCGGTCCATCCGCGGTCACGCGGCCCCCGTGCATGACGATCGTGCGCGGGCAGAGCTCGAGGACCATGTCCAGGTCGTGGGTGGCGAAGATGCGCGTGTGGCTGAACTCGCCGAGCAGGGTGATGATCTGGCGCCGCGCGCGTGGGTCCAGCCCGGCGGTCGGTTCGTCGAGCACCAGGATGTCGGGAGCCATCGACAGCACCGCGGCGATCGCCACCCGGCGCTTCTCGCCGCCCGACAGGCGGTAGGGCGGACGGTGCTTGAGCGCCAGCGCGCCCACGCGCTCGAGCGCGGCGTCCACGCGCTTGTCGGCGTCCGCCGCCGAGAGTCCGAGGTTGAGCGGGCCAAAGGCCACGTCGTCCCCGACCGTCGGCATGAACAACTGGTCGTCCGGATCCTGGAACACCACGCCGACCGTGCGCCTGATCGAGTCGAGCGTCGCGCGCGTCACCGGCGTCTCGCCGATGCGCACCTCGCCTGAGGTTGGCGCCAGGTGACCGTTCAGGTGCTGCAGCAGCGTCGACTTGCCGGCGCCGTTGGCGCCGACGATGGCCACGGACTCGCCGTGCGTGATGCGGAAGGACACGCCCTCGAGCGCCTGCGTGCCGTCCGGGTAGACGTGCCGCAGCGCGACCGCCTCGACGAGGTGATGGCTCATCCGAGCACTCCCAGCAGCGCCGCGCCAAGGTCGCGCGTGAGCGAGGATACGCGCAGCAGCAGGAAGACCACGAACCACCCGGCCACGAAGCCCGCTTCGCGCGTTCCGAAACGGGCCGTCCCGGAGAGTGGGAAGCGGCCGTTGAATCCGCGCGCGAGCATGGCCATGTAGATGCGCTCGGCCCGCTGCCAGGTGCGCAGCAGCAGCTGGCCCACCAGCGGTCCCAGTTCGGCCATTTCCAGGCGGCGGCCACAGGCACGCAGTTCGCGTGCGCCCAGCACGCGGCGGGTTTCGTCGCCCAGCAGCTGCAGGTAGCGATACAGGAACGACAGCTGAACGACCAGCGCGCGCGGCATGCCCAGGCGGCCCAGAGCGGCGGCGATCTGCGCGAAGCCCGTGGTGCCCACCAGCACGACCGCGCCGCTGGCCGCCAGCAGCGCGCGCAGCACGATCGACGCCCAGGACACGAAGCCGCCGCTGATGGCCAGCGGCCCGGCCTCGATCAGGATGCCGCGATCGAACAGCGGATTCAGCGCGCCGACTGCGAGCGCGAACGGCAGCACCAGCGCGCTGCGGCGCAGGACCAGGTCGGCGGGCAGGCGCGCAGCAAGCACGACGAAGGCCGGGAACACGGCGAAAGGCAGCAGTTCCGTGAGCGCGTAGCGGTTGCAGGAAACCACCGCCAGCACGTAGCCGGCCACGGCCAGCACCTTGGCGCGGGCGTCCAGGCGATGGACCCAGCTGTCACCCGCGGCCAGCAGGTCCAGCCGCCGGAAGTCGCGCAGGGCGTGGTCGATGGTGGTGGCCGCGGACATGGCTCAGGGCCGCCGTGAACGCGCGCGCAGCAGCCAGCCGGCCAGCAGCGCGACCAGCAGCGTGACGATGCCGCCGACGAGGCCGGCCAGGCTGGTGCCGAACCCCGACTCGGCCGCGACGGGCGTGTTCGACCTGAGGTCGTAGTCGGGCAGCACGGCGACGCGATCCTGCAGGCTCGCGAACCACCCGTGCGCGCCCGTCGACGGTGCCGCCAGTTCCGTGCTGCCCGTCACCCGTTCGACCGACCACTCGAGCCCATCCGGCCGCGATGACGCGAACCAGGACAGCAGGCCGCCGGTCAGCGCCGCCGCCAGCACGAAGCCGGCCAGCACCCCACGCCGCGAACCGCGCGGCGCTGCGTCGCGCGCCAGCAGTTCCGGCCGGGCGGCGAATACGAAGCCCAGGACCACGGCGGTGACGAGGCCCTCGACGACGCCGATGGCGAGGTGGATGGGCAGCATGAAGGCCAGGAAGCTGCCGAAAGGCAGGGCCGAGATGCCCGAGGCGGTGGTCTGCAGCACCACGGCCAGCGCGCCGAGCTGCAGGCCCGCCACTGCGGCGATCACGGCCGCGACGCCCATGCGCCGGCGTCCCGGGGCCGGGCCGGCGATCCAGCGGAACAGCGGGTAACCGACGAAGGCCGGGAACAGCCCGAGGTTGATCAGGTTGCAGCCGAAGGCGAGCAGGCCGCCATCCGCGAAGAACAGGGCCTGGACCAGCAGCACCGAGGCGATCACCAGCACGCCGGCATGCGGCCCGAGCAGCACCGCGAGCAGCAGGCCCCCGCCGAGGTGGCCGCTGGAGCCCGTGCCGGGGATCGCGAAATTGATCATCTGCGCCGCGAACACGAACGCACCCAGCACGCCCATGAGCGGCACCTTGCGGTCGTCGGCCTCGCGCTTGAGCCGGCGCGAGCAGACGCCGATCAGCCCCGCGGCCGCGGCCCACATGCCGAGACCGACCGTCGGCGAGAGGAATGCATCGGCCATATGCATGGC
>JADZCS010000216.1 GCA_020851435.1 Gammaproteobacteria bacterium | reverse complement strand
GTACCTCGGGCCCGTGGTCGGCAAGTACACCGACTGGAACCCGCTGCACGATCGCGCGCGGCTGTTCCCCGAGGACCTCGACGAGGGCGATCCCTGGCAGTTCAAGAACGTCAGGGTGGTGGGCTGATGGACGGCGGACCCTCAGTCCTCGTCCGGCAACTCTTCCAGCGTCGGCAAGGCGGCTGTCAGCGTCGGGTCCGCGACGTCGACCGCCGCCTCGTACTCGATCGCGAGCACCACGAACGTGCGCGCGCCGGCCGGCAGTTCGACCGTGAATTCGTCGTCGACGCGGCGCTTCAGCAGCGCGCGTGCCAGCGGCGAGTCCATGCTGATGTAGCCCTCGCGCAGGTCGAACTCGTCCGGGCCCACGATCCGGTGCCGGCGCAGCGCTCCCGTATCGTCCTCGACTTCGACCCAGGCGCCGAAGAACACGCGTGAGGTGTCCGACGGCGGGCGATCCACGACGACCATGCCCTCGAGGCGCTTGCGCAGGAAGCGCACGCGGCTGTCGATCTCGCGCAGGCGGCGCTTGCCATAGATGTATTCGGCGTTCTCCGAACGGTCGCCCTGGGCAGCCGCCTCCGACACCGCCTGCGTCACGCGCGGCCGTTCCTCGCGCCACAGCTGGTCGAGTTCCGTGCGCAGGCGTCGCGCGCCCTGCGGGGTGCTGTACTTCGAGCCCGGCTGAACGGGCGGGCGCCAGCGTCCCATGGGCAGGTTCTCCCGTCAGGGCACGATGGTCGTGAACAGGTAGATCGCGAAGATCACGAGCAGCACGCTGCCCTGCAGGACCGTGGTCCGGCCGGTGCTCAGCGAGAGCGATGCCACGAACAGCGACAGCGCCAGCAGCACCGTCGACTTGCCGTCGATCCCGAGGATGAGGGCCCAGCCGTTGAGCAGGGCGACGATCGCCACCGCCGGGATGGTCAGCGCGATCGATGCCAGCGCCGAGCCCAGCGCGAGGTTCAGGCTGGTCTGCAGGCGGTTCGCGCGCGCCGCGCGCACCGCCGCGACTCCCTCCGGCAGCAGCACGACCAGCGCGATGAGCACGCCCACGACCGCCTTGGGTGCGCCGGCCGACACGACCATCCTCTCGATGGAGGGCGCGAGAGCCTTGGCGAGCAGGACGACGGCGCCCAGCGCGACGAGCAGCAGCACGGCCGACGCGATGGCGGTCCTTGCCGACGGCAACGCTGCGTGGACCTCCTCGTCCAGGGCCGCGGCACCCTGCGGCAGGAAGTAGTCACGGTGGCTGACCGTCTGTATCAGCACGAATACCGCATACAGAACGAGGGATACGATCGCGACCATCACCAGCTGGCTCGGCGAGTACACGGGTCCGAATGCGCTGGTCGTGTAGTTGGGCAGGATGAGCGTCAGCACCGCGAGTGCGGCCAGCACGCCCAGGGCTGCGTTCACGCCGTGCCTGACGAATGCCTGCTCGTGATGACGCACGCCCCCCACCAGCAGGCAGAGGCCGACGATCCCGGTCAGTATGATCATGACGGCCGCGAAAACCGTGTCCCTCGCCAGTGCAAGCGCCTTTCCATCGCTGACGATGATCAATGCGACGATGAGTGAGACTTCGATGATCGTGACGGCGACCGCCAGTACCAGGGTGCCGTAGGGCTCACCGACACGGTGCGCGACCACCTCGGCGTGATGCACCGCGGCCAGCACGCTGACCAGCAGGACGAGGATCATGACCGCAAGCCAGGCTCCGCTGCTGCCGTGGAAGCCGAGCAGCAGCCAGCCTGCGATGGGCCCGATCCAGGTCCATGGTCGGATAGCTTCAGTGAACATGGGTCGGGTTCTCCGGTCGGAGCCTGGCGCCAGGCCGCACGAGCTGCGCAAAGTGTGTGCTGCCTCACGGTGCAGGTCCAGCGGCTGGATTATGTTCGCACCACGGCTATGAAGGCCGTACGAATCCCCTAGCGGTGTTTGTCCCTGAACAGGCAACCCGCCTTCCCGCCCCTGGCTGATCCCCTCGGGCGGTTTTTTTTGCCCGGCGCCGGTGTCGGACTGCCCAGGCCGCGGCACAATCGCGCCATGATCTTCAACGACCACTTCTCCGGCCACGCCGCCGACTACGAGCGCTGGCGGCCGCGCTATCCATCGGCGCTGTTCGAGTTCCTGGCCGCACAGGCCCCGGGCAGGGGCCGTGCGCTCGACGTCGCCACGGGCAACGGGCAGGCGGCGCTGGGCCTCGCCGAGCATTTCCACTCGGTCGTCGCGACCGATCTCAGCGAGGCGCAGCTCGAGCATGCCGCCCCGCATCCGCGCGTCGACTACCGCGTCGAGCCGGCCGAGCGCATCGCGGCCCCCGACGCGCACTACGACCTGGTCGTTGCCGCGCAGGCGGCACACTGGTTCGATCTCGAGCGCTTCTATGCCGAGGTCCGCCGCGTGCTGGAGCCGGGTGGCGTCGTCGCGTTGTGGACCTACGGCAAGTTCCGCGCCGGGGGCGAGGTCGATCGCGCGCTCGACGACTTCTATCGCGACGTGGTGGGCCACTGCTGGCCGCGCGAGCGCCGTCACGTCGAGACCGGCTATCGCTCGCTGCAGTTCCCGTTCGACGAGATCGAGGCGCCGCCCTTCGAGCTCGTGACCCGCTGGCCGCTCTCGACCGCCATTTCCTACGTCGGCACCTGGTCGGCCGTGCAGCGCTACCGGGCCTTCAACGACCGCGACCCGCTCGTGATCCTGCGCGAACTGCTCGAACCGCTGTGGGGCCGGGAGGATCGCGAACTGCACTGGCCCGTCCACCTGAGGATCGGTCGGGCCTGAGCGGGTCTATAATCCGCGTCCCCAAGGAGGACGACCATGTCGTTGAAGAAGATCGCCTGCCACGCGGCCGCGGCCGCCCTGTTCGCCGCCCTGGCCCCGGCCGCGCACGCGGCCCCTGACAGCGTCGCGCCGTCGTCGGGCCTCGACCTGGCCAACTTCGACCGCAGCGTCCGGCCGCAGGACGACCTGTTCCGCTACGTCAACGGCGCCTGGCTCGCCACCGACCGCATCCCGCCGGACCGCGCGCGCTTCGGCGCCTTCGATCGGCTGGCCGAGGAATCCGAGAACAACGTCCACGCCATCCTCGAGGAGGCGGCGGTGGCGAAGGCTGGCGATGCCGAGCTCCGCAAGGCCGGCGACTTCTACGCCAGCTACATGGACGAGGCCCGCG
>JADZCS010000215.1 GCA_020851435.1 Gammaproteobacteria bacterium | reverse complement strand
GCCGGCGCCTCGACGATCACCCTGCGCTTCAACCTGGAGTTGCCGCTCGACGTCGCCGAACAGCAGGTGCAGGCCGCCATCAACGCGGCCCTGCCGCTGTTGCCCGCGGGCCTCTCGCAGCCGCCGATCTACCGCAAGGTCAACCCGGCCGACGCGCCGGTGCTGACGCTGGCGCTGACCTCGCCGACCCTGTCCTTGCGGGCCCTGCGCGAACTGGCGGATGCGCGCCTCGTGCCCAAGCTTTCGCAGGCGACCGGCGTCGGCCTCGTCAGCGTGGGCGGCGGCCAGCAGCCGGCGATCGTGGTGCAGGCCGATCCGGCGCGCCTGCGGTCCCATGGCATGACGCTGGAGGACCTGCGCGGCGCCATCCGGGATGCCAATTCGAACCAGGCCACGGGCGCCCTCGAGGGCGCGGCGCGTGCGACCAGCATCACGCTCGGCGCGCCCGTCGACAGCGCGGCAGCTTTCGGCCGCCTGGTCGTGGCGCAGCGTGACGGCGCCGTGGTGCGGCTCGAGGATGTGGCGCGGGTCGTCGACGGCGCGCAGGACGCGCGCCTGGCCGCATGGTCCGGCGAGAAGCCGGCCATCGTGCTGCACATCCGGCGCCAGCCCGGCGCGAACGTGGTCGAGGTGGTGGATCGCATCCGGCAACTGCTGCCGCAGCTGCAGGCGACGCTGCCTGCGGCGGTGGACGTCGCGACGCTGAGCGACCGCACGGAAACCGTGCGCGCCGCGGTCCGCGACGTCCAGCTCGAACTCGTCTTCGCGGTGGCGCTCGTCGTGCTGGTGATCTTCCTGTTCCTGGGCAGCGGGACGGCCACCGCGATTCCCGGCGTCGTCGTGCCGCTGTCCCTGATCGGTACCTTCGCGGTCATGTACCTGGCTGGGCTTTCGGTCAACAACCTGACCCTGATGGCGCTCATCGTGGCGACCGGTTTCATGGTCGACGACGCGATCGTGATGATCGAGAACATCACGCGCCACGTCGAGGCCGGCGAGGGGCCGCTCGCGGCGGCGCTGAAGGGTTCGCGCCAGATCGCCTTCACCGTGGTCTCGCTGACCGTGTCGCTGGTCGCGGTGCTGATCCCGCTGCTCTTCATGGGCGGCCTGGTCGGGCGCCTGTTCCGCGAGTTCGCGATCACGCTCGCCGTCGCGGTCCTGCTTTCCTGCGTGATATCGCTGACGCTGACGCCGATGATGTGCGCGCGCATGCTGCGCCGCGTGCCCGAGTCGCAGCAGGGACGCCTCGCACGCCTGGGCCGGGCGTGGCACGACCGCGTGCTGGCGCGCTACGCGCGCGGCCTCGACTGGGTGCTGGCGCGCCAGACCGCGACCTTGCTGGCCATGGGGGCCATGGCCGCTCTGGCGGTGACGCTTTACGCCGTCACGCCCCGCGGCCTGTTCCCGGCGCAGGAGTCGGGCGACATCCAGGGCATTTCCGTTGCCTCGCCGACGATCTCCTTCGCGGCGATGGGCCAGCGCCAGCAGGCGCTGGCCCGCGAGATCCTGCGCGACCCCGCGGTCGCGAACGTGGGCTCCTTCGTCGGCGACGGCGCGCCTTCGCTCAACAGCGGCCGCCTGCTCATCCACCTCGAGCCGCTGGCGCAGCGCGACCGCATGCCCAAGGTGATGGCACGGCTGGCCGCGGCGGCCGCGAAGGTCGACGGCATCAAGCTCTACATGCAGCCGGTACCCGACCTGACGATCGACGATCGGGTGAGTTCGGGGCAGTACCAGCTCTCGGTCGAGAACGCCGACCCCGGACAACTCGCGCAGTGGATGCCGCGCGTGGTCGAAAGGCTGCAGGGCGTGCCAGCGCTGGCCGACGTGGCCAGCGACCAGCAGGACAACGGCCTCGAAGCGTATGTGAGCGTGAACCACGACCTCGCCAGCCGCTACGGCATCACGTCGGCGGCGGTCGGCGATGCGCTCTACAACGCGTTCGGCCAGCGTCAGGTGAGCACGCTGCTGACCCTGGCGAGCCAGCGCCGCGTGATCCTCGAGGCCTTGCCCGACGCGGGCAGCACGGCGGATGCGATGAACGGGATCTACCTCGCTGCGCAGGGCGGCGCCGGCGCGGCGGCGGGTGACGCCGGCGATCCCGCGTCATCGCTGATTCCGCTCGCGTCCATCGCGAAGGTCAGCGAACGCACGGCGCCCTTGGTCGTCACCCGGATCGACCAGTTGCCCGCGGCGATGGTGTCGTTCAATCTCGCCCCGGGCGCCGCGCTGGGGGGCGCGATCGAGGCTGTCGATGCGGCGTGGCGCGAACTGAAGGTTCCGGCCAGCACGCAACTGCGCTGGCAGGGTTCCGCGCAGGCGTTCGCGGAGTCGCTCGACGGCCAGCCTTGGCTGATCCTGGCCACGCTCATCACCGTCTACATCGTGCTGGGCGTCCTCTACGAGAGCTACGTCCATCCGTTGACGATCCTGTCGACGCTGCCCTCGGCCGGCATCGGCGCGCTGCTCGCGCTCGAGCTCGCCGGCCGCGATCTCGGCGTCGTCGGCGTGATCGGCATCAT
>JADZCS010000214.1 GCA_020851435.1 Gammaproteobacteria bacterium | reverse complement strand
GAAGCCGCGATGAGTTCGACGCCGTACTTCTCGAGCACGCCGTGGTGCACGAGGTCCAGGGCGGTGTTGAGCGCGGTCTGGCCGCCCATGGTGGGCAGCAGGGCGTCGGGGCGTTCCTTCTCGATGATGCGGGCGACCGTGCGCCACTCCACCGGCTCGATGTAGATGGCGTCGGCCATGCCGGGGTCGGTCATGATCGTCGCGGGGTTGGAATTGACCAGGATGACCCGGTAACCCTCCTCGCGGAGCGCCTTGCAGGCCTGGGCGCCGGAGTAATCGAACTCGCAGGCCTGGCCGATCACGATCGGGCCAGCGCCGATGATCAGGATGCTCTTGATGTCTGTCCGCTTGGGCATCGGTACGCTCTGCAGTGATCGCTCGAAGGAAAGTCTGTCCAGCCGTCGAACCGGCCTCAGCCGTCAGCAGCCTCGATCGCGCCCGCCGCCTGCTGGCCGCGGGCCTTCAGCGCCCCCTGCAGGCGCCGGACCATCAGGAACACGAAGTGCGCGAACAGCGGCTTGACGTCGTGCGGCCCCGGGCTCGCCTCGGGGTGGCCCTGGAAGCTGAAGGCGGCGCGGTCGGTGCGCGCCACGCCCTGCAGCGAACCGTCGAACAGCGACCTGTAGGTCGCCTTGAGGTTGGCCGGCAACGTCGCCTCGTCCACCGCGAAGCCGTGGTTCTGGCTGGTGATCATCACCTTGCCGGTCTCGATCTCGACGACCGGGTGGTTGGCGCCATGGTGGCCGAACTTCATCTTGACCGTGCTGGCGCCGCTGGCGAGCGCCAGCAGCTGGTGGCCCAGGCAGATACCGAAGATGGGCAGGTCGGTCTTCAGCAGGTCGCCGATGGCCGTGATCGCATAGTCGCAGGGCGCCGGGTCGCCGGGGCCGTTCGACAGGAAGACGCCGTCGGGGCCGAGCGCAAGCACCTCGGCGGCCGGGGTCTGCGCCGGCACCACCGTGACGCGGCAGCCGAAATCCGCGAGCAGGCGCAGGATGTTGCGCTTGATGCCGAAGTCGTAGGCGACGACGTGCAGGCGCGCGCCGGCACGCGGGGCGCGCGGGGGCGCGTCCCAGAGGCTGCCCTGGTTCCACTGGTAGGACTCGCGCACCGAGACCACCTTGGCGAGGTCCATGCCCTTGAGGCCCGGGAACTTTCGCGCCGCTACCACCGCTGCGGCTTCGTCGATGTTGTCGCCGGTCATGATGCAGCCGGCCTGGGCGCCCTTCTCGCGCAGCACGCGGGTCAGGCGGCGGGTGTCGATGTCGGCGATCGCGACCACCCGGGAGCGCTCGAGGAAGCTGCCCAGCGATTCGGTCGCGCGCCAGTTGGAGTGCAGCAGCGGCAGGTCGCGGATGACCAGGCCCGAGGCATGTGCCGCTGAGGATTCGTGGTCTTCCGGCGTGGCGCCGGTGTTGCCGATGTGCGGGTAGGTCAGCGTGACGATCTGGCGGCAGTACGACGGGTCAGTCAGGATTTCCTGGTAACCCGTCATCGAGGTATTGAAAACGACCTCACCGGTGGCATTGCCCCGCGCCCCGACTGAAATACCGCGGAACACCGTTCCGTCCTCGAGCGCCAGCACTGCAGGTGTCGTCGTCACTACCGTCCTCCGTTCCGCCTCCGGGCGAGCAAGCTTCGTCCGGCAGTCACGCATGTGCAAAGCGGGTGGAGTCGCGCACGACTCCCCCCGCTTTGCACACCAGCTTGTTGTTCGATCGGACCGGGCGGGAAGTTTACAAAAATGCGGGCCGGCTTGCCATGCAGAATCGCGTCAGAGGTCGAGAACGTCAGCCATCCCGTACATGCCGGGGGGGCGCCCGGCCAGCCACCGGGCCGCCTGCAGGGCCCCGTAGGCGAAGGTCATCCGGTCGCTGGCGCGGTGCGAGATCTCCAGCCGCTCGCCGGTGGCCGCGAACAGGACGGTATGGTCGCCGACGATGTCGCCGCCGCGGACCGTCGCGAAGCCGATGCTGCCGTCCGGCCGGGGACCCGTATTCCCCATCCGGGAATACACGCCGGACCCCTGCAGGGTGGTCTTGCGCGCCCCGGCGGCGATCTCGCCGATCCGCAGGGCGGTGCCCGACGGGGCATCCACCTTGTGGCGGTGATGGGCCTCGATGATCTCGATGTCGTAGTCGGCCGGGAGGGCCGCCGCCGCCTGCGCGACGAGGCTGAACAACAGGTTCATGCCCAGGCTCATGTTGGGGGCGAACAGCACGGCCACCCCGCGCGACGCGACGCGCAGCGCCTCGTGATGGGCGTTGGTCAGGCCCGTCGTGCCCACGACCATGGGGATACCCTGCGCACCGGCCACGGCGAGGTTGTCGAGGGTGACGTCCGGCAGCGTGAAATCGATGGCCACGTCGGCCCGTTCGAGCGCCACCAGGCGGTCGGAGGTGACCTCTACGCCCACCGGGCCGCATTCGGCGACGTCGCCCGCGTCACGGCCGAGCGCCGCGCTGTCCGGGGAGGCCAGCGCCCCCGAGAGGGTCAGGTCGGGAGCCTCGCGGATCGCCCGAACCAGACAACGACCCATACGCCCGGTCACGCCGAGCACCGCTACATTGACCATGGTCAGTTACCGATGCTGTCGAAGAACTTCTTCACACCGTCCAGCCACGAACCCTCGCGGGGGTTGTGGCGGCGCCGGTCCTCGCCCAGGGAAGCCTCGAACTTGCGCAGCAGGTCCTTCTGCTCGTCGTTCAGCTTGACGGGCGTTTCGATCACGATACGGCAGAACAGGTCGCCCGTCGCCCCGCCGCGCACCGGGCGGACGCCCTTCTCGCGCAGCCGGAACACGCGTCCCGACTGCGTCTCGGGCGGCACCTTGAGGGACACGTGGCCGTTGAGGGTCGGCACGTCGACCGTGCCGCCGAGCGTCGCGGTCGCGAAAGAGACGGGTACCTCGCAGGACAGGTGCGCCCCATCGCGCTCGAAGATCGGGTGCTCGTGCACGGCGATCTCGACGTAGAGGTCGCCCGGAGGCCCGCCGTTGCGGCCGGCCTCGCCCTCGGCAGGCAGCCGGATACGGTCGCCGGTATCGACGCCCGGCGGCACCTTCACCGACAGCGTCTTGGTGTGCCGCACGCGACCCTGGCCCGAGCAGGCTCCGCAGGGCTTGGTGATCACCGTACCGCGGCCCTTGCAGCGCGGGCAGGTCTGCTGGACCGTGAAGAAACCCTGGCTCATGCGCACCTGGCCGGCGCCGCCGCAGGTATCGCAGGTGGCGGGCGTGGTGCCCTTGGCCGCACCGGAGCCGCTGCACTCGCCGCACTCCACGGCAGAGGGCACCTCGATCTCGACGGTAGCACCGAACACGGCCTGCTCGAGGTCGAGGGCGAGTTCGTAGCGCAGGTCGGAACCGCGGAACACGCCCGAACCCCGGCCCCCACCGCCGCCGCCGCGCCGCGCGCCGCCGAAGATGTCGCCGAACACGTCGCCGAAGATGTCGCTGAAGCCGTCGCCGGAGCTGAACCCGCCCGGACCCGCGCCGCGCGCGGCATCGAGGCCGGCATGGCCGAACTGGTCGTAGGCCGCGCGCTTCTGCGCATCGGTCAGGACCTCGTAGGCCTCCTTGGCTTCCTTGAACTTGCCCTCGGCGTCCTTGTCGTCCGGGTTGCGATCCGGGTGGAACTTCATCGCAAGGCGGCGATAGGCCTTCTTGATGTCGTCCTCACCCGCGTTCCGCGGGACCCCGAGTACCTGGTAGTAGTCGCGCTTCGACATGGCTTTCCCAAACAACGGCCGCCGGGCAGGTTACCCCGCCCGGCGGCTCATGCACCGTAAAAAATGACGCCGGGCCAGATCAGTTCTTCGCGTCGCGATCCTTGACTTCCTCGAACTCGGCATCGAGTACGTCGTCCTTGCCGCCGCCCGGGCCGGCATCGGCGCCGCCGCCGCCCGCTGCGCCCTCGGCCGGACCGCTCGCCGCCTGGTAGGCGCGCTGGACCACCGGCGCGGAGGCCTGGGCCAGGGCTTCGGCCTTGTGCTCGATCGCCGCCTTGTCGTCGCCCTTGATGGCCGCCTTCAGGTCGTTGAGCGCGGCCTCGATCTTCGCCCGCTCTTCCGGCGTGACCTTGTCGCCGAGGTCCTTCACGGACTTCTCGGTGGCGTGCAGCAGGCCGTCGGCCTTGTTGCGGGTGTCGACGAGCTCGCGGAAGCGCTTGTCTTCCTCGGCATGCGCCTCGGCGTCGCGGACCATGCGCTTGATCTCGTCCTCGCTGAGGCCGGACGAGGCCT
>JADZCS010000213.1 GCA_020851435.1 Gammaproteobacteria bacterium | reverse complement strand
GGCCGCCTGATCGTCCACCGGCAGACCGCGCCGGGCGTGTTCGCGCCGGGCGACACCTACGTCGTCGGCACTTATCCCTGGCGATTCGAGGCGGCGGACATCGACGGCGACGGACGAGTCGATTTCGTCGTGACGGATGCCGACGACGCTGGTGTTTACCTGCTGCAGCAGAATCCCGCCAATCCCGGAAGCCTGCTGGCACCGCGACGGATTGCCGGCATCGAATACCCCTACGACCTCGCCGTGGCCGACCTCGACGGGGACGCGCTGCCGGACATCGCCGTCGCCTGTGCGCTCAAGGACTCGAGCCGCGTGGTGCTGCTGTACCAGGATCCCGCCCGGCGCGGATCGTTCCGGCCGGCCGTGAATTTCGCTGTGCCGGG
This sequence comes from Gammaproteobacteria bacterium, assembly GCA_020851435.1. Classification (GTDB taxonomy): domain Bacteria; phylum Pseudomonadota; class Gammaproteobacteria; order Steroidobacterales; family Steroidobacteraceae; genus JADZCS01. The sequence goes on along the minus strand of JADZCS010000213.1, from coordinate 2,455 downwards.
AACGGCGAGCTCGGGGGTTGCGGCGGGTGACCTGAACGGCGACGGACGCACCGACCTGCTGATGGCCATTGCCCAGGCCCATACCGGCTACACGCCTCAGCTGTCGCTTGGCGTCAGCCTGCAGCAGCCCGATGGCTCACTGGGTGCGGCAACGCTGCTGGCGCCGCAGACGGGCCTGAACGTCCAGACGCTCGCGGTGGCGGACTACGACGGCGATGGCCGCAAGGACCTGCTCGCGTACTTCACGCCGTTCAGCACCGACTTCCGCGCGAAGCTGACCGTAGTGCTGTCGGGAACCGAAGCGGGCACGTTCCGGCCCCCCGTGGACACCGCGCTGGGCGACCTCAAGGGGCTGGACGATGCGGTGTTCGCCGATTTCGACAGCGACGGCCGTCCTGATGCGGCGGTGGCCGGCTTCTTCCCGGTCGGGTCGCCGTCGACGGTGTATTCGCGGCTGAACCTGTTCACCCAGGCCGGCAACGGCGCGTTCGCGCTGACGTCCAGCGGGGACCTGTCGGTCACGGCCAGTCGACGGGCGGCTGGCGACATCGACCAGGACCGGCGCAACGAGCTCGTCGCGCTGGGGTCGAAGGACAAGTTCCTGGTAATCGAGCCCTAGTTCAGATCGTTGTCCCTGTAGTACTTGGTGCCCTTCGCGGTCAGTTCCAGGGCGAGTCCGTCGTCCGTGAGCTGGTATAGCCACACCCCGGGGGTGATCGACATCGCTCCAGCGAAGGCGCTGGCACCCTTGCCGCTCGCCTGGGCCGCCGCAGTACTCTGCGCCCCGAGTTCCCAGCCGGCACTGGTGAATCGGTCCATGTCCGACTTCTTCTCGAACACCCACACGAGGCGGAATTTCTTCACGCCGATGCCGATGCCTGCCTGGATCTCAGCCATCTTCATGAAGGTCTCTTTCTTCGACTTGTTGTCGACGACGAGGCCCTTGCCGCTGCCACCGCCTGCCACGAAGATCTTCATTCCGAAGTTGCTGAAGACCGCATAGCCCGCAGCGCCTTCGACCGCCTTTTGCGCGCCAGGTGTGGTCTTGTAGAGCCTGTTCAGGGTTTCCTGCGCGGTCGCGCGAATCTCCTGCTGGCGCTCGCCCTTGCTGGGCGCGGCCTGCGCCGGTGCGCAGAGGGACAGCAGTGCAATCGACGCGAGGGTTACTGCCAGGCTACGCATCGGTGTGTGCTCCAGTGTTGTTTGCGGCGACTGGCAGCCTAGGCCCTGTTGCCTGTCGGCCGCGATGGTCAAACATACCTAGTCCGGCCGGCGGCAATTGTGACTAGGATGCAGTTCCACGACATGGACGGGACGCCGAATGAGCCGCAAAACCGCTTGTCTCACGATATGCCTGCTGCTGGCGTCCACGACCGCCGTGGCCGAGCAGACCACCGTGCAGGTCGTTCCGTTCGCGGGGTTCCGCATGGGCGGAGCGCTGGAGGACAGCGAGACCGGCGTCAGCCGCGACATCGAGGAGTCGGGGAGCTTCGGGTTGGCGCTGGAACTGCGCTATGGCCAGGAGAACCGCTGGTGGCAGCTGTGGTATTCGCGGCAGGACACCGAGATCAAGACGGCCGACGGGGCCCTGGACCTCGGCGTCGAGTACCTGCACCTGGGCGGCACTGCGCCGATCAATGACGAGGGCCGGGTGCAGACCTACGTCTCCGGGGGCATCGGTGCCACGCGATTCTCGCCCAAGGGCACGGGACTCGATGACGCAGTGAAGTTTTCCGGATCGCTGGGGCTGGGCCTGCTGGTGCCGGTGTCGGAGCGCGTGGCGTTCCGCTTCGAGGCGCGCGGCTACCTGACGCTCACGGACTCGGATACGGCGATCTTCTGCACCAGCGACATCGGCGGCAGCGCCTGCCGCATCGTCGCCAGCGGCTCGACGATATTCCAGGCGGAACTATCGGCAGGAGTCGTTTTCGGGTTCTGAGCGCCGGGCCTCAGCCCCTCGCCAGGAATGCGTCCCAGGCGTTGCAGAACGCCTTCGGTCGCTCGAAATAAACCAGCGCGCCGGTATCGAAGGCCCTGACGGTCCAGCTCGCCGGTCGCGCACCCAGCGTGCCTCGGAGCAATCGCGGAAGTCGCCGCGCGTTGATGCTGTGGACCAGCAGCGGCGGCGGACCCTTGCCGGCTACGTAGTAACTCAGGCGCCCGCTGCGGCCCTCGATTTCGAGTCGCTGGCGGGCAGCGCAGCTGGCAGGGTCGGGCTTGGCATGCGCGTGATGATCGCAGGTTTCAGTCCTGCGGCTTGGGCGGGTTTTCCGTGCTTTCATCCATCGGGAAGGTCTGTGCCTCGGGCGTCGCAGGTGCTGCCGGCGCTGCCGGCGCCGCACTCAAGGCGGGCGCGGGGGTGGCCGGGGCCGGCGCGGCGGTGCTTGTGCGCGCCGCGTCGACGATGCCGGTGACCTGCGCCAAGAACTCGGGAGCAGGCGGCGGCGCAGCGGGG
>JADZCS010000212.1 GCA_020851435.1 Gammaproteobacteria bacterium | reverse complement strand
CGTCCGACGAGACCAGTAGACGGTCGGCGCCAAGGGCGATGGCATCGGCTTCTTTGCCGCTCGAGCGGCTCAGCACTGTCGCCTTGGCGCCCATTGCGACCGCGAGCTTCACGGCCATGTGTCCCAGTCCGCCCAGGCCGATCACGCCGACTCGGCTGCCCGGGCCCACGTTCCAGGTGCGCAGCGGCGAATAGGTCGTGATTCCGGCGCACAGCAGCGGGGCGGCGCGGGCAAGATCGAGGCCGTCGGGCACGCGCAGCGCGAACTCCTCGCGAACCACGAGGTGCCTGGAATAGCCGCCGTAGGTCTTTTCTCCCGTGACTCGGTCCTTGCTGCCATAGGCCGACGTAGGACCCCCGCGGCAGAACTGCTCCTCGCCCTTTTCGCACTGGTCGCAATGCTGGCAGCTGTCGACCATGCAGCCAACCGCAACCGCATCGCCACGCTTGTGGCGCGTGACGGCGCTGCCCACCTCGAGTACGCGGCCGACGATCTCGTGGCCGGGAACCATCGGGTACGCGCTCCAGCCCCAGTCGTTGCGCGCCTGGTGCAGGTCGGAGTGGCAGATGCCGCAATAGAGAATCTCCATCGCGACATCGTTCGGGCGCAGCTCACGCCGCTCGAAGGAAAAGGGCGCGAGCGGCGAGGTGGCGGACTGGGCCGCGTAACCGATGGTCTTCATGCGATCCCTCAGTGATACCGATCCAGGTTCATCACCTTGGTCCAGGCCGCGACGAAGTCCTTCACAAACTTCCGCTGGTTGTCGTCGCAGGCATAGACCTCGGCCAGCGCCCGCAGTTCAGAGTTCGAGCCGAACACCAGGTCGACCCGGGTGCCGGTCCATTTGACCTGGCCAGAGGCGCGGTCACGACCCTCATAGACTCCCGCGGTCGATGAGGGCCGCCACTCGATAGCCATGTCGAGCAGGTTCACGAAGAAATCGCTCGTCAGCTTTCCTGGTGCGCCAGTGAGGACGCCGTGCAGCGCGCGCATGCCGCCGACCAGCACCGTCATTTCCGGCGCGGTCAGCGTCAGCAGCTGGGCACGATCCAGCAGCAGTTCCTCGGCAGGCGTCTGCACGCCTGCGCGCAGGTAGTTGCGGAAGCCGTCGGCCACGGGCTCCATCACGGCGAACGACTCCACGTCGGTCTGCTCCTGCGACGCATCCGTGCGCCCCGGCGTGAAGGGCACCTTGACGTCATGGCCGGCCTTCCTTGCGGCTTCCTCGACCGCGGTGCCGCCGGCCAGCACGATGAGGTCGGCGAGTGAGATCTTCTTGTTGCCGGACTGCGCGGCGTTGAACGCCGTCTGGATGGCTTCGAGCTTCTGCAGCACCGTGGCCAGTTCAGCCGGCTGGTTCACTTCCCAGTCCTTCTGCGGCGCCAGGCGGATGCGCGCGCCGTTGGCGCCGCCGCGCATGTCGCTGCCGCGGAACGTGGCGGCCGATGCCCAGGCCGTGGTGACCAGTTGCGGGATGGACAATCCGGAGGCAAGGATCCGGGCCTTGAGCACCGCGATGTCCTGTTCGTCAACCAGGTCGTGGTCGACGGCGGGGACGGGGTCCTGCCAGATCAGCGCCTCTGCCGGCACCTCCGGTCCCAGGTAGCGCGCGATCGGTCCCATGTCGCGGTGGGTCAGCTTGAACCAGGCGCGGGCGAACGCATCGGCGAAGGCCTGCGGGTCGCGGTGGAAGCGACGCGAAATCTTCTCGTAGGCCGGGTCGAAGCGCAGCGACAGGTCCGCGGTCGTCATCATCGGCGGATGCTTCTTCGACGGATCGTGGGCGTCCGGAATCATGTGCTCCGGCTTCACGTCCTTCGCTACCCACTGGTGAGCGCCGGCGGGGCTCTTCGTCAGCTGCCATTCATAGCCAAAGAGCATGTCGAAGTAGCCCATGTCCCAGGTCGTGGGATTCGGCTTCCAGGCGCCCTCGATGCCGCTGGTCGTGGCGTGCAGGCCCTTGCCCGTGCCAAAGGCGTTCTTCCAGCCCAGGCCCATCTCCTCGATGGGCGCAGCTTCGGGCGCGGGGCCGACCAGAGCCGGATCGCCGGCACCATGCGCCTTGCCGAAGGTGTGGCCGCCGGCCACCAGCGCGACAGTCTCTTCGTCGTTCATCGCCATGCGCGCGAAGGTCTCGCGCACGTCGCGGCCCGATGCCACCGGATCGGGGTTGCCGTCCGGGCCCTCCGGGTTCACGTAGATCAGGCCCATCTGCACCGCGGCGAGGGGGTTCTCGAGCACACGCTCGCCGGTGTAGCGGCTCTTCGGCTTGTCGCTCGTGGCCAGCCACTGCTCCTCGGCGCCCCAGTAGATGTCGTCTTCCGGTTCCCAGATGTCTTCGCGGCCGCCGCCGAAGCCGAAGGTCCTGAAGCCCATCGACTCCAGCGCGCAGTTACCGGCCAGGATCATCAGGTCGGCCCAGGAGATGCTGTTGCCGTACTTCTTTTTGATGGGCCACAGCAGCCGGCGCGCCTTGTCGAGGTTGCCGTTGTCGGGCCAGCTGTTGATCGGCGCGAAGCGCTGGTTGCCCCTGCCGCCGCCGCCGCGGCCGTCCGACACGCGGTACGTGCCCGCGCTGTGCCAGGCCATGCGGATGAACAGGCCGCCGTAGTGCCCCCAGTCGGCCGGCCACCAGTCCTGTGAATCCGTCATCAGCGCATAAAGGTCTTTCTTCAGCGCAGCGAGGTCGAGCTTGCCGAATTCTTCCGCATAGTTGAACTGCTCGCCCATGGGGTTGGACTTCGCAGAATGCTGATGGAGGATCTTGAGGTTGAGGCGGCCTGGCCACCAGTCGCTGTTGGACTGGGCGCCGGCATGGGTGCGGGCTCCGTGCAGCGTGGCAAACGGGCATTTCGCTTCATTGGACATGGCTTGCTCCTGGCGTTACTTCTGCCGCGTTGGATCACTGTAGTCCCTTCGCATGCAGTCGATGCGGGGACCTAGTGCTTGTCGCTGACCATATCGAGCGCCTTGATCAGGCGCTGGGCCCACGAACGCGCCGCGCGACGGAAGTCCGATGCATTCGTCATCGAGTTCGTCACCCGCAGCGGGCCGATGTTGGTGCCGCTCTTTTCGTCGACGACGCGCGCCAGGAGTTGCCCCGTCGGACCGTCGCGGAGTTCCATCTCGAGCGTCATGCGGCCGGGCTCCAGCGTGTAGGTGACGACGTTGTCCACCTCCATGCGTTCCGGAGCGTTGATGTACACGTCAGCGAGGCTGGCGCTGACGCGCAGGGTCTGCTCGCCCGGCTGGTCGACGATGGCGTATCCGCTCCTGGCGAGTTCCTCGGCGAACACCTTGCGGAACTCCGTCGCCATCTCGTCCCTGATCTGCTGGATGTTCCGGGCCGACAACTGCCGCGACACGCCGCGCACGCCGCGGTTCGGATCCCAGTCCTTGTCGAACGCCACCTCGATCGGTGCGTCGATCACGACGCTGGTGTAGGTCTCGAAGCGAGTGGCCGGGCGGACGTAGAGGAGGTCGAGCCCCTTCGCCGACTGCAGCTCGAGGCCTTCCCAGGTCTTTGGGGCGTCTGCTGCTGTTGCACTGCCAACCGACGCGATGAGGGCAAGTGCGGCTGCGAATTGTCTTCCGCGCATGGCCAGCCTCCGTGGGTCCAGTTCCGACGTATGGAAGAAGTCTCTATTCCACTTGCCCGCGCGTGTCAACACGCGCGGTGCATGCTGGCGCTCACCTGTCGATCGACAGGTCGAGCGCGGTCAAGGCCTCGAACAGTTCGCGTACGAACACGAGCATGGCGGTGACCAGGGACATCAGCGAGCCGATGAACAGAAACGTGCACGGGACGGTCATGTTCCAGTCGAGCAGCAGGCCCAGGAACAGCCCGATGATGAGCAGGCTCACGAGCGCCACGCTGGTGGCGCTGAGCGCCAGCGCGAAGCGGATCAGCTTGGCGCGGTTGCGCAGCACGGCGAGTTGAGTGGTGAGCATCTCGCGATCCGCGTCTGCGGCCCGGCGGCGGTCCGATGCGACGATTCTCGTACGGTCTACGATGCGGCCGAGGCGAGCGCTGAGGGTGAGCAGGAGGAGTCCTACTCCCGAGATCAGGACGACGGGTGCAATGGAGGCCTGGATGATCTTGAGCAGGTCAGCCGGATCGATGTCGAAGCATTCCACGTGTTGACTTCGCTGTAAGTATTGGGAGGCATGTAGGATAAGGCGATTGTCCACGGTGACGAGCCAATGATGCATCAGGGATCGCGGCAGCCATGTCCGCACAGGCCGCCTTGCCCGGGTTGTCCACGGTACGGTGAACCCGGCATATCCACCGCTTCTTTTGCTGCCCTCGATGCCCTGGCGCAGGCGCATGGCCTGCCCAGTCCTCCCGTGGTGTCCGGCGCGACGAACGGCTTTCGCCTGCGCGCGCGCCTCGCCATCCGGGGCCGGCTGGGCTCGCCCAGGGTAGGCATGTTCGAGAGCGGCACGCATCGCGTGGTGCACATCCCGAACTGCAGCGTCCAGCATCCGCTGATCAATCGTGTCGCCACGGTCGTGCGGCGGGCGCTCGTCGATGCCGGCGTGACCAGCTATTCCGAATCTGCCCACCTCGGGCTCGCGCGCTACCTGCAGGTGGTGGTGGAGCGCAGTTCACAGCGCGCGCAGGTCGTGCTGGTCGCCAACACGCCGACGGCGGAGCCTCTGGCCAGGTGCCTGGACCTGATTCGCGAACGGCTTGGCAGCGAGCTGCACAGCCTGTGGTTCAACGCCCAGTGCGATCGCACCAACACCATCCTGGGTCCAACATTTCAGAACTGGTGCGGGCCGGACAGCGTGACCGAGCGCTTCGGCGGCGCCGAGGTGCACTACCCGCCGGGCGCGTTCGGCCAGAACAACCTCGACATCGCCGAGCGCATCGTGGAGCACGTGGCCGCGCAGGTCCCGGATGGAGCGAGGGTGACGGAGTTCTATGCAGGCGTGGGTGCTATCGGCCTGTCGCTGTTGCCCCGTGTTGGGGCGCTGCACATGAACGAGCTGAGCCCTCATTCCCTGCAGGGAATGGCGCTGGGCCTCGCCGGCCTGGACGCTGCCAGCCTCGCAAGGGTGCAGGTCGTGCCGGGTCCGGCGGGCGAGGCCTTCCTGGCTGCGTCAGGGGCCGACGTGGTCATCGCCGATCCGCCGCGCAAGGGGCTGGATCGCGAACTGCTCGAGCACCTGCGAGAACACCCGCCGCAGAGATTCGTTTACGTCAGCTGTGGACTCGAGTCGTTCCTCGAGGACACGAGCCGCCTGACGGCGGGTGGCCGGCTGCGCCTCTGCAGCCTGACGGCCTTCAACCTCATGCCCTTCACCGGGCACGTGGAGACCGTCGGCTGCTTCGATCGCGCCTGAGGCTGTCCTCAGGTGCCCGTGGCTTCCACGGTCACCGTGGCGTCTTCGATGATGACGTCGTACTGGTAACCCATCCCGAGGTCCTTGTTCAGCACCACCGGGCCGGTGACGATCACGGTGTCGCCGACCTTCGGCATCGCGCTGCCCGTGGTCACGGTCAGGTCGTTCGTGCCCTCGGCGCCCGAGCCGTCACGGACGTGCAGCCAGTTCTTGCCCATGATGTTCGGGTTGGCCTTCACCACCCTGGCGCGGATGACGACCTTCTGGCCAACCAGTTCAGCCTTGCCCGCGAACACTTCGGCGATCGTCTTGCCGCCGTCTGCCTTGGCGATGCCCGTGAGGTCGACGGCAGTCGCTGCCGCAGGCATCGGGTGCGGCTCGGAGCCAGGCATGCTCGCGGCCGGGGCCGGCGTGGTGGCGGCAGGGGTTGCGGGCGTTTCCTTGCCACAGCCGGACAGGGCGACGGCGGCCGTCAGGGCGATCAGGCTGCCAAGGGTTCGGTTCAGCACGGCGGGTATCTCCGGGGTCGGTTCTGGAAGAGGGGTCTACGCGAAGTGTGGCAGTCTAGCCGTGGGGCGCGCCATATGCGCCCGTACATTTCCTGAGGCGGAATGACTCCCTGAGACCTCGCAGACACCGCGCACCCGAGCGCGCTGAGCGCACGGTGGTGCCTGGTGTGCATGAGCTGGAGTGCCCCCGATAGTTGTCGTTCGACAGGACACAGCCTGTGGCAAAGTGCGTGTCACGAGCCACCGCGCTATTGCCAAAATTGACGCCGGCATTGCCCAGATTGGTTGTTTCGGGCATGCCGCAAGCCAGACCTACAGGAGATCGACCATGACTGCCTTAAGAACTGCAATCTCAGCCAGCTGCCTTTCCGCGGCCATGTGCCTTGCGGGCACCGCCCTGGCACAGGCGCCCGCCGCCGCCCCGAAGGGTGAGGCCGTGGTCGCCTCCTATACCGCCACCGCCACCGTGATCAAGGTGGACCAGGTAACCCGCGAGGTAACCATCAAGCCGGAGGGCGGCGAGGAAACCACTTTTGTGGCCGGCGAAGAGGTCAAGAACCTCGCGCAGCTGAAGGCCGGTGACCTGGTCACCGTCGACTATGCGGAAGCCATTGCCTACGAGGTCAAGAAGGGCGGCAAGCCGGTGGACGTGGCCGCGGCTGCCGCGGTCGGATCAGCGCAGCCTGGCGCCAAGCCGGCCGGCGTCGTCGCGCGACAGGTGACGGTCACCGTGCTGATCACGGCGATCGACCCGAAGGTTCCGTCCGTCACCTTCAAGGGCCCGCGCGGCAACACCCGCACGATCAAGGTCATGCGCCCCGAGAAGCTTGAGGGCGTGAGCGTGGGCGATACGGTCGAGATCACCTACACCGAGGCGCTGGCGATCAGGGTCGAAGCCACGCCTAAGAAGTGAAGGCCGGCATGTCCATCCACGTCGCCGCCAGGATTGCATCGCTTGCCATCGTTGCGCTGCTGCTCGGAGCCTGCGCCGGCATGCAGCGCAGCGACCCGATCCAGGTGGCCGTGGTGGGCATCGAGCCGATGAAGGGGGAGGGGCTGGAGCTGCGCATGATGGTCAAGCTGCGCGTCCAGAACCCGAACGATGCAGCCATCGACTACGACGGCGTCTACCTCAGGCTCGACGTCATGGACAAGACCTTCGCCACGGGCGTCAGCGACGCGCGCGGCAGCGTGCCTCGCTTCGGCGAGGCCGTCATCGGCGTGCCGGTCACCGTGTCGATGCTGCGCATGATGCATCAGGCAATCGGCATGTTCGGTGGGCAGGCGCCGGACAAGGTCGGCTATCGATTGAGCGGCAAGCTCAACGGTGCTGGCTTTGGTGCAAGACGATTCCAGGCGCAGGGTGAACTGGTGCTGCCGACCAGCGCCGAACCGACGAACGAAGGAACAGGGAAGCAAGAACCATGACACGAATCTCCCGCGAGGCAGGGTCGATCCCTGCCTGTGCCGTCGCCTTGTGCGGCCTGCTCGGGCTGCTGCCGGTCCAGGCGCATGCAGAGTCCGCGCCGGACGAATGGCAGTGGGGCGCCACGCTCTACCTCTGGTTGCCCAGCCTGGGCGGCGAAACCTCGTTCCCGACGGATGGCGGCGCACCGCCGATCGAGATCAGCACCGACGCGCTGCTGGACAGCATCAACATGGCCTTCATGGGTGCGCTGGAAGCCCGCAAGGGGCGCTGGGGCGCGGCGGCCGATGTCATCTACCTCGACCTTGGTGCATCGCAGAAGGGCAGCCGCGACTTCAGCATCGGTTCAGTCGAACTGCCTGCCTCGGTCAGCGCCGACCTGAAGGCGGACCTGACAGGCTGGCTGTGGACGCTGACGGGCAGCTACAACGTCATTCCGCAGGAGAACTTCTCCCTGGACCTGCTCGCCGGCGCGAGGCTGCTGGACCTGCAGGAGGACCTGCGCTGGACCTTCAACGGCGACATCTCGTCGCTGCCGTTGCCCGGGCGTTCGGGTTCGAGTCATTCCGAGGACAGCTACTGGGACGCGATCGTCGGCGTCAAGGGACGCGCGACCTTCGGTGCGAGCCGTAACTGGTTCGTACCGTATTACCTGGACATCGGCGCGGGCGAATCCGACCTCACACTGCAGGCGCGGCTCGGGCTCGGCTACAGCTTCGAGTCCCTGGAGGTGCTCGGCGTCTGGCGCTACCTCGACTACGACCTCGGCGAGAGCCGGCCGATCAAGTCGATCGACTTCAACGGTCCGGCGCTCGGCGTGACTTTCCGCTTCTGAGCCAGCGCATGGCGCGCAAGGCTCAGGGCCTCAGCCACGGCGATCCGAAGACGACATAGAACACCGGGTCGTCGGGGCCCCAGGCGACGTCGATGCCCATGTGCAGGCCGTAGGTGCGCGCGACGAGGTAACGGAACCCGGCTCCGCCGGCTGCCACGCTGTGTTCACGCGTCCGCCCGGCCAGTTCACTGCGTGCGACGCCGGCGCCGCCGAAACCGATCACGCTGAAGCGCGGGCTGAACTGCCAGCGCAGTTCGGCTTCGGCCTCGGCGGCGTCCTCGCCCTGGTAGCGCATCACTTGTACGCCGCGCAGGGACACGAAGGGCCGCATGAAGAACGGCGTTTCCCCGGAACTGGTCCTGGCAGCGCCGCGCAGGCCGAAGTACAGCGATTCGCCGAGCGGCCGGTAGTACATGGCCGAGAGATTCACGAGTTCGAAATCCCGGTCGCCGCCGAGCGCCTCGCGGAACACCGGTATCGACAGGTCCAGATACCAGCCGCGCGTCGGCGTGAAGAAATTGTCGCGCGTGTCGAGCGAGATCGACGGCGTCAGCCCGCCGAGGCGCAGGTCCACGTCCAGGGCCGGGATCTCAGGCCGGTCCGGCGCAGGCGCGCCCGGCGTCACGTGCGTCTTGACGAGCGCGTACCGCAGCCCGATCCACAGCGGCAGGCTCCCTGTACGGTAGCTGCCGCCCGCCACGCCGCCACGGGCCGAAACCGTGTACTCGAGGCTCGCGGCCTCCGGCGCACCGCTGTTGCCCAGGCCAAAGAACTCGAGATTGACGTCTGCATCCGCCACGCCTGCCAGCGTGCGCAGTCGGCCCTCGCGCCAGGTCCCGAGGTGAGCCGCGAAAAGCCCCTGGGTGCCGTTCTCCGTGGCGAGGCCACCGACGGTCGCTATGTTGGGCCTCGTGAAGCGCTGGCCTGGGGTTGGTTCCTCGCGATCGATGAACACGAGGGCGCCCAGCGCACCGTAACCGACGGCGGGCTCCGTGATCGGTGCCACGACGGGTACGAAGCCGTAGGCGGTGTCGAGGGTCGCGCTGAGATCCAGCCAGCCATCCGCGGGATCGCGCAGTGAGGCACGTTCACCTGCGCTGGCATCTGCCAGCACAACAACGGCCATCAACGCCGCACCGAAACGGAGGGCGAGGCGGGTGGGGGAATGTCGCATGGTCGAATCGGCAGGGCACCACTCGGTGCCCCGCCGCCGACAGGTGCTTACTTCCTGGCCTTGCTCCTGAACTGGATCGGCGTCGAGACGCCGTCTGTGTTCGGACGGTCAACTACGCCCAGCGAGCGCTCCGGCAGGTAGAGGCTGACGGTGTCACCAGGCTTGACGTCCTTCCAGAACACCGACTTGCCGTCCATGGTCAGCTTCGAACCGTCGGCCGGCTCGAAGTCGAGCTCGAGGATCTGCGTGCCGAACACGTTCTTGAAGCCCAGCGAGACCGTCTTGCCTTCCTTCCCGGTCACGGCTGCGGTGAGGCGGGCGTACTTCACGCCGTTGTTCTCGACCACGCCCTGGCAGATCGCCGGCGCCATCGGGAACTGGTTCAGGAATTCGATGCTGTACTTGATGTCGTAGCAGGCCGCGCTCGGCGGCGCGTCGGCCGCAAATGCCACCGTGGGCAGCATAACGGCTGCCGCGAGGGCGCTCTTGAGCATGCGATTCATAGATATCTCCCGATTATTCTTGAAGTTTCCGTACACACGTGCGGGCGCGGCAACGACGATTAGGCGTCCGGCCCGGCGCTGGTACCCGTCATAGGGCCTCAATCGCCGCAGCCTCGTCGGTAAGAGCCGAAAGCAAACCCGAAAAGGCGGGTCAGCGCGGCGCGAAGCGCTCGACGAGGCGCTCTTCCTCGGCGCAGGCCTCGACTTCGGCTTCCATGACGAATTCCCTGAATTTTTCCGCAGCCTGGGTGGCCGGGCGGTCCTTGAGGCTGACGACGCCGTACTCCAGGTGCAACCAGGGCTCGGTGCCCAGCAGCGCAAACGTGCCGCTCTCGAGTTCCGTCGAGACGCACGACAGTATCGAGGCCGAGATCGCGTCGGAGTTCGCGAGGATGCGTTTCAGCGGCGCCAGGGCGCTGCACTCGATGGCTGGAAACGCTCGTGGCAGCTGTCCACGCGGGCTTGCGCTGCGCTGGACTGCCAGCAGCGGGTCCAGCACGCGCGGCGGGATGCGCCCGGGCGCTACGAAAGGCCAGGCGAACACGTCGGCGGCCTGGATGCCGCGGCGTCCGGCGAGCGGGTGCCCGGCACGCGCCACGAAATAGCCCGCATGCGAGGACCCCATGCGCACGAGTTCCAGGTCTGGTTCGCGGTGCAGGGTGCTGGTCTCCGCGACGAAGAAGTCGAGTTCGCGGCTGCGCAGCTGGCGCAGCAGCTCGTCCCAGTTCCGGGCGTGCACCTGCACGCTCACGCCCGGAAAGTGCTCGGCGAACCGGGCCGCGGCGCGGCCCAGCAGCGATTCCGACGTGAAGGGCCCGCCGCCGACGGTCACGCGCCCGGTCCGCAGGGCGCCGTGATGCGCGACGTCGCGCTCGAGGTCTTCCGCCATGCGCAGCAGGTCGCGGGACCGCTCGATGTAGAGCCGCCCCAGGTCGGTCGGGGTCACTCCCGCGCTGGTGCGCGCGAACAGTTCGCTGCCGAAGCGCCGCTCGATGTTCTGGATGCTGCGCGACAGCGCGGGCTGGCTCATGTGCAGCACCGCTGCGGCCCGCACGAAGCTGCGGTGCTCCGCGAGCGCGATGAGCTGGCGAAGCTGCTGGAGTTCGATGGCCATGCGTTAATGATATACAAGCAATATCCAATATGCATTGGACGCATTCCGGCAAAATTGGCAGATTACCCGCCGCTCCAGCGCCGCAGGTCGGCGAGGGTGCCGTGCCCGATAACAATCCATGCTGGGAGGGGCGTATGCCCGTGAAATCTGGGTTAATCAGCCTGCTGAGTGCGGTGGTCCTGGCCGTTGTGGCGGCGCCCGTGGGCGTGGCGCAGGCCCAAGCCGCAGCGCCGGCCAAAAAGCCGAACATCCTGGTCATCTGGGGTGACGACATCGGCGGCTTCAACATCAGCGCCTACAACCAGGGCGTGATGGGCTACCGCACCCCCAACAACGACAGCATCGCCCAGCAGGGCGCTCTGTTCACCGACTGGTACGGCCAGCAGAGCTGCACCGCCGGCCGCGCGGCATTCGTGACGGGCCAGTCGCCCATCCGCACGGGCCTGACCAAGGTCGGTCTGCCCGGCGCTCCCGAGGGCATGAAGCAGGCGGATCCGACGATCGCCACGCTGCTTCGTGCGCAGGGCTACGTCACGGGCCAGTTCGGCAAGAACCACCTCGGCGACCGCGACGAGATGCTGCCGACTGCGAACGGCTTCGACGAGTTCTTCGGCAACCTCTATCACCTCAACGCTGAGGAAGAGCCGGAAAACGCCGACTACCCGAAGAACCCTGAGTTCAAGAAGAAGTTCGGCCCGCGCGGCGTCATCCACAGCTTCGCCGACGGTCGCATCACCGACACCGGGCCGCTGACCAGGAAGCGCATGGAGACGATCGACGAGGAAGTAACCGCCAAGGCGCTCGACTTCATGGAGCGCGCCGCGAAGGCGGACAAGCCGTTCTTCCTGTGGTGGAACTCCACGCGCATGCACATCTTCACGCACCTCAAGCCTGAGTCCGAAGGCAAGACCGGCCTGGGCACCTATGCCGACGGCATGGTCGAGCATGACGGCCACGTCGGGCAGGTGCTGGCCAGGCTCAAGGCCCTCGGCCTCGAGGACAACACCATCGTGATGTACTCGACCGACAACGGCGCCGAGACCTTCACGTGGCCCGATGGCGGCACGACGATGTTCCGCGGCGAGAAGAACACGAACTGGGAGGGCGGCTACCGCGTCCCGACGATGATCCGCTGGCCGGGCGTCATCAAGCCGGGCACCGTGATCAACGAGATCGGCGCGCACGAAGACATGCTGTCGACCCTGGTGGCCGCCGCTGGCGACAAGACTGCCAAGGAAGACCTGCTGAAGGGCCGCAAGATCGGCAAGACCACGTACAAGGTGCACCTCGACGGCTACGACCTCGGTCCCGCGCTCCGCGGCGAGGCTGCCTGGCCGCGCAAGGAGTTCATCTACTGGACCGACGACGGCAGCGTTGCCGCCCTGCGCTACGAGAACTGGAAGATCACCTTCCTGAAGCAGGAGGCGGAAGGCCTCAAGGTCTGGCAGCAGCCCTTCACGGCCCTGCGCGCCCCGACGATCACGAACCTGCGCATGGATCCGTTCGAGCGCGCCGACCACGAGAACGCCATCGGCTACCAGCGCTGGTACCTCGAGCACATGTTCGTCATCGCTCCCGCCGGCGGCTACGTCGCCCAGTGGCTGCAGAGCTTCCGTGACTTCCCGCCGCGCCAGAAGCCGGGCAGCTTCAATCTCGATCGCGTGATGGAATCTGTCTCGAGCAGCTCGAAGCAGTAACATCATTCTAGACCGCAACGGGCCGCACTCGCTGGCAGCGGGTGCGGCCCGTATCATTTGGCACAGTCCGATAGCGGCAGGTGGAGGGCAGGCATGCGAGCGGGACGTCCCCTGGCAGGATTCGCGGTCGTCGTGCTGCTGCTGGCGATCGGCGGCGGCTACTGGATGTCCCGGTACGCAAAGGACGTCCCCGCGACCGCGAGAGGCACGGCGGCCGTGGCTGCCACGTTCGTGGGCAGCGGCCAGTGCGCCTCCTGCCATGCCGGCCAGACCCAGGCCTGGCGCGCCTCTCAGCATGTAGTCGCCATGCAGCATGCGACCGCGCAGACCGTGCTCGGAAACTTCGACGACGCGAAGTTCTCGCGCGAGGGCGTGACCAGCAGTTTCTTCCGTCGCGACGGACGCTACTTCATCCGCACCGACGGTCCCGACGGCAAGCTGGCGGACTTCGAGGTCAAGTACACCTTCGGCGTCTCGCCCCTGCAGCAGTACCTTGTCGAGCTTCCCGGCGGAAGGCTGCAGGCGGTCTCCCTGGCCTGGAACAGCAAGCCGAAGGAGGCGGGCGGGCAGCGCTGGTTCCGCCTGTACCCCGATGAGCGCATCGATCATCGCGACGAGCTGCACTGGACGAAGGCCGCGCAGAACTGGAACTACATGTGCGCGGACTGCCACTCGACCGATGTTCGAAAGAACTATGACGCCGCCACTGATTCCTTCAAGACCACCTATGCGGAAGTCTCGGTCGGTTGCGAGTCCTGTCACGGCCCGGGCTCCGCGCACCTCGCATGGGCGAACGAGAAGGGCGATGACCCGGCGATGGGCCTGACCGTCGCGCTGGACGAGCGTCGTGGCGTGACCTGGATGCAGGACCCCGCAACGGGCAAGCCCCGGCGCAGCGTCGCGCGGACCAGCGAGCGCGAGGTCGAGGTGTGCGCGCAGTGCCACGCGCGCCGTGCCCAGATCGCGGAGGGCTATCAGCCTGGCCGCCCGTTCCTCGACCACTATCTGCCGTCGTTCCTGACGCCGGGCCTCTACCATGACGATGGCCAGCAGTGGGACGAAGTCTTCATCTGGGGTTCGTGGCTGCAGAGCCGCATGCACGCAGCCGGCGTGACCTGCAGCGACTGCCACGACCCGCACACGCAGAAGTTGCGCGCGCCGGGCAACGTCGTGTGTGCGCAGTGCCACTTGCCATCCAAGTACGACGCGCAGTCGCACCACCATCACGCGCCGGGCTCGGCCGGCGCACTGTGCGCGGACTGCCACCTGCCGCGGAACACCTACATGGTCGTCGATCCGCGCCGCGACCATTCCATGCGGGTGCCGCGGCCGGACGAGACCCTCACCCTCGGCGTGCCCAATGCCTGCGACAACTGTCACGCGGACCGCGGCACGGCGTGGTCGGCGGCGGCCGTGCGGGAATGGCTGGGCCGCGACGCGCGCGGGATTCAGTCGTTTGCCGGGGTATTCCATGCCGCGGAAGCCGGAGACCCGAAGGCGCTCGACGAACTCCCCAAGATCGGATTCGACGCCGCGCAGCCGGCCATCGTGCGCGCCTCGGCGCTGGAGCGGCTCGCGCGCCATGGCCGGTTCGATCCAGGCCTGGCGGGTCGCGCGGCCCGGGATCCCGAGCCGCTCGTGCGCCTGGTCGCTGCGCGCCTGGCCGATGCCCTGCCGCTGGCCGCGCGTCCGGCGGCACTGGGACCCTTGCTCAGCGACGCACGACGCGCGATCCGCATCGAGGCCGCCAGGGCGCTCGCTGGTTCGCAGGCCTCGCTCACGGCGGACCTGCAGCCGGCCTGGCAACGGGCGGCCGACGAGTATGCCGCCACGTTGCGCCACAACGCCGATCGTCCGGAGGCCAACGTCGCGCTGGGTGGCTTCGAGGCGGGCCTCGGGCGGCAGCGCGAAGCCCTGGACGCGTTCGTTCGAGCGATGCGCCTCGACCCGGCGTTCGTGCCAGCCTATGTGAATGCGGCCGATGCGCTGCGGGCGGTGGGCAGCGACGCGGAGGCGGTGGCCACGCTGGAGCGCGGTCTCGCGAGGGTCCCGGACAGCGCCGCGCTGCATCACTCGCTGGGCCTGGCCCGCGTGCGCATGGGCGAGACCGATTCCGCCATGCGCTCGCTGAAGCGGGCCACCGAGCTGGAGCCCGATTCGGCGCGCTACACCTACGTCTATGCCGTGGCGCTGCATTCGACCGGCCGTGTCGCCGACGCGGTGAAGCTGCTCGAGCAGGCCCTGGCGCGCTGGCCAAACGACCACGATATGCTGCTGGCGCTGGCCTCGTTCCACATGCAGGCCGGCCGTTTCGATGCGACGCGGGACGTCGTGCGGCGGTTCATCGCTGCATACCCGGCGGACCCCGACGCGCAGGAACTCGCGGCGCAGGTGGGCATCGCGCGATAACCCGCCCAGCGCGTATGCTACGCAGACAGGAAAATTGCAGGCGCCTTGCGTCACGGAGTGCACAGTGAAGACCTTGAATCCCGGTGATCGGCACATTCGCGGCGCGGCCGTCGGCTCGATGCTGCTCGCCGTGACTCTGCTCGCGGGCTGTGCCCAGCCGCAGGCCCGCGTGTCGGGCGAATGGAAGGAAGGCGCCTCACGCAAGCAGTCGTTCAGCAGGGTCCTGATAGTCGGCGTCAGCCCCGACCTCAACCAGCGCTGCACGTTCGAGAGCTTCATGGCCGCGCAGATCAAGAGCGAGTCGACGGCGGCGATCACCAGCTGCGACGCGATGGCCCAGCGCGAGCCCCTGACCCGCGAAGGCGTCGAACAGGCCGCTGTCGCGCAGCGTGCCGATGCCGTGCTCGCGACCTTCCTGGTGGCGGGCACCGGCAAGATCGAGGCGAAGGAAGGTGGCAGCAGGGACACGCGCGGCAGCGGCGCCTACAAGGCCACCGACATCGGTTATGGCGGCTTCTACGGCGCCTATGGCGCCTACGGCGCCTATGGAATCCCCGTGGTCTATGCCGATTTCGTGGCCACGCCCTCGATCATGGTGGCCTCTGGCGAGGTCAACGTCACGAGCCGGTTGTTCGAGACTGGCGGCGCTACACTGGTGTACACGCTGGAAACCAAGGCTCACGACCTCCAGTCGCGCGCCGACGCCATGCTGGCGATCACCACCCCGATCGGTGAGCGGCTGCGCCGCGAAGGGCTGATCCGCTAGTCAGCGCGGCCGCGCTCAGTAGGCCTTTTCCAGCTCCTCACGGACGAGGTTCTGCAGCTGCTCGAGCCCGAAGCTCGGCAGCGGGCGGCCGTTCACGTAGTACTCCGGCGTGGCCGTGACCTTCAACGTCACGGCATCGCCGCGATCCTGCTGCATGCGCTGGGCGACTTCCGGCGCATTCATGTCGGCCTCGAGCCGCTCGATGTCCAGGCCCACGTGCGCGATCGCCGGCAGGACCAGTTCCTGCTGGACGCTGTGGTTCACGGCCCACTGCGACTGCGACCCCAGCAGCGCCTCCAGCGTCTGCCAGTACTTGCCCTGCCTGCGGCTGGCTTCGAGCACCCTGACGGCATAGTCGGCGCCCGTGTGGAAGGCCAGGTGGCGGATCGACACGCGGATCCTGCCGGGGTTGGCGGCTAGCAGCTCCTTCACCTTCGGGAAGAAGGCGGCGCAGGTTTCGCAGGCCGGATCGATGAACTCGACGATGTGGACCTTCGCGCCCTCGTCGCCGAGCGTCGGGGCGCCGATGCTCGCGGCTGCGGCCATCCTGGCGGCGGTGTCGTCAGGTTCCGGTGAACCGCCGCTGTCCCACTGGGACCAGAAGATTCCTGCGCCGATCACCAGCAGCAGTGCGGCGCCGAAGATCATGAGCAGCCTCGTGCGGCGGCGTATTCCGGCCTCGATCGCCTGCTGCGACTGCGGCGCGCCGGGATCCGGCTGGTTCCTGCGGGTCTTGCGGCTCATGGATTGCTCCGACTCTGTGCCAACGGTCAGGCGGCATAGGATGCAGGGCGCCGTCGCTCAGGGCAATGCGAGCAAGATGCTGCCTGTCACCGTGAGTGCGCCGAGCAGGCTGTCGAAGCGATCGAGGAAGCCCCCCTGGCCAGGCAAGGCGGCGGAATAGTCCTTGATGCCGGCGCGGCGCTTGACCCAGGACGCAGCGAGGTCGCCTGCGAGACCTGCCAGTCCGGTGCCGATGCCGACGGCGGCGGCCGTCACGGCGGTGGCGTGCAGCAGGTCGCGTGTGAGCACGGCCACAGCCGCCGCCGCGAACAGGCCGCCCAGCAGGCCACCAACGGTCTTACCGGGGCTCAGGCGCGGTGCCAGCGGGGTCCGGCCAAGCCACTGTCCGACCACCTGGCTGAAACCATCGCAGGTGGCGGTCACGATGAACAGGAACGCGAAGGCCGACGGCGGCAGCTGCGACCCGGTCCACAGCGTCGACGCGGCCACTGCCAGGAACACCGCCCAGACCCGCCACGGGCGCGGGGAGTCAATGCGCTGCCAGGCCCGCCACAATTCCAGTGCTGCGGCGCCGAGGATGGCCACGAGCAGCCACGTCACCCACGGCTGTCCGGCGGCCGCGACGCCCAGCACCAGGTGCACGATGAAGAAGAACACCACCAGCTTGAGCCAACGCGCGCGAGCGGTGTCCGGCGTGGCGTTCCGGTTCGCGAGCGCCATCACGGCTGCGCCGATGGCAAAGCCCGGCAGCGTAACGCTGACGATCCCGGCGATCACTGCGGGCCGACCATGCAGCTGACGGCGCCCTGCCTGCAGGTGACGCGCAATCGCGTGACGCCAGGCAGCAGTTCGCCGTCCGCCATGAGCGTGCAGGGCTGGTCGAGCGCGAGATGTTCATCGCTTGCCTGCCGTAGCCTGAGCGGCCCGAGCGCGCGGCTGCCCGCCAGCACGGCGAGGTTGTGCATCAGCTGGCGTGGCCAGCCGTAGCCCTGCTCCATGATGTCGAGCAGGCCATCGTGCACGCTGGCGTCGGGCAGGCCGCGGAAATTGGCGAGGTGGGCGGTGTTGTTGATCACGATGCCCGTGTAGCGCCGCGATCGTCCGGCGTCGACGGACCCTGCGAGGCGGGCACCGAAGGATTCCGGCACCACCAGCATCGCGGCGGCGGCATAGGCCGCGCGACCGAGCGCGGGCAGCTTGTGCCGGCCCAGGGTCACGACATCTGCGACGTACCCGACCGCCAGCGTGCTGGCGCACAGGCGCCGTTCGCTGCGGCCATCCGCAAAGCCGATATCGGCCTCCATGAGGTCCAGCGGACGGTAGGCATTGCGGTTCAACGAGTCCAGCGCGCGTTGCGGGTGGCCCACGCCAAGGTCACGGGCCAGGCAGTTGCCATGGCCGGCCGGCAGGACGGCCAGGTGCTGGCGGTCGAGGTCCATGCCATGCAGTACTTCGCCGATCGTGCCGTCGCCGCCGATGACGATGATGCCATCGAAGCCGCCAGCCTCACGCGCGAGGCGGGTGCCGTGGCCAGGCGCGTCCGTGAACGCGACCTCGGGACGCTGGCCGTCGACATGCGGCATTCGCTTGAGCAGGCGATGCGCATCCTGCCTGCGGCCCGCGGCAGGGTTGGCGATCGCGAGCCACCTCACGGTGGCGTTCCGCGGTTCCGCGAGCGAAGCACCCACCAGACGCCGCGGACGTCCGGGCGCCACTTCGGCAGCAGCGCCAGCAGCACCAGTTCCTCGCAGTTACCGACGACGCTCACGGCGACGGCGAGGTACAGCAACCAGGCCTGGAAGCCGAAGACGAACAGCACGCCGATGAAAATGCCCAGCAGGTAGCCGGCGATCTTTGCCAGGTAGGTGTGAAAACTCGACAGGCGTCCATAGCGAAGCAGCGCCGCCACGCTCTCGACGAGCCAGGCCCCGACCACCAGCCCGCAGGCGAGGCTGTGCTCCGTGACGACGTAGGGATGGAACACCCAGATGCCGTACAGCGACGTGAACAGCAGCAGCGTATCGGCGACCGAGTCGAGCAGCGCCCCGAGCTGGGACTCCAGGTGGAACAGGCGTGCGACCAGTCCGTCGGCGGTGTCGGTGAGCAGCGCCGGAACGAGGACCCAGGTGAAGTACTGTTCGTGGCCGGTCGCGGCCAGTACGACCAGCACGGGTGCCGCGGCGATGCGGGTGATGCTCAGCGCGTTGGGCAGGTGGCGCCACATGACCGCCACTATAACTCAGCGATTCCGCATGGCTTCCGTCATCTGGCCCAGCGCATTGCGGATCTGCCGCTGGAGGTCGTCCGCGATGCCCGACTCGTCGAGCGCGCGATGCATGCAGGACAGCCACTGCTCGCGGATCGCGTTGTCGATGGCGAACGGCCGGTGGGTCGAGCCCATGCAACGCGAGTCCTCGCGCTCGAAATACAGGGGCGGGCCGCCAAGCCAGCCGATCAGGAAGTCGCCGAGCTTCTCGCGCATCGGGCCGAGGTCCTGCGCGTGCATGGCGCGCAGCGGCGCCACGGCCGGGTCCGACTCCATGAGGTCGTAGAAGCGGTCGACGAGGCGGCGCACGACGTCTGCGCCGCCGGCGCGTTCATAGGGAGTCTGTCCGGGTTCATCGACCACGGCTAGACCGCCCGCTTGCCGCCCTTGCGGGTGGCTTTGGGCGCAGTCGCGGGCAGCACCTGGCGCAGGATGCCCTCGCAGGTCTTCGGGGACATGTAGCGCGGCACCGGATAGTTGGTGTCGGCCTCCCAGCAGGCAGCCTTCGCCAGCTCGGGGATGTCGTCCTCCCGCAGCGCTTCCACCGTTGCGGGGATTCCCAGGTCCTTGTTGAGCACCTCGATCGACGCGATGAACTTCTTCGCCAGCACCGCTGCGGTATCGGACGGCTTGCCGATGCCGGCCCGCACCGCCAGCAGCGCGAGCCGCCTGGGCACGGCAGGGCTCAGGAACTTCAACACGGGCGGGAGCAGGATCGCGTTCGCGAGCCCGTGGTGGACGTGGTACTTGCCGCCCAGCTGGTGCGCGATGGCGTGGACATAGCCCACGTTGGCGCGCGTGAAGGCCAGCCCCGCATAGGTCGACGCCAGCGCCATCTGCTCGCGCGCCTCGAGGTTGCCGCCATGCGCGTAGGCCTCGCGGAGGTGGCGATAGATCAGGCCGACGGCGGCGAGAGCCATGCGATCGCTCTGGTCCGTGGCCCACTGGCCGATGAACGCCTCGACGGCGTGGGTGAGGGCGTCGATGCCGGTGGCCGCCGTGATGTGGGGCGGCAGGCCGGTCATCAGGGCGGGGTCCAGCGCGGCCATTTTCGGGACCAGCCGCGTATCGGCGATCACCAGTTTCCTGCCCGTCGCGGGATCCGACAGCACGGCGGCAACCGTCACCTCGGATCCGGTACCGGCCGTGGTCGGCACCGCATAGAGGGGTTCCGGCGCCCGCAGGCCCTTGAAGTAGCCGACCAGCAGGCTGGGATGCTTGCGGTTGGCGACCGAAGAGGCGATCGCCTTGGCGGCGTCCATGGGCGAGCCGCCGCCGATGGCGACGATGGCGTCGCACTTCGCCTTCTTGTAGGCCGCGATGCCACGCTCGACGTCGGGGATCGGTGCGTCCGCGCCGATCTCGTCGAACAGCACGTGGGCGACGCCGCCCGCCGTGAGCGCCTTGACGAGGCCCTCGTGCAGGCGCTTCGCCACGATGACCTTGTCGGTCACGATCATGATCCTGCGGTGGCCGAAACCCGCGAGCGCCTCGCCCAGGCGCCGGCTCGAGCCGGGCCCGACCAGCAGCAGGGGCTGGGGAATCGGCAGCACGCCGGTCACGACGCCCGCGGCCCGCATGGCCGTCGCAAGCCCGATGGAACGAACCGTGTCTCCCACGATCGCCGGCATCTCAATCATTGTCGTGCCCTTCCGGTTTTCCGCGATGCGACAAGCTTGCACCAGGGCCACCCTGTCGGGATAGCGAGGCTTGCGGCAGCGGCGTCGTACAATCACGTACTTCAGGCAGGGATGCGGACGTCCGCGTCGGCTGGGTGACTCAGCATGAAAACCGTCGTCGGAATCAGCATGGGAGCGGGCGAGGAGGACTTCGAGCTCGACGCCCGCTTCATGGGCCAGCGCTTCAAGGTCCTGCGCGTCGGCGCGAACGGCAGCAGGGCGAGGGCCGCGCGCCTGGTGGCGAGCTGGCAGGACCGTGCCGCCGCCATCGGCATCGGCCTCACGAAGGACGACGCCCCGCTGGAAGGTGGCACGCCGACCGTCGCGGTCACGACCGGCGACCGACTGCGCGACATCCTGCAGGAGTGGGCGCTGCGCCAGGTGCAGCAGAAGCTCGGCGGCTACTTCAACAACGCCCGGGTGCTGTTCTTCTCCGGCCGGGACAACTACAAGCTCGCCCTGGCGATGGCGGAATACACGCAGAACCTCGAGTTTGCGGACCCGCTGCTGCAGATGGCCGTGCCCAAGCTGCTCACCTCGCTGGAGAGCCTCGAGCTCTACACGACGGGCGCCCACTACGCGCTCGACTGGGT